>NZ_JBVOOL010000031.1:0-71966 GCF_055664045.1 Kitasatospora sp. NPDC023385 | reverse complement strand
GCGTTGACTTTTGGCACGCTGTTGAGTTCTCAAGGAACGGACGCTTCCTTCGGACCGCCTTCCAGCGGACCCTCCGGGCTTCGTTCTTTCGTGTTTCCAGCTTATCAGACGTTTTCCGCTCCGTTTCCGGGGCTTCATTCATCCGACTTACTGACGTCTTCTGCGGGCTTGACGCCCTGTCCGACGTTTCAAACTCTAGCCGACCTCCGCCTCGAAAGGCGAATCCGGCCGCAATCCGATAAAACGCCCACGCCGAATACGCACCGAGCCGCGAAGCGAGAATGCCGACGCGACCCAGCCCGAACCTGGGAAGTGGGTGTTTCAGGGGATTGGCCGCCCCGGGACCGTCCGCGCAGATGCGTGTCCGGTGCTCCCAGCCGAGCGACTGGGAGACAGTACTCCCACTCTGCCCTCAAAAACAAATGCCTCGGGGGCGGCAGGGCTTCGGCGTCCCGGGCACGACACCGGAGCGTGTGCTGGGCGACAAGGCCTATTCCAGTTGGGCGATCCGGCACCAGCTGCCGCACCGGGGCATCGCCGCCACGATTTCCGAACGCCGCGACCAGGCTAGCAACCGCAGGCGACGCGGATCCCACGGCGGCCGCCCGCCCGCCTTCGAGAAGGTCCTCTACCGCGACGGCAGCGTGGTTGAACGATGCTTCGCCCGCCTCAAGCAGTTCCGTGCGGTCGCGACCAGGTTCGACGAGCTCGCCGCCCGCTACCGCGCGGAGTCGTCCTGGCCTACCTGATCCTCTGGCTCCGCGAACCAGCACGATGATCATTTGTCAGACACGCCCCCCGGGGCACGCGGCGATCCGCGGCTGCGGCGGTTCAGACACGGTAGTTCGAGCCTCGTCGTACAACAGGTCGGCCATTGCCACCCGTAGCGGAACACCGGTCAGGCCTTCCGCGAACAGAAACTGCCCCTGGGGGTTGATCTCAAGCCAGACGGGCGTCTCTCCGTCGTACTTCAGGTCGATCACCCCCATACGCAGCCGCAATGCCCGGACGACCTGCCGTAGTTGTGTTCCGAGCTTGTCGTCCAACTGGCATGCGCGGCACGCGAAGTCGAGGTTGGGTCGCCAATCAAGGTCGGCTGACTCGATCGCGACGGCCAGAACGTGGTCCCCGAAGACGTGGACCCTTAGGTGGCGGCGTCCCGGTATGCACTCCTGGTAGATGGCCGGGCAAAGCCGGATGCGGTCGTCCGACTCCAGGTGTTCGGGCCGCAGCCTCTGGGTGAGAAGGGGAGTACGGCGGCTGGCCCGCACCGCCTTCACCACGACCCGACCCTCGAGCTGCGTGCAGAATCGCCGTACGTCGCCAGGGTCGTTGCTGATCAAGGTTCGCGGAACCCGTAGACCCGCCTCGCAGGCGACCTTGAGTTGCAGTGCCTTACTCTCTGCGGCGCGGGTCGCCCATGGGTCGCTCACCCATCGGCCCTGGAAACTGCCGAGGAGGACACCCAGCAGTGCCCAGGAGCTGTTGCTGTCGACCACCTCCGTGTACAGCGGGTCGCCGTCGTCTGGGTCGTCGGACGTCGAATCGCCAGACGACGGCCTGGCGGCCTGCGAGACGTACCCTCGGCGGAACCAGACGGCGTCGATCCGCTCTACGTCGAGTCGTCCTCCACCCAGGGTCGGAAGCGTCGGCGGGAATCCGTCGCCGCCGGGACCTGCCCACACCAACCCGCCGTCGTCGGCTAGACAGTCGCTGGGGACGATGTCGCACCGCATGCCCCGGTGGTCCATGAGCTCCTTCCGAACCGCCCATGCGTGGAGGTCATCGTGCTGGCTGACGATCGCCACACAGCCGCTCCTGGACGGGCGAGGCACGCTAGACCTCGTCGCAGTCGTCCGCGAAGGGACAGAAGGAGATGCTGGCCAGGCCCCCCGTGACCTCCGGCCGAAGGCCGGCAACGTTCAGCCCAACGTGCTCGCGCAGGTGTTCCTCCCACTCGTTGAGACGGTCTCCCTCGACGATCTCGAAGCGGGTGGGCTGGAACATGAGGATCGTGGGCAGCTTGTCCGTCGGCTCGTAGAGCTTCGCCATTGCACTCACCTTCTCGGATGTGCGGGTGGCTCTACTTCCATCCTGGTCCTGATGTCTTGCCACTGCAGGTCGGCGGGGTCGGGTTTCCCCGCCGTACCTGCTGTGCTGACGGGCAGTGAGCGAAACGGCGTCGAAGCCCTCTTATGGCTACGCTCCGTTGTGCCCCGCACTATCGCCTCCAGAGCCTTCTCCTGGTGCCCGCGGCCGGCTTGGAGTTCGCGCCTGCGGCGGGCCGGCGTCCTTCTGCGCGTACGGCGAACCGTCCGCGCTGCCGTGGCCGGCCGACCGCGGCCCTCGGCGACCTACACGTAGGCACCACCGCAGATGGCACCGCGGCCACCACCGCAGGTAACCCGCCGCCTGCGTCCGCCGTCGGGCTTTTCCCCAGCTCAGCGCCGCTTTTCTAGATGCCGGAAAATTAGACAACCCCTAGGGAGGTGCCGGGTCTGCTGGAGCAATTGGCTCAGGTGCCGGACCCGCGTGGTCCGCGCAGAGTGTGGCACGCGCTGGCCGCTCGGGACGGTCACCGGCTCGGCGCGGGTGGGGAACTGGTCGCGGTGGCGCGGGGGCTGAGGGCAGCGGTCGACCGACCCAGGCACCGGTGCGGGCGTGTGTTTCGGCATTGTTTCTTCGGCGGTGACACCGGGAAGATAATTCACGCTCATGACAAACCCCGGATGGAGAGGCACCCCATGTTTCGATCCCGTTCCCTCAAGGCCCGCTTACTGGGCATAGCCGCCGCGGTCGGCCTGGCGGTCGGCGTGTGCCTCCAGGCCGACCCGCAAGCCAGCGCCGCTCCCCAGGCCACCGCAGTCCCCCAGGCCGCCGCCGCCTCGCTGACCCAGATCACGAACTTCGGTCCCAACCCGACCGGCCTGCTCATGCACCTGTACGTGCCGAACAACGTCAAGGCCAACCCCCCGATCCTGCTGGCCCTGCACGGGTGCCAGGGGACCGGGCCCTACATGTACTCGAGCACCGACTTCGCGTCGCTGGCCGACCGGTACGGGTTCCTCGTCGTCTACCCCTCGACGAACCCCAGCGGAAGCTGCTGGGACGTCTCCTCCGACCAGGCGTCGACCCGCAACGGCGGCAGTGACCCGGTCGGGCTCATGTCCATGATCACCTACACCGAGCAGCACTACGGCGGCAACGCCAACTCCGTGTACGTGACCGGGGAGTCGTCGGGCGGGATGATGACGAACGTGATGCTCGCCGACTACCCCGACGTGTTCAAGGCGGGCGCGGCGTTCATGGGAGTGCCCTACCACTGCTTCTACACCGGCTCCGTACGCGGCTGGAACTCGGCCTGCGCCCAGGGCCAGGTCTCCATGTCCCCGCAGCAGTGGGGCGGCCTGGTCCGCAACACGGGGGATCCCGGCTACACCGGTCCGCGGCCGCGCGTGCAGCTGTGGCACGGAACGGCCGACACCACGTTGAGCCACAACAACCTCGGTGAAGAGATCAAGCAGTGGACCGATGTCCTCGGCGTGAGCCAGACCCCGTCGGCCACGGACACCCCCGCGGCCAACTGGACCCGCACCCGGTACGACAACAGTGCCGGCACCACCCAGGTCGAGGCGTACAGCATCGCCGGGGCCGGGCACCAACTGCCGGTCCAGGGCACCGCGATGGCCGCCTCCGCCGTCCACTTCATGGGCCTGGACGCGGGGTCCTCCAGCGGCGGTACGACCGGCGCACTGCGGGCGGTGGATGCGGGCAAGTGCCTCACCGATGCGAACACCACGGCACTCGGCACGCAGCAGCAGATCTACGCCTGCAACGGCGGCGCGAACCAGGCCTGGACCCGTACGCCGTCGAACCAGCTGACCGTGACCGTCGGCGGTAGCACGCTGTGCCTGGACGCCGATGCGCACGGCACCAGCCCCGGCACGAAGGCGATCGTCTGGACCTGCAACGGGCAGGCCAACCAGCAGTGGACGTTGAACTCCAACGGCACCATCACCGGGGCGCAGTCGGGGCTCTGCCTCGACGTGGCCGGCTTGGCCACCACCGACGGCGCACCCGTCCAGCTGTGGACCTGCAGCGGCGGCCGGAATCAGCAGTGGACTCTCGGGTGACGCGGCGGGCGGGCCACCCAGGTTCCGAGCATCCGCCGGAGACGGGCGCGACCCCCGGCGCCGCGCGGTGTGAAGGCGCGTGACACCGCCCCGGCCGAGGCGGGTTTCTTCCAACGGCTGAACATTCGTTGACCTGGTTCGGGTCGGCTGCCAGGCTTTCGGACGTGAGCCAATCCGAGCGCCTTGTGGGCCGCCTGCACGTCGATCTGCGACGACACGCGAGCGCCATCTGTGCTGTCTGCCACTGACCGGCGCTCCTTCGCGCTGACGCGCTCCTCTCACCTGCCGACCTGAACCAGCACGGCCGCCCTGCCGTCGCGGCCGTCCTGACGGCACGGTCGCGCTGCCGTCGCGGCCGCCGCTCCGGGCTGTCGCCGTACGCGGCCGTGCCGTCTTCCGCAGCCCCGCAGCCCCGCAGCCTCCGCGGGGCCTCCGCCCCGGCCCGGTGCGCCGGGTGCTCCCGTGTCACCACCAGCCGTTCACCCGCCTCGCCGCGTGACGGGCAGCCCTGCTGCCCGTCCCCGTCGGCGTACCCAGCCGACCCCGCAAAGGACCTCCCATGTCCGTGACCTCATGGCCCGCTTCCCCACCCGCTTCCCCACCCACCTCCCGGCGCCGGTTCCTCACGCTGGCCGCGGTCGCGGCGGCGGCGGCCGCCTGCGGCCGGGCGACGGCGGCCGGCGGCGGGGCCGAGACGAAGAAGCTCCGCTACCAGGGCTGGGTGGGGCAGGTGACGTTGCCCGAACTCGCCGAGGACCTCGGCTACTTCGGCGACGTGAAGCTGGAGTGGGTGGGCAACACGATCAGCGGCCCGCAGGACATCCAGTCCGCGGCGACCGGGCAGACGGACTTCGGCGGGGCGTTCAACGGCGCCGTCGTCAAGCTGATCTCGGCCGGGGCGCCGGTGAAGGCGGCGATCAGCTACTACGGCGTCGACGCCGCCTCCTACAACGGCTACTACGTGCTGGAGGACAGCCCGATCCGCTCCGCCCGGGACCTGGTCGGCAAGAAGGTCGGGATGAACACGCTCGGGGCCCACGTCGAGGCGGTGCTGGACACCTACCTCCAGCGCAACGGCTTCGCCGCACCGGAGTTGCGCCGGGTCGAGCGGATCGTCGTGCCCCCGGTCAACACCGAGCAGGCGCTGCGGCAGAAGCAGATCGAGGTCGCCTCGCTGGGCGGCGTCCTGCGGGACAAGGCGCTGGCGGCGGGCGGGATCAGGCCGCTGTTCAGCGACTTCGACCTGCTGGGCGCCTTCAGCGCCGGCACGTACGTGCTGACCGACCGGTTCCTCAAGCAGAACCCGACCACGTCGAGGGTCTTCGTGACGGGGGTCGCGAAGGCGATCGAGTGGGCCCGGACGACGCCGCGCGAGGAGGTGATCGCCCGCAGCACGGACATCATCAGGCGCCGTGGCCGCAACGAGGACGTCGCGGCGCTCCAGTACTGGAAGTCCTTCGGCGTCGCCGAGCCCGGCGGCCGGATCACCGACCAGACCTTCCAGCTCTGGATCGACTGGCTGACGGCCCACGGTGACATCAAGGCCGGGCAGGTCAAGGCGGCCGACCTCTACACCAACCAGTTCAACGGCTACTCGGCCACCTCTCCCGCCTCGCCCACCTCCCCCGCCGCCGGGAGCTGAGCCCGCCATGACCGAGCACATCAGTTTTCGTCAGGTCACCAAGACGTTCCCGGTCCGGGGTCGTGCGGGAGACCGCCGGCCCTCCGGGTTCATGGCCCTCGACTCGATCGAACTCGACGTCGCCAAGGGCGAGTTCCTGGCGGTCGTCGGACCGAGCGGCTGCGGAAAGTCCACCCTGCTGGACCTCCTCGGGGGTCTGACGGCGCCGACCTCCGGCGAGATCCTGCTCGACGGCCGGCCGGTCACCGGCCCGGGGATCGACCGCAGCATCGTCTTCCAGCAGTACGCACTGCTGCCGTGGCGGACGGCCCAGGGCAACGTGGAGTTCGGCCTGGAGGCCACCGGCGTGCCGAGGCGGCACCGGGCCGCCAGGGCGCGGGAGTACCTCGACCTGGTCGGTCTCACCGGCTTCGAGGACCGCCACCCGCACGAACTCTCCGGCGGCATGAAGCAGCGGGTCGCGATCGCCCGCAGCCTCGCGTACGACCCGGCGGTGCTGTTGATGGACGAGCCGTTCGCGGCGCTCGACGCGCAGACCCGCGAGTCGCTCCAGGACGAACTGCTGCGGATCTGGCAGCGGACCGGCAAGACCGTCGTGTTCATCACCCACGGCATCGAGGAGGCGGTCTACCTGGGCGTCCGCGTTGCGGTGCTCACCTCGCGCCCGGGCCGGGTGAAGGAGGTCGTCCCGATCGACCTGGGTGAGCGCGCGGCCGGTCACGACCTGCGCTCCAGCCCGGAGTTCGCCCGCTACCGCCACCAGATCTGGAGCCTGCTGCACGACGAGGTCAGCCGTGCGCAGCAGTTGGAGAGAGAGGTCAGCCGCGTATGAGCACCGATCTGAACCCGCGCCCGGCGGTGGACGTGCGGACGGCCTCCGCCGAACCCCGGCCGGCGGCCGAACCGGCGCCGGGCGGGACAGCGGCCCCGGTGCCGGCCCCGAGCGGGGCATCGGCGCGGGCCGTCCGGCCGGGGGTGCCGCGCCGTCTGCTGGGGCTGCTGGTGAGCGGCGCCACGAAGTCCGTGGCGATCGTCGCGCTGCTGCTGCTCTGGGAGCTGGCCCCGCGCTTCGAGCTGGTGGACCCGACCTTCCTGCCGCCGTTCAGCGCGGTGCTGGACGCCTGGTACGGGCTGCTGCAGAACGGCCAGCTGGCCGACAACACGCTGGCCAGCCTGACCCGTTCGCTCAGCGGCTTCGGCCTGGCGGTGGCGATCGGTGTGCCGCTCGGCCTGCTGATCGGCTGGTACCGTCCGGTGGCCGGCCTGCTCAGCCCGCTGCTGGAGCTGTTCCGCAACACGGCGGCGCTCGCCCTGCTCCCGGTGTTCGTGCTGATCCTCGGCATCGGCGAGACGTCCAAGATCGCGATCGTGCTGTACGCCTGCCTCTGGCCGATCCTGCTCAACACCATCAGCGCGGTGCGCAGCGTGGATCCGACGCTGATCCGGCTCGCCCGCTCGCTGGACCTCTCCGCACCCCGCCTGTTCCAGAAGGTGATCCTGCCCGCCTCGGTGCCGGTGGTCTTCACCGGCGTCCGGCTCGCCGGGGCGGTGTCGATCCTGGTGCTGGTGGCCGCCGAGATGGTGGGGGCGAAGGCGGGACTCGGCTATCTGATCAACGCGTCGCAGTACAACTTCGCGATCCCGCAGATGTACGCGGGCATCGTGACGATCTCCGTCATCGGGCTGGTCTTCAACCAGCTGCTGGTCGCGCTGGAACGCCGGTTCACCGCCTGGCGCGCCCCGCTGGGCGGTTGAGCGGCGTGACGTGAGAACACCCCGGCGCCTCGCTACCTCGGTCCACCCAGCCACCCCCATCACCTCCTGAATGTCCGCACCGTACCCACCGTCCGAAGGAGATTCCCATGACCAGCACCTTCGAGATCCGCAAGGTCGGCGGCCGGATCGGCGCCGAGATCCTCGGCGTCGACACCTCCGCCGCACTCGACGCGGAGACCGTCGAGCAGCTCAACGCCGCGTTGGTGGAGCACAAGGCGCTCTTCTTCCGCGGCCAGCAGCTGGACGACGACGGCCAGACCCGCTTCGCCGCCAACTTCGGCAGCCTCACCACGGCGCACCCGACCGTTCCCGCGCTCGACGGGCAGCCGAACGTGCTGGCGGTGGACAGCGAGGACGGCGGCCGGGCCAACCGCTGGCACACCGACGTGACCTTCGTCCGTACGCCGCCGAAGGCCAGCACCCTGCGCAGCCTGGTCGTCCCGCCGTACGGCGGCAACACGCTGATCGCCAACACCCAGACCGCGTACCGGGATCTTCCGGAGCAGCTGCGCGAGTTCGCCGACCGGCTCTGGGCCGTGCACACCAACGACTACGACTACGCGCAGGGCAAGGAGCTGGACGCCGCGGACCAGGAGCGCCGCCGGGTCTTCACCGCCCGCAAGTACCGCACCGTCCACCCGGTCGTCCGGGTGCACCCGGAGAGCGGTGAGCGCGGGCTGTTCATCGGCGGCTTCGCGCAGTCGGTCGTCGGCCTGCCGACCGCCGAGTCCCACGACCTGCTGCGCAGCCTGCAGGCGTACGTGACCCGGCCCGAGAACGTGGTCCGCTGGCGCTGGGAGCTGGGGGACGTGGTGCTGTTCGACAACCGCGCCACCCAGCACTACGCGCCGGACGACTACGACGACCTGCCGCGCCGCCTGCACCGCGTCACCGTCGCCGGTGACGTGCCGGTGGGTGTGACGGGCGAGCCCAGCCACGTACTGGAGGGTGACGACGCCTCGCACTACACGTCCTGACCGGCAGCCCGGCCGTGCGGAGTACTCCGTGCGGCCGGGCTGAGCGCTGAGGGCGGCCGACGCCACGGGGAAGGCCCGGACCGAGTGGTCCGGGCCTTCCCCATACGGCCGGCGCGCGGCCGCTACGGCGCGGTGTACCGCCCGGCCGGGCACAACGATTCGCCTGGCGGTGGAATTAATGCGCCGTTGACGAGGGCTCAACGCATCGCCCGGGTGGTCGGGCTCCCGGCCGTCCGCAGCTCCATCGGCCGCTGGTAGACGCTGTCGAGCACCCCGGCGCAGGCCGCCACCGCCAGCACGTCGACGCCGAAGGCGGTCGCGGTGACCAGCTGTTCGGGTGCAGCGTTGGAGTGCAGCCGGATCTGTTCGGCCAGGTACGGGCGCAGGCAGGGCGCCACCGACAGCCCCGCCTCGCTGACCACCAGGACCTCGGGGTTGAGGACGTCCAGCAGCAGGCCGGCGGCGGGCGCGACGAGCCGGAGCCGCTCCTCGAAGAGGCGGATCGCGGTGGGGTTCCCGGTGCCGGCCAGATCCAGCAGCAGGCCGAAGTCGGGGCCGGGGACCAGGCCGAGGGCGTGGGCCCGGCGGGCGAGGGTCCGGTCCGCGACGGCGGCCTGGAGGCAGCCGGTCCGTCCGCAGGAGCAGGGCTCGGTGGAGCCGGGTACGGCGAGGTGGCCGATGTCGCCCGCGCGGGACCGCCTGCCGCGCAGCACGCTGCCGCCGGTGGCGATGGCCGCGTCGACGACGTTGCCGACGAACAGCTGGACCAGTTCGGTGGCCGTGCTGCCGGCGCCGAACAGCAGTTCCGCCTGGGCCAGCGCCCGGGCGTGGCTGTCGACGTGCACCGGCAGCCGGGTGGCGTCGGCCAGGACGTCGCGGACGGGGACGTCGCGCCAGCCGAGCGGGCCGTGGGCGACGACGCGGCCGCTCTCGGAGTCCACCCAGCCGCCGGTGACCACTCCGAGGCCGAGCACCGAGTGGCCGGTGGCCCGGCGGGTCAGGAAGCCCGGCAGGTACGCCCGGATGGTGCCGAGGACCGCGGCGGCGTCGCCACGCCGGGGCAGCCGCTCGTGGGCGACCACCCGTCCGCGCAGGTCCAGCAGGGCGAAGGTGAGCCACGGCACGCCGATGTGCACCCCGCAGGCGAGGTGGTGACGGGTGTCGATGTCCAGCGGCAGCTGCGGGCGCCCCGCCCTGGGCGGACCGTCCGGCGGTGGCAGGACGCGCAGCAGCCCGAGTCCGGTGAGGTCGGCGGTGTGCCGGGAGACGGCAGCCGGGCTGAGGCCGGTGGCCCGGCCGACGGCGCTGCGGGTCAGCGGGCCGCCGGCCAGTACCGCGCGCAGCACGGCCCCGGCCCCGCCGCCCTCGGTGGGCAACGCGGTCCTGCCGAGCGTGGGCGGGGCAACCAGGGAGAGCATGCGGTCGATGCTCCCAGCGGCGTGTTGCACGGGCGTGGCGCGAGCGTGAAACGGCCCCGCCCGCTGCGGACGGGACCGAATCTCGGGCTGAACCCCGCGGCCCGTCGAACAGGGTGTCATCGCATCCCCGCCGCCGGCAGGATGGCTCAACTCATCCGAGGACCAGCGTCGTTGGCGAGCCATGGCGGCGGACGGCCGCTCATCGGGCGGCCGCCTCGGGTTGCCCGGCTGTGGCGCGCAACCACCGCTGGTACACCGGGCTGCGCTCGGCCGCGACCCGGTGGGCCTCGCGGACGTGCTCGACCAGCGCCGCCTCCAGGGCGATCAGCGGACCCTCCTGGTGCCAGGCGATCAGGTGCCGGTACCAGAGCGGGTTTCCGGTGATGGGCCGCACGGCGACGCCGGGCAGTTCCTCGAAGGTGGCTTGGCACAGGCTCACCGCGCAGCCGCTGCGGACCAGCTCCGTCAGCAGCCGCCCCTCCGCCTCGTGCACGGTGCGCATCCGGTGGCCGGTCGCGTGGAAGGTGGTGGACCAGTACTCGCGAACCCGGTCGTCGTCCGGCCGGGGCGACACCCAGTCCTCGTCGGCGAGTTCGTCCAGTCCGACCTCCGGCCGACCGGCGAGGCGGTGGGCCGCCGGCAGGGCGACGAAGACGGGCTCGGTGACCACTGGCCGCAGGACGACGCCGGGCCGCGCGGCCAGCTCGTAGCCGGGGCAGTCGCCGACCACGACGGCTTCGAGGCGGCCGGCCGAGACGTCCTCGATCAGGGGGACGGACGAACCCTGGGCGCGAGAGACGATCCGGGCCTCGGGGAGGTGGGCACGCAAGGCGTCGATCAGCCCGCCGATCAGCGGGGCGTTGACCGAGCCGAGCCGCAGGCGCGGGACCGGGCTGCTGGAACGGGCGGCCAGGGCTGAGGCACTCAGCAGCTCGTCGACGGTCGGCAGGACGGCGCGGGCGCGGGTGAGCACGGCCTCGCCGAAGGCGGTCGGCAGGGCACCGGTGCGCCCGCGCTCGAACAGCGGGCCGCCCAGCATGGCCTCGATCCGCCGCAGTTGGGCGCTGAGCCCGGGCTGGCTGAGCCGCAGCGAGGCGGCGGCGCGGGTGAGGCTGCCGGTCTCGGCGATGGTGCAGATCATCCGGAGATGCCGTATCTCAAGCTCCATAACCGGATGTTATGAACAGCTGGGAGCTCCCGGAAGGGATCGCGGCAACCCAATCTTGTCCCACATGTGAAATGTCATATCGCACCGAAGGGGCATGAATGAGGGCACGAACGAGGGCACGAAGAGCCGCATGCGCCCTGGCAGCGGCCCTCGGGCTGCTGACCACGGCGGCCTGTACCGCATCGACCGGCAGCGGCGCCGGGACCGCCGCCCCCGTGAAGGGCGGCACCCTGCACGTCCTGTCCACCATCGACCTGGAGCACCTGGACCCGGCCCGCGCGTACGTCACCTCCACCCAGGACGTCGGTCGGCTGATCTACCGGACGCTCACCACCTTCGCCGCCGCCCCCGGCCAGGCCGGCGGGCAGGTCGTGGCGGACCTCGCCACCGACACCGGCCGCCCCACCGACGGCGCCCGGACCTGGACCTTCACCCTCAAGGACGGCGCGCGGTTCGAGGACGGCCGACCCGTCACCAGCAAGGACGTCAAGTACGGCGTCGAGCGCACCTTCGCCGCCGAACTGCCCGAGGGCCCGCCGTACGCCCGGCTCTGGCTGACGGGTGGCGACACGTACAAGGGCCCCTACCAGGACAGGACCGGCCTCTCGTCGATCGAGACCCCGGACGAACGAACCATCGTCTTCCACCTCAACCGGCCGGTGGCCGACTTCGGCTCGACCGTGTCGCTCCCGATGTTCGCCCCCGTGCCGCAGGACAAGGACACCGGCGTCGGCTACGACAACCGCCCATTCTCGTCCGGCCCCTACCGGATCGACACCTTCGAGCCCAAGAAGCAGCTCACCCTGGTGCGCAACCCCTCCTGGGATCCGGCCACGGACACCGTGCGGAAGGGCCTGCCCGACAAGGTCGTCATCGATCTCGACCTCGACGCCGCCGTGGTCGACCAACGGCTGATCGCCGGCCAGGGCGAGGACGCGAACGCCGTCGCGCTGGAGCCGATCGGCCCAGCCTCGGTCGGGCGGGTCCTCAACGACCCGCAGCTGAAGAAACGCCTGGTCACCGGCGAATCCGTCAACACCCGCTTCCTCGCCGTCAACACCAGGCACAAGCCGCTCGACGACGTCCGGGTGCGGCAGGCGATCGCCTACGCACTCGACAAGGACGCGCTGCGCACCACCCGTGGCGGCCCCATCGCGGGCGACCTCGCCACCACCCTGTTGCCGCCCGCCCTGCCCGGCGCGGCCCCCGAGGACCCGTACCCGAGCCAGGACGGCAAGGGCGACCCGGTCAAGGCCAAAGCCCTGCTCACCGAGGCCGGACACGCGTCCGGCCTGGAGCTCACCCTCGACACCCCGGCCACCGCCGGCGGCAAGGCGCAGGGCGAGGCGGTGCAGGCCTCACTCGCCCGGGCCGGCATCACCGTGCGGATCAACGAGATCAGCTCCTCGGCGTTCTACAGCACGGTCGGCAGCCCCGCCCGCGAGCACGACCTGGTGATCGACGGCTGGACGCCCGACTGGCCGGCCGCCTCCACCTACCTGCCGATCCTGTTCGACGGCAGGCTGGTCACCGGCGAGGGCAACAACAACCGTGCCCAGTACGACTCCCCCGACGTCGATGCCCGGCTCGACCTGATCGCCGCCTCCGACGACCCGACCGCCGCGCAGACGGCGTACGGCGAGCTCGCCCAACGGATCATGCGGGACGCCCCCGTCGTCCCGTTCCTCTGGGACCGGGCCGCCGTCCTGATCGGGCCGAACGTGGCCGGCGCGTACGGACACACCGCCTTCGTCGGCCGGCTCGACCTCGTCTCGCTGGGACTGCGCAGGTGAGCGCTCGCGTCACCGGGAGCCCGCAGACGAGCGCTCCCGGCGCAGGGACCACCGCCGGGACCACACACCGGGCCGTCCTGCGCGGGCTCCTGTCCCAGCGCGCGACCGCGCTCGCGCTGGCCTCGGTCGCCCTGCTGGTCCTGGCCGCGCTGGCCGCCCCGCTGATCACCTGGCTGACCGGCAGTTCCCCGACGGCCTTCCACGGCGAGGCGGTGGACCCGGCGCTGGGCGGACTGCCGCGCGGCACGGCCGGCGGCATCAGCGCCGAGCACTGGCTGGGCGTCGAACCGGTCAACGGCCGGGACGTGCTCGCCCGGGTCGTGTACGGCGCACGCGTCTCGCTGCTCACCGCCGTGCTGGCCACCACCGTCTCCGTGCTCCTCGGCACCGCGTTCGGCCTGCTCGCCGGTTTCCTCGGCGGCTGGGCCGACACCCTGATCGGCCGGCTGATGGACCTGCTGATGTCCTTCCCCAGCCTGATCTTCATGATCGCCCTGATCTCGGCCGCGCCCGGGGCCGACCGCCGGCTGCTGCTGATCGCGGTCCTCGGCTTCTTCGGCTGGCCGTACGTCGGGCGGCTCGTGCGCGGGCAGGCGATGGTGCTGGCCCGCAGCGAGTTCGTGGCGGCGGCCCGGGTGCTCGGCGCGTCCCGGCGGACGCTGCTCCTGCGCGAGGTGCTGCCCAACCTGACCGGGCCGGTGCTGGTGGTGGCGACGATGTCGATCCCGGCCTGCATCGCCACCGAGGCCGGGCTGTCCTTCCTCGGCGTGGGCGTGCAACCGCCGACGCCCTCCTGGGGGCAGATGATCGCCACCGCCGTGCCCTGGTACGCCTCCGACCCGGCCTACTTCCTCGTCCCCGGCGTCCTCCTGTTCGTCACGGTGCTCGCCTTCAACGTGCTCGGCGACGCCGTGCGCGACGCGCTCGACCCCCGGAGCAAGCCACGATGATCCCGTACCTGCTGCGAAGACTGGCCGTCACCGCTCTCATCCTGCTGGTGATCTGTGCCGCCACCTTCGCGATCTTCAACCTGATGCCCGCCGACCCGGCCCAGGGCGCCTGCGGCAAGGCCTGCAGTCCGGAACGGCTCGCCGCGATCCGGGCCACCCTCGGGCTGGACCGCTCCCCGTTCACCCAGTTCGGGGACTACCTCGGCGGCCTCCTCTCCGGGCGCACCTACGGAAGCGGGGCAGCGGCCGTCCAGTGCCCCTTCCCCTGCCTGGGCTTCAGCTTCCAGACCAACCAGCCGGTCTGGGAGATGCTCACGAGTCGGCTGCCCGTCAGCATCTCCATCGCCGTCGGCGCGGCGGTGCTGTGGCTGGCCGTCGGCGTGGCGGCGGGCGTCGTGTCGGCGCTGCGGCGCGGCAGCCTGTGGGACCGCGCCGCCATGACGGCCGCCCTCGGCGGGGTCTCGCTGCCGGTCTACTTCACGGCGCTGGTGCTCCAGTACCTCCTGGTGGTCAGGCTGAACGTGCTGCCCTACCCGACGGCCGTCCCGCTCACGCAGGACCCGGCCGGCTGGGCGCAGTCCATGGTCATGCCCTGGATCACCCTGGCCATGCTCTACGCCGGGGTGTACGCCCGGGTCACCCGCAGCGAGATGCTGGAGAGCCTCGGCCGGAACTACGTCCGCACGGCACGTGCCAAGGGGCTGGCCGAGGTCACCGTGGTGCGCAGACACGCGCTACGACCCGCGCTGATGCCGGTCGTGACCATCTTCGGCATGGACCTCGGCGCGCTGCTCGGCGGCGCGCTGATCACCGAATCCGTCTTCGGGCTGCCCGGCGTCGGCAAGCTCGCCGCGGACGCGATCGCGAGCGCGGACCAGCCGGTGATCCTCGGCGTGACGCTGTTCGCCGCCTCCTTCGTGGTGCTCGTCAACCTGGCAGTGGACCTCGGTTACGCCGCGCTCGACCCGAGGGTGAGGGCCGTCGGATGACCCTGCTGACCGTACGGGACCTCACGGTCGACTTCGCGTCAGGCGTTCGGGCGGTGTCCGGGCTCGACCTCGACCTCGCGGCCGGACAGGTCCTGGGTGTGGTCGGGGAATCCGGCAGCGGCAAGTCCGTCTCCGCCCTCGCCGTCCTCGGGCTGCTGCCCCGCGATGCTCGCGTCAACGGTGAAATCCGTTTCGACGGACGCGAGTTGACCCGTCTCGACCAGCGCGCTCTGCGCCGCCTGCGCGGCAACCGGATCGCCATGGTCTTCCAGGACCCGCTCTCCTGCCTCAACCCGTACTACCCGGTCGCCTTCCAGATCGCCGAGGCCTACCGCGCCCACCACCGGGCGGGCCGGAAGGCGGCCCACCGGGTCGCCGTCCGGATGCTGGAGCGGGTCGGCATCCCCGAGCCCGAACGACGCGCCCGCTCCTACCCGCACGAGTTCTCCGGCGGGATGAGGCAACGCGTGATGATCGCCATGGCGCTGTGCCTGGAGCCGGACCTGCTCATCGCGGACGAACCGACCACCGCCCTCGACGTCACCGTCCAGGCCCAGATCCTGGACCTGCTGCGCGAACTGCGCCAGGAGACCGGTACCGCGATCATGCTGATCACCCACGACATGGGCGTGGTCGCCGGGCTCGCCGACCAGGTCGTCGTGATGCACGACGGCCGGGCGGTCGAGCGCGGCACCGTCCGCGACGTCTTCCACCGCCCGCAACAGCCGTACACCCGCGGCTTGCTCGCCTGCGTCCCCCGCATCGACGGGCCGCTGCCGCACCGGCTGCCCACCCTGGAACTGCCTACCCCGGAGGTGGCCGGATGACCGGCGCCCGACGCGAAGCCCCCCTGCTCGAAACGCGGAGTCTGGTCAAGCGCTTCCCGGTCCGCCACGGCCTCACCCGGCGCCTCGCCGGGCACGTCACCGCCGTCGACGGCGTCTCGTTGCACGTGGCGGCGGGCGAGACCCTCGGCCTGGTCGGCGAATCCGGCTGCGGAAAGTCCACCGTGGCACGCCTGCTCACCCGGCTGGAACAGCCGACCTCCGGCAGCGTCCGGTTCGCCGGCCGGGACCTCACCGAGCTGGACGAACGCGGACTGCGCCCGGTCCGCCGCGAGCTCCAGATGGTCTTCCAGGACCCGTTCTCCTCGCTCAACCCCCGACAGAGCGTCCGCCGGATCCTCTCCTCGCCCTTCGCCTACCAGGGTCTGGAGCCGGACGAGCCGGTGGAACACCTGTTGGAGCGGGTCGGTCTCCGGCCCGAACACGCCGACCGCCACCCGCACGAGTTCTCCGGCGGCCAGGCCCAACGCATCGGAATCGCCCGGGCGTTGGCCCTGCGGCCGAAGCTGGTCGTGTGCGACGAGCCGGTCTCCGCCCTCGACGTCTCGGTACAGGCCCAGATCCTCAACCTGCTCAAGGACCTCCAGGACGAGCACGGCCTCGCCTACCTGTTCATCGCCCACGACCTCGGCGCCGTCCGGCAGATCAGCACCCGGATCGCCGTCATGTACCTCGGCGCCGTCGTCGAGACCACCGACCGCGACACCCTCTTCGACACCCCCGCCCACCCGTACACCCGCGCCCTGTTGTCCGCCGTACCGCTCCCCGATCCGGACGCCGAACAGGGTCGCGAGCGGGTCGTGCTCCACGGCGACCTGCCCAGCCCCCTCGATCCGCCCAGCGGCTGCCGTTTCCGCACCCGCTGCCCGATCGCGGCCGACCGCTGCGCCGCCGAACGGCCCGTCCTGCGGGAGATCGCGCCGGGCCACGAAGTCGCCTGTCACTTCGCCGAGCGGAGCGAGGGGAACAAGGGGAACGACCGGCACAGTGCCGAGCGGAGCAAGGGGAACGAGGGGAACATTCAACACAGCTCGGAGTTGCACCAGTGATCCTGACCACCCACCGCCTACCCGGGCTCGCGGTGACCGACCACGTCTTCACCGTCCCGCTCGACCACACCGACCCCGGCGGCGCGACCATCGAGGTGTTCGCCCGGGAGCTCGTCGACCCCGGCCGCCACGCCGACCGACTGCCCTGGCTGCTCTACCTCCAGGGCGGCCCGGGCGGCAAGGCGCCGCGCCCGCTGAACACGGGCGGCTGGCTCGGCCACGCCCTGAAGACCCACCGGGTGCTGCTGCTGGACCAGCGCGGCACCGGCCGCTCCACCCCCGTCACCGCCCGCGCCGCGGCCGGGTTCGGCTCGCCCCGGCAGCTGGCCGATCACCTCGCCCTGCACCGGGCCGACTCGATCGTCGCCGATGCGGAACTGATCCGCCGCCAACTCTGTGATCAGGAACCGTGGGAGACGCTCGGCCAGAGCTACGGCGGCTTCGTCACCCTCAGCTACCTGTCCTTCGCACCCGAGGGCCTGCGCGCGTGCTACATCACCGGTGGCCTGCCCGGACTCGACGCCACCGCTGACGACGTGTACGCCGCCACCTACCCCCGGGTGCGCGACAAGGTGCTCGCCCACTACCGGCGCCACCCCGGCGACCTGTCCGCCCTCCGCCGGCTCGCCGACCGCCTCGGTCACAGCGCGGTCCGCCTCCCCGACGGCGACCGGCTCACCGTACGGCGGCTGCGCGTCCTCGGCCTGATGCTCGGCATGGGCGACGGCTCCGCCCGCCTGCACTGGCTGCTCGACGAGGCCCTCGACCCCGACGACGAACCCACCGCCGCCTTCCTCCACCAGGTCGTGCAGCTGACCGCCTTCACCGACAACCCGCTCTTCGCCGTCCTCCAGGAATCCATCTACGGCCACCCCGGCACCAGCACCGGCTGGGCCGCCGAGCGCGCCCTGGCCGCCCACCCGGCCTTCGCCGAGGCCGCCGACCCGCTGCTGCTCACCGGCGAGATGATCTACCCCTGGATGTTCCGGGAGATCCGCGGCCTGCGCCCGTTCGCCGAGGCTGCCGACCTGCTCGCCGCACGGACGGACTGGACCGCGCTGTACGACCCGGACCGACTCGCCGCCAACCGCGTGCCGACGGCCGCCGCCGTCTATCACGACGACATGTACGTGGACGCCGGCCTGTCCCTGCGCACCGCCCGCTCGATCGGCGGACTGCGGACCTGGGTCACCGACGAGTGGGAGCACGACGGCGTGACCGCCTCCGGTGGGCGCGTCCTCGCCCGCCTCATGGACCTGGCCTCCGGCCGGGCGTGACCACACATCCGACGGAGAGAGACGTGAAACTTCGCCCGCTCGTCGGCGCCCTGGCGCTGGCCCTCCCCCTGATCACCGCCACCCCTGCCGCCGCGTCCCCGTCCCCCTCTGCCTCGGCCTCGGCCTGCGCCCTGCCGGGCCGCACCGGGTGGACGGACGAGGGCCACGACACCGACCGTACGCAGTTCCTCCAACCACTCGGCACCAAGCACGTGCTGATGCTCCTCGTCGACTTCCCCGACGCCCCCGCCGCCGGCGACCCGAGCGACTACTACGACCGGCTCGCCCCCGCCGCGGACTGGATGCGGCAGGACTCGTACGGCCGGACCCGCCTGGACATCACCCCGCTCGGCCGGTGGGTCCACATGCCGCAGGACTCCGTCTCCTACGGCTTCCAGCGCGGCATCAGCTTCGAGCAGCACGAGGCGTACGTACGCCAGGCCGTCGAGGCCGCCGGGCCGGACGTGGACTTCTCCCGGTACGACCTGCTCTACATCGTCCCGACCAGGAGCGCCACCGCCATCAGCTTCTCGCCCACCTACCTCTACGACCCCACCGCCACCGGCATCGTGGCAGGCGGCACGCGGATCAAGTGGGCGGTCACCTTCGGCCAGGACATGTACCGCTGGGGCCCGAAGGTCGCCGACCACGAGACCTCGCACACCTTCGGCCTTCCCGACCTGTACGCCTTCCAAGGCGCCGACACCCACCGCTACGTCGGTGGCTGGGACCTGATGGGCCTCATCTCCGGCCCGTCGCCACAACATCTGGGCTGGGAGCGCTGGAAGTTCGGCTGGATCGACGACCGCCAGGTCACCTGCCTGGCGGCCACCGGCAGCCGCACGGTCCGCCTGCACGCGATCGAACGCCCCGGCGGCACCAAGATCGCGGTGATCCGCACCGGCGAGACCACCGCGTACGTCGCCGAATCCCGCCGCGCCATCGGCGGCGACGCGTCCACGTGCTCCACCGGCGTCCTCGTCTACCGGATCGACACCGCCGCCCAGACCGGCCAGGGCCCGGTCGAGGTCGCCAACGGCAACCCCACCGCTGTGCCGCCGACCGGCTGCACCCCGCTCGACATGGCCGCCCTTCAACCCGGCCAGAGCTTCACCGACTGGTCGGCCCGGGCCCGGATCTCCGTGCGCAGCGGCGGCCCGTACGGCGACACGCTGCAGATCAGCCGCTGGTGACCGGCATCAGGAGCCTGCGGGAGCCCCGCGAGGAGTGGACTCGCTGGACGCCGCACGGTTGCCGCGGCGGTGACCTCTACCGTGAATGACGAGCCCGGTGGGCGGCGATCAGGTCGCGGTACCAGGCGTACGAGGCCCTGGGGGTCCGCTTCTGCGTCTCGAAGTCGACGTGGACGAGACCGAACCTCTGGCTGAATCCCTCGGCCCATTCGTAGTTGTCGAGGAGGGACCAGGTGTAGTAGCCGCGGACGTCGACGCCTTCCGCCACGGCGGCGGCGAGGGCGTCGAGGTGGGCGGCCAGGAAGTCGATGCGGGGCTGGTCGGGGTCGGTGGACTCGTCGACCGAGCAGCCGTTCTCCGTGATGGTGATGGGCGGGAGGGCCTTGCCGTACAACTTCCCTAGACTGACCAGGAGTTGACGGAGGGCCTCGGGGACGACGGGCCAGCCGAAGGCGGTGTGGGGCACCTCGGGGATGTCGACCAGGTCGAAGGGGAGGCCCGGGCCGGTGGAGGCGGCGACGCGGGTGGGGTTGTAGTAATTGACGCCGAGGCCGTCGAGACCGGGGCCGTGGATCAGGTCGGTGTCGCCGGGGCGGATGGCGCCGTAGAGGTCGTCGGGGACGCCGAAGGCGGCGAGGTCGGGGTAGCGGCCGAGCAGGACGGGGTCGGTGAACAGGCGGTTGTGCAGGGCGTCGTAGGCCTCGGCGGCGGCCGCGTCCCCGGGCGAGTCGGAAGCCGGCCACACCGGGGTGAGGTTGTTGGAGAGCATCACCCTCAGGCCGCGCTCGCGAAGGACCGCCGCCGCCAGACCGTGGGCGAGCACCTGGTGGTGGGCCGCGGGGAGCGCCTCCAGCATCAGGGTGCGGCCGGGGGCGTGGGTGCCCAGCGCGTAGCCGAAGACGGTGTGCACGAAGGGCTCGTTGAGGGTGATCCAGGCGGGGACGCGGTCGCCGAGGCGGTCCACGACCACCGCCGTGTACTCGGCGAAGCGGTACGCGGTGTCACGGTCGAGCCAGCCGCCGCCGTCCTCCAGGCCCTGCGGGAGGTCCCAGTGGAAGAGCGTGGGCAGCGGCGTGATGCCCGCCTCCAGCAGGGCGTCGACCAGGCGGTCGTAGAAGGCGAGTCCGGCGGGGTTCACGGCGCCGCCTCCGGTGGGCAGCACGCGGGGCCAGGCGATGGAGAAGCGGTAGCCGTCCAGCCCGAGGCCGCGCATCAACTCGATGTCCTCGGGATAGCGGTGGTAGTGGTCACAGGCCACGGCGCCGGTGTGCCCGTCGCGGACGGCGCCGGGCCGGGCGGCGAAGGTGTCCCAGACGGACAGCCCGCGCCCGTCCTCCCCGACCGCCCCCTCGATCTGGTACGCGGCGGTGGCGGCACCCCAGCGGAACCCCGCCGGCAGGTCGTAGCGATCCGGCATGGCAGCCTCCTGGCAATAACGTGAGGACTGCTCATGTTACTGACGTCGCGCCGAAACGTCAGCGGAAACCCGCCCCGGACCGGAGACCGCGGACATCGGTGAGTTCGACCCCACGTGACGCTTCGAGACCCCGCAGCACTCCCCCCTGTGGACGTCCGTGGACCCGGTGCTCAGGTTGTGTTCAGGCTCCACGTGTGAGCCTCACCCCCATGGTTACCACCACTGAACAGCCCGCGGCCTTGCCCGACGCCCGCCGGACGCTGAACAAGGTTCCCGAGGTCACGATCTGGTTCTGGGTGATCAAGGTCCTGTGCACCACGGTCGGCGAGAGCTTCGCCGACTGGATCAACACGACTCTCGGCGTCGGCCTGATCAACACCGCACTGATCTTCACCGCCGTTCTGGCCGGCGTTCTGGGCTGGCAGCTCAGCACCAGGCGCTACAGCCCGTTCGCGTACTGGCTCACCGTCGTGGTGCTGAGCGTGACCGGCACCCTTTACACGGACATCCTCACCGACAGCCAGGGCGTTCCCCTCGCGGTGAGCAGCAGTGTGTTCGCCGCTGTCCTCGCCGTCGTCTTCGGGATCTGGTACGCCCGCGAGCGGACCCTGTCGATCCACAGCATCGTCACCCGCCCCCGTGAACTCTTCTACTGGCTCGCGGTCCTGGTCACCTTCGCGCTGGGCACCGCGACCGGCGACTGGACCCTGGAGCTGACCGGCTGGACCGCGGACGTCTCCGTGCTCCTCCCCCTCGGGTTGATCGTGGCGACCGTCTTCGCGTGGCGCCTCGGAGCCAACGCGGTGCTCTCCTTCTGGCTGGCCTACATCCTCACCCGCCCGCTCGGCGCCAACCTCGGTGACTGGCTCGGCTCGCCCGGCGACCAGGGCGGCCTGGGCCTCGGCACCGCGGTGACCAGCGTGGTGTTCCTGGTCGCGATCCTCGCGACGGTCCTCTACCTCGCGCGCAGCCGCAGCGATGTCATCGAGACCGGCGACTCGACCGCCGCCCCACGGGTCGTGAACCCGATGCGTGAGCGGATCATGCTCGGCTACTACGCCGTCGTGGCGGTCGCGACGGCGGCACTCCTCGTCTGGGCGCACCAGCAACCACACGCGGCTGCGGCCAGCGAGGCGGACAGCCCCGCGCCCGCGAGCGCCGCTCTCAGCCCGCAGCAGGCGACGGCACCGTTCCCTCCCGCTGACATCGCGAAGTTCCGCACGATCACGGCGGACACCCTCACGAAGCTCAACGCCGGCAATCAGGCTGCCGCTACCGCCCGGGTGACTGACCTCGAGACCGCATGGGACGACGCCCAGCACACCCTCGAGCCCAAGAACGAGCAGGCCTGGACCTTCCTCGACGGCGAGATCGACCACGTTCTGAAGGCGCTACGCGCCAAGAACCCGGACAAGACCGCCGAGGTCGCGGCTCTCAACACCCTTCTCACCTCGCTCAGCTGAGCGATGGCACCTCGGGGACAGGTCTGAAGCGGGGGTGCCCGCCGGCGCGGGACCGGCGGGCACCCTGAGGCGTTGTGACCTTGAGCAGAAGGGTCGCTCATCCCGTCGGCAGCGTGATCAGGAACCGGCCGCCGGTGCCGCCGGCGACCAGCGTGAGGTCTCCGCCTGCGGCGCGGGCCAGTCTGCGCGCCAGGGGGAGGCCCAGGCCGGCCCCGTCGTGGCCGTCATCCGGATCGGCCCGTCGGCCGGGTTCGAAGACCGCGTCCCCGATTTCGGACGGCACGCCCGGGCCGTCGTCGGCCACCACGACTTCGACGCGGCCGGGCAGGCACCGGAAGTCGAGCGTCACGCGTCGGCGAGCGTAGCGTGCGGCGTTGTCCAGCAAGGGTGCCAGGATGCGCTGCACCACGGTGGCGGAGACTCCCACGGTCCGGTCGGCGTCGTGGTCGCCCGTCAGGAGTACCACGGGCACCGCTCGGGAGCCGGTTCCGGATGCCTGCTCCGCCGCCGCCTGGAGGACCGGCCGCAGGACACAGGTTCCCGGCCGGCGGGTGGAGTGGGTCCGGGCGGCGGCGAGCAGGGTCTCGCAGATCTGCCGCATGGAGGCGGCACTTGCGCTGATCGCCGTATGGGCGGCCGTCTGCTGGGCTGCGGTGCGGGGACGGCGGAGGAGCCATTCCGTCTCGGCGGTGATCCGGGTCAGCGGGGTGCGCAGTTCGTGGGAGAGCTCGTTGGACAGCTGCTGCTCGTGGCGCACCATCGCGGCGACCCGGTCGAGCAGCGCGTCCAGGTTGGTCGCCAAGGAGGCGAGTTCCGCTGGACGCGGGGCCGAGCCGAAGCGCCGAGTGGAGTCCTGGCCGCTCCACTGTGCGGCCTGCAGACTCATCACGGCGACGGGGCGCAGGGCGCGGCCCACCAGGGCCCGGGAGACACCGTAGACGCCGCCCACCAGGACGAGGGCCACGATGATCGATCCGGCCAGGGCTTCGTGGGCGGTGCGCTGGTAGGGGTCGAGGGCGAGCGCGGTGACGACGGCGCCCACCCGCGTGGGGCCGTCGGTGATCGGCGCGGCGTAGAGACGGAAGGGCCCGTGGTCCTCGAGGAGGCTGTCCGAGGTCGTCCGGTTGGCCAACTGGTCTGCGGCGCGGTCCAGTTGCGGGGAGGCGTTGGGCCGCTCCACGGCGTGGTCGCCCTGGTAGATCCAGATGCCGGTGTCCAGCGCGCTGTCATCGGCCGGGTCGTGGATCAGCAGCTCGGTGTTCCTCGTCTCGACCGTGGCCGCCACCGCGGCGGCCCTGGTGCGCAGCACGTCATCGGCTTGGCCGCGGAGCTGCGCGGCCAGGAGCAGGTTGAACGCGGCGGTCAGGAGCGCGGCCAGGGCGGCGGTGGCGATCAGCGCGACGAGAGCCAGTCGGCCGCGCAGGGTTGGCGGGCGCTTGGGCTTCCTCATCCGAACCGGTGGCCCACGCCGCGGACCGTGTCGATGGTGCGGTCGCTGCCCACGTCGCGCAGTTTCCGGCGCAGGCGGGTGAGGTACTGGTCGAGGGTGTTGTCGGAGACCATGGCGCCCTCGGGCCAGCCGGCCCGTACCAGGTTGCGTCGGCGCACCACCGTTCCCGGTGCTGCCATCAGGCAGCCCAGCAGGCGGAACTCGGTGGGAGTGAGGGCGGCGGTCCGCCCCCGGGCCTCCAGGAGGTGGCG
This sequence comes from Kitasatospora sp. NPDC023385, assembly GCF_055664045.1. Lineage (NCBI taxonomy): Bacteria > Bacillati > Actinomycetota > Actinomycetes > Kitasatosporales > Streptomycetaceae > Kitasatospora > Kitasatospora sp. NPDC023385. The sequence continues at coordinate 48,175 of NZ_JBVOOL010000031.1, read as the reverse complement.
GATCGGGTCGAGTCGAAGCTCTGCGGCTTCCAGTGCCGGGTCCGTGCCCGCGCGGCGCAGCGCGGCGCGGAGCCTGGCCGCGAGTTCCGTGACGTGGAACGGTTTCGCGAGGTAGTCGTCGCCGCCGGCGGCGAATCCGGCGAGGCGGTCGGTCAGTCCGTCGTAGGCGGTGAGGAAGACCACGGGCAGGTCCAGCCCGCGGGCGCGGATGGCCTGGCAGACGTCGCGGCCATCGGAGTCGGGCAGCCCGATGTCGAGCACCACGGCGTCGATCTGCCGGTCGACGGTGCGCAGCGCACCGGCCCCGTCCGCGGCGGTGAGGACGTCGAACATCTCTTCGCGCAGGCCGCGGGCCAGGACGTCGCGCAGTCCGTGGTCGTCCTCGACGACGAGGACTCGGTGAACGGTCACCGCTCCAGTATCAATGGCAGCGCAGGTGAGTCCGTCGTCGGGCCGGCGTGGTGCGGGCTGCCCCCAGGGGCGGCAGGCCACGACTTCGCGGTCGGGCTTCCGTCCAGGTCAGGCCTTCGTACCGGTCGGGTTTCCGTCCCGGTCGGGTTTCGGCGCCGGTCGAGGGCGGCCCCGTCCCGCCGGTCGGCCAGCGGGGCCAGCGGGGCCAGCCACGGGGCCGCCGCGCCGGCGGACGACGAGCACGGGCAGGGGCACCGCGGCGGCGCCGGTGTCCTGAAGGTCCAGGTGGCCGCTTCCGCTGCGCGCAGGGGCTGCCGCGTGGTGGGTGGAGTCGTCGGGAGTGCGGACGGGTTGCGGGTCGCCCACTCGGCGGGCGTGGCGGCGGGGCTGGGCGCCCGGACGGCCCGGGCGAGGCCGTGGCCGTTCGCGGTCAGGCAGGTCATGGTGTTCATGCCACCCTCCGAATGCCGTCGACGGTGATGCCGGTCGCAAGCACGGACGGTCCGGAGTGCCGGTGGATCCGGCCGAGGCCTCGGTGGGGCCGTCGAGTCGGTAGCCGGCCGGCCGACCAGCCGTCCTGCCATTCACGCTATCGGCAGCACAACGGCAGACCGTGGTACCCAGGACGGAACCTCGCAGGCGGGGCGGTACCTCGGTACTACCCGCGACAGGCGCGCTCGGCGGAGCGGCAGCAACCCCTCCGCCCGGCAGGGGGCTCCCAGCGCCTGGCTGCCGGGCCGACGGGCCGACGGGCATGGCCGTCTCAGTCCGCGCCCGTCGGCGGTCACTCGCGCGCGCTCCTCCGACTGCGGGTGGCGGACGGAAGTGGGTCGGACGTCGCCGGCCCTCTTGCCCCGTCAGGCGAATTCGCGCAGGCGCGGCCGCACGCCCAGCGCGGTCAGGGTGAGCGCCGCCGCCAGAGCCGCCGCGCCGAGGCCGGCGGTGGTGGCGCCGAGGTCGTCGTCGCCGGCGGCCACCGCTGCCTCGAAGGCATGCTGGTTGATCGCCTGGTCGTCCTCGAGCGCGGTGCCGAGCACGCCGAAGTCGGCGTTGGACTGGCCCGGGTTGAGGCCCGTGTTGAAGGTGACGGCTTCCTTGAGCCCGCCCTGGGCGGTCAGCTCGCGGATCTTCCGGTCATCGCGCTGGTACTGCTGGAAGGCGGCCAACACCCGTTCCGCCGCGTCCCGTTCCCCGGGGAAGGTGATGTTGCGCAGTTCGTCGCCGAGGTACCCACCGAACCCGACCTGACCGCGGTCGGCCCGGTGCTTGTCGGCCAGCGCGGCGAGCCGGTCGTTGTACGTGGCGATGGTCGCGCCGTCGACCCGGGCGAAGGACTGCGTCTTGTCGAGGAAGCTCTGCTCGTAGGCGGCCGCCCGGGACGGGTCGGTCAGGTAGCGGCTCTCGTCGGCGTTGAGGTCGTACGCGACCGCGCGTGCCCGGCTGAGGGCGATCACCGAGTCGAAGGAGTCGCTCTTGGCGACCACGAGGTGCTGGTCCGCCCGGGACGTCAGCGTCAGCGCGGTGACCAGGCCCACGACGGTCAGCAGCGTGGTCGCGGCCAGCGGCAGGTTCACCAGCCGCCGGAAGCGCACCGCCAGCAGCCGATGCAGCAACCCGAGCGTGACCAGGACGACCAGGCCGGTGACCAGGATCGCCCACCAGCCGCCGGCCAGCGCGCCACGCTGGCCGTCGTAGTTGCGCTCGACGACGGCCTCATTGGCCTTGGTCACGTCGTCGACGGCCGGCAGCAGGCGCTGGCGCAGCAGGTCGGTGGCCTGTCGGTAGGCCGCGAGGGCCTCCGGCGACGGCCGGCCGGCCGGGGCCCGGGCCTGGTCCTCCAGCAACTGGGCGCGGGCCACCATGGCCTCGTAGCCGCCGAGTTCACCGATGACGGTCTGTACGGCCCGCCGCCCGGCCTGGTCGCCCGCCACCGCTTCCGTGACGCGCTGGAGGTCGGTGTCGGCCTGGGTGCGCCGCTGTTCGTAGGTGTCCAGGGTCTCCTTGCGCAACGCCGCGTAGTCCACGTCGGCGCCGAGGAGGAGCAGGTTCGCGGCCTGGGCGTCCATGTCGTTGAGCGCGAAGTAGAGGTCCGCCGAGCGCACGACCTGCGGGGCGGCCTGGTGGCCGATGACGTCCGTGCCGTCCCGGGCCCCGCCCAGGACGGCGGCGGTCACCGTTGCGGCGACGAGCAGCGCGACCAGGCAGAGGCCGGTGAGCCCGCGCACCAGGCGCGGGGTGTTCCACCAGGCCCGGCCGCGCCAGGAACGGCCGGGCCGGTGACGGGGGGCGCGTGGCCCGGGGGATGGTACGGCCGTCTCCTGCCGCGCCGTCTGCGACGCGGTCCTTCTCCCCACGACAGCCGTACCGCCCGACGTTCCCGTTGGCATCGCCGCGCGCCCCCTCCCCCTGTTTTTCACTGGCCGCCGAACCTGTTCCCCGGAGGAACCCGCCTGGGGTCGGGGTTCGGCAACGGTCCGCCGCCAGGCCCCACGCCCGGGCAGCGAACCGTTTCCTCGCAGCTGACACTAGGTGCGACCGAACAGCCGTCCGCCTGTCCTGACGCGTTCTTGACGCTGCCGGGGAGCATCTTGACGGGGCATTGGCACAGGATCCGTCCAGGTGCCCGGCTGCGACGGTGCACGTGCGGATCCTGGCTCAGCGGGTGATCGTCCGCTGCTGCTCGGCGGCCCCGTCACACGTCCGGGCGCCGGGCGTCCTGCGGTCCTCGCGGTGGCTCGGACCGCCGTGGTCCTCGATCCGGCCCCGGCAGGGATCGCCCGTGCCGCTGAGGATGACCTCCACGTCATGTACCCGAGACCGGGGCTTGCCCTGACCGGCCCGGCCGACCGTCGGCTTGCCGCGCCACTACATCCGCATCCGCAGCCGGCAGACCACCGCGTCGGTGTGCCGGCGCAGCGCGCGGTCGATCACGGCGCCGCGCCGGTTCTGCAGCGCCCGCTGCCACCAGCGGGCCGGCTCCACCTCGGGGATCAGCACGGTCAGCCGGTCGTAGGCGTGCTCCGCCGCGAGGTCGTTGACGAAGGCGGCGATCGGCGGGCCCAGCCGGCGGTGGCCGTCCGGGATCTCCAGCAGGGGCACGCCGGGCTGCCACAGCTCCCAGTCCCGGCGCAGGGCCTCGGCGTGGGACGGCTCGTGCACCACGGTCACCGCCATGACCTGGTCGCCGAGTGAGAGGGCCGCCGACAGGCCGTCCCGGGTGAGCCGGGTGATCGCCGTGACCGGGACGACGACCAGGCTGCGCTGCCTGGTCACCGGGCCCGGTACCCGGCCCAGCTCCAGCCGTTCGCCGATCCGCCCGTAGCTGCGGTGGATCGCCTCGAACAGCACCACCAGCAGTGGCAGGGCCACCACGATGCCCCAGGCGCCCTCGGCGAACTTGGTGCCGGTGACGACCAGCGCGGCGACGCCGGTGAGCAGCGCGCCGAAGCCGTTCAGCGAGGCCTTGGCCCGCCAGCCGGCCGGCCGTTCCCGGGACCAGTGCCGGACCATGCCGACCTGGCAGACGGTGAAGCCGACGAACACGCCGATCGAGAACAGCGGCACCAGGCGGTTGACGTCGCCGCCGGAGCCGACCAGCAGCGCCGCCGACACCGCCGCGAGGAACAGCACGCCGTACCGGTACACCTGGCGGTCGGCGCGCAGCGCGAACACGTGCGGGAGGTGGTTGTCCCGGGCGAGCAGGTCGAGCAGCACGGGCAGGCCGCCGAAGGAGGTGTTGGCGGCCAGGCCGAGCAGCACCACGGTGGCGAACTGGACGACGTAGAAGCCGGCGCCGTGGCCGAGCGAGGCGTCGGCGAGCTGGGCGAGCACGGTGACGCCCTCGACCGGCTGGAGGTGGAAGCGCCCGATCAGCACGGCCAGCCCGATCAGCATCACGCCGAGCAGGGCGCCGAGCGCGACCTCGGTGTGCTGCGCGCGCCTGACCCGCGGGGTGCGGAAGGAGGGGACGGCGTTGGCCACCGCCTCCACACCGGTCAGCGCGGAGCAGCCGGCCGCGAACGCCTTGAGCAGCAGCAGCGCACCGACGGCGGCGGCGTTCTCGGCGAGCGCCGAGGCGTGCCCGGCGGCGGCCGCGGTGCTGGCCGGGCCGTCGCGGAGCAGGCCGACCACGATGATCGCCAGGATCGCGAGCACGAAGACGGCCGTCGGCGCCAGGAACCACCGGGCCGACTCGGCGATCCCCCGCAGGTTCACCGCGGTGACCAGAGCGAGCACGCCGAGGCAGAGCCAGACCCGCTGGCCGTACAGGCCCGGTACGGCCGAGATCAGCGCGGCCACGCCGGCGGTGACCGAGACCGCGACGTTCAGGACGTAGTCGATCACCAGCGAGGCCGCCGCGGTCAGCGCCGTCCGACGGCCCAGGTGTTCCTTGGCGACCGCGTACGACCCGCCGCCGTCCGGGAACGCCGCGATCACCTGCCGGTAGGACGCGACCAGCACCGCCAGCAGCACGGCGATCGCCACGGTGACCGGCAGCGTGAAGCCCAGCCCGTACGCCCCGGCCGCGGCCAGCACCAGCACGATCGACTCCGGCCCGTACGCCACCGAAGCCATCGCGTCCAACGACAGCGCTGCCAGCCCACCGAGCGCGCTGAGCCGGTGTCGCTCGTCTCCCGCGGCGGTATCGGGCGGCTCGGGTTCCACCATGACGGCCGGGACAGTGATGTCGGACATGCGTTCTCCATCGATCGTGACTGACACGATCGTGGAACGCTGCCGATCCTCGGATCCCGTTTGCTACGCGCTCTTGATGCGAGCCGGGTGCGGCCTGACGCGGTCTTGACGGCGTCAGGCATGCCGCGGTCCCCGGGGCGCCTGCCCGCACGGTCCGGACACGTACCGCCAGGGGCCGCCGGGGTGCGCCCGGTTTTCGGTGTCGCACGGCAGCCCGGGCCGGCCGTCGCCGACCGCTCCGCAGCGGTGGCGCGGCCTTGTCCCGGGAGGATCAGAGAACGCCTCGCAGCCACTGGTCGTACTCCGCCGCGAGGAGTTCCTCGTCGACGGCTTCCCGGCGCAGCGACTCCACCCATGCGGCGACGAGTTCGGCGAGGACGTCGACGTTCTCGGGACTCGCCGTTTCCTCGACGGCGAAGAACGCCGTCAGCTCGCCGGCGGCCTGGTTGCCGGCAGAGCGTTGGTTACCGGCAGAGCACTGGGGGCAGAGCACCGCCTCCCGGATTCCGGTCACGTCGACGCCGCTCTGGTTCTGCCAGGTGTGGCGGTAGCGGACCAGGAGCAGCCCCGGCGTGCCGCATGCCAGGCATGCGGGCACGTCGGCGATGGCGACGCGTAACTCGTCCTCGTCGACGAGTTCGGAGGAGGAGGCGGCGGTTGTCGGGCTCTCCTCCGTCATGCCACACCGCTCCAGGCGTCCGGTCCGAAGGTGCCCTTGATGTCGGACGCCAGCGAGGAAGCGTCGACCTGTGCTGCCAGGGCGTAGACGGTCGTCTTCTGCGGGCCGCGCACGCTGAGGTGAACGGGGCTGTCGCCCGGGTGGGCGTGCAGGATGCGCTTGAGGTTGACGACGGCCTGTTCGGACACCCGGTGGAAGGGCAGTGCCAGTCGTACCGGCGGTTTGCCGCCGTGCTCGGCGCTGGAGACGTCGAGCACCGACAGCTCCCTGCCGAAGATGTTGAGGGTGCCGTCCCGGTCCTCGATCTTGCCCTTGACGGAGATGACGGTGTCCTCGGTCAGCACGTGGGACACGAGTTGGTAGACCGCCGGGAAGAACAGCACCTCGATGGACCCGTCGCGATCCGCGAAGTTGACGATGGCCCAGTTGTTGCCCTGTTTGGTCATCTTCCGCTGGACTCCGGTGATCAGGCCGGCCAGCTGGACGTCGCCCTTCGTGCGTCCCGATGCCAGGAGCTCGGCGACCGTGGTGTCCCGGGCTCCGGAGAGGATGTGCTCGGCGCCGTCCAAGGGGTGGGCCGACACGTAGAGTCCGAGCATCTCCCGTTCCAGTGCGAGGAGTTGGGAGCGGGGCCACTCCTGCTCCTCGATGGAGAAGTCGAGGCCGAATCCGGTCGCGGAGCCGTCGGCCTCGCTGCCGCCCAGTCCGGCGAACAGGTCGTCCTGTCCGTAGGAGGCGGCCTTCTTCACGGGGACGACGGCGTCGATCGCGGCTTCGTGGACCTCGACCAGGCCTCGCCGGGAGTGCCCGAGGGAGTCGAAGGCACCCGCCTTGATCAACGATTCGATGGCCCGCTTGTTGAGGGCCGGCAGTTCGCACTTGTCCAGCATGTCGGCGAAGGAGATGAACTTGCCCTTGGAGCGCCGTCCGGCGACGATCGCCTCGATCACCGCGTCGCCGACGTTGCGCACGGCCCGCATGCCGAACCGCACGTCGTCGCCGATGGCGGTGAACTCGGCGGTCGACTCGTTGACGTCCGGCTGGAGGACCCGGACCCCGTTCGCCCGGGCGTCGGCCAGGTAGACGGCGGCCTTGTCCTTGTCGTCCCCGACCGAGGTCAGCAGCGCCGCCATGTACTCGGCCGGGTAGTTGGCCTTGAGGTAGGCCGTCCAGGCGGACACCAGGCCGTAGCCGGCGGTGTGGGACTTGTTGAACGCGTAGCCGGAGAACGGCAGCATGACGTCCCAGACGGCCTTGATCGCCTCTTCCGAGTAGCCGTTCGCCCGCATGCCGCTCGAGAACTTGTCCCACTCGGCGGCCAGGACCTCGGGCTTCTTCTTGCCCATGGCCCGGCGCAGCATGTCGGCACCGCCCAGGGTGTACCCGGCGAGCTGCCGGGCGATGGCCATGATCTGCTCCTGGTAGACCAGCAAGTGGTGGGTGGATCCCAGGATCGGGTCGAGTGCTTCCCGCAGTTCGGGGTGGATCGGCGCGGGCTCCTGCTTGCCGCTCTGCCGCAGCGCGTAGTTGGTGTGGGCGTTGGCGGCCATCGGGCCGGGCCGGTAGAGCGCGAGCGCTACGGCGATGTCTTCGAATCGGGTGGGCTGCATCAGCTTCAGCAGGGCGCGCATGCCGCCGCCGTCGAGCTGGAACACGCCGAAGGTGTTGCCGTCGGACAGGAGTTGGTAGGTCTTGGCGTCGTCCAGGGGGATGACGACGGTTTCCGGGTCGCCGTCCATCGGATCGACCGTCGCCAGTTTGATGCCGCGGTTCTCCCGGATGTTCTGGATCGCCTGGTCGATGACGCCCAGGTTCCGCAGGCCCAGGAAGTCCATCTTGATCAACCCCATGGACTCACAGCTGGGGTAGTCGAATCCGGTGATCTTCACGCCGTCCGAGGCGCGCATGTGCAGGGGGATGCGGTCGGTCAGGCGGGTCTTGGAGAGGATCACCGCGGCCGCGTGGACGCCGGTGCCGCGCATCAGGCCTTCGACGCCCTTGGCGGTGTCCATGACCCGCTTCACGTCGGGTTCGTTCTCGTAGAGCGCCCGGATCTCGCCGGCTTCGCCGTAGCGGGGGTGGGCGGAGTCCCAGATGCCCGACAGGGGGATGGTCTTTCCGCCCTGGTCCGGCGGCAGCGCCTTCACGATCCGCTCTCCGTGGGAGAACGGGTAGCCGAGGATGCGCGAGGAGTCCTTGATCGCGTTCTTCGCCTTGATCTTGCCGAAGGTGTTGACCATGGCGGTGTACGGGTCGCCGTACTTCTCGGTGACGTAGCGCACCATCTGGTCACGCTGGCGGTCGTCGAAGTCGAGGTCGACGTCCGGCGGGTTGATGCGCTCCGGGTTGAGGAACCGCTCGAACAGCAACCCGTGCTCCAGCGGGCACAGTTCGGTGATCCGGGTGGCGTAGGCGACGATGGAGCCGGTCGCCGAGCCTCGGCCCGGCCCGACCGGGATGCCGTTGTCGCGGGCGTGCCGGCAGATGTCGGCGACGACGAGGAAGTACGAGGAGAAGCCCATCGGTCCGATGACGGTCATCTCCGTCTCGAACCGTTCCATGGCGTAGTCGGGGATCGGATCGCCGTAGCGCATGGCGAGCCCCTTGAGGACCTCCTGGCGCAGAAAGGCCTCCTGCGACATGCCCTCGGGTACGTCGGGGAAGTGCGGCATCTCGTCGACGTAGTCGAACACGTCGTCGTACGAGCCGATCCGCTCGGCGATCAGCAGGGTGTTGTCGCACGCCTCCGGCAGTTCCGAGAAGAGCTCACGCATCTCGACGGCCGTCTTCAGGTAGTAGCCGGTGCCCTGGAACTTGAAGCGGTTGGGATCGTCCTTGTTCTTGCCGACGCCGATGCACAGGAGGTTGTCGTGGGCCTCGGCGTCGGTCGGGCGGACGTAGTGGGCGTCATTGGTCGCGAGCAGAGGAATCCTCAACTCCTTCGCGAGCCGCAGCAGTCCGTCCCGTACTTCGCGCTCGATGGAGAGGCCGTGGTCCATCAGCTCGAGGAAATAGCTGTCCCGGCCGAAGATTTCCTGGTAAGCGCCGGCGACCGCGCGGGCTTCGTCGTACTGGCCCAGGCGCAGACGGGTCTGGATGGCTCCCGAGGGGCAGCCCGTGGTGGCGATGATCCCCTGCGCGTGTCCGCTGATCAGCTCCATGTCCATCCGCGGCTTGCCTGCCGGGAACTGGCCCGTGTAGGACGCCTCGGTGGAGAGGTAGAAGAGGTTGCGGAGGCCTTCGACGTTCTCCGCCCACATCGTCATGTGGGTGAACCGGCCACCGCCGGAGACGTCCTTCGACCCCTCACCGTTGTCGCCCATCGCCCGCTGGCCGCCGGGCCCCCAGAACTCCTGCTTCCGGATCCGCCTCGAGGACGGAGCGACGTAGGCCTCGATGCCGATGATCGGCTTGACTCCGTCGAATCCCTTGGCAACTGACTGGAATTCATAGGCGCCGAACATGTTGCCGTGGTCACTCATGGCGATGGCCGGCATCCCCTGCCGGGCCACCTCCTCGAACATCGGCTTCATCTGCTGCGCACCGTCAAGCATCGAGTACTCGGTGTGATTGTGCAGGTGAACGAACGAATCCGACACGGCTGGGGCACCTCCGGGCGTGGCTGAAGGCCTCAGCTTAGCCCCATCGGATCCGGTGACGCTGAACCGGATCCGACCGGGCCCGCGTACTGATCCCTGGTCAGTTCGGGTCGGACACACCGGTGTTACGCCGTCGGTTTCCGGACAGTGCGGCGGGTTCCGGCGGCCGAAACCCGCACGTCGGACGAGATCGACCGAAACGCGTCAGCCGCATCCGCCACCGGTGGCGCGCGCCGGGATGCGAACGGCACCGGCACGGCCCGCCTCGGACACGCCGGCGGTTCCACACCGGGCCGCGGCGTTGCCCAGGCGGAAGCGGTAGACCCGGTTCCGCCTGGGGAAGGTGCGTCCGCGTCCTTCCCTCCGGCGACCCCGCGGACCGGCCCGACCGCGTCTCCCCCGCTGTCCGAAAGCCGATCGGAGCGGTTCCCCGTTCCCGCCGTGATCACACTGGCCGGCCGGACAGCTTTTTGGCCATCCTGGCGTCGGAGGGGCATCTGACCTGGGAAGGCGGCTGGACGGGGACTTTGAGCCGTTGTCCTGTCATATGACGGTCGTACTGCGTCAGGAACCCCGCCGTGCCCGGGCCAAGGGTCTTGCGAGTCACGGCCGTCGGTTGATTGGCTGACCCTCCCAACACCAGAAGGGGGTCGGGTGTGACCACGGACGAGGCAGTGTCCGAGTCGGAATATCTGAAGTCACTGATCATCAACACCGTGCAGGAGCTCTGGGAGGACAAGGAAGCCCTGGCCAAGTTCCTGAACGTCGTCCGCCGGAGCAAGGGGTTCGCCAACCTGGCCGACACCCTGGAACGGTCCGACGTCCGGCTCGCGAACATCGATGCGCGCATGCGCGAGATATGCGGTGCGCCCGACCACCCGATGGCACCCGCCCTGCCGCAGGAACTCTCCTGCACCGTATGGCAGGTGTCCGAAGTCCGGCAGGAGGCCGGCGTGCGCGGCATGGAACCGCGCACCTGGGACAGTGAGGCGGAACGGGCCGCGCTGCTGACGCCCAGGGAGATCGAGGTGTTCCTCCTGCTCGGCATGGGATTCTCGAACCGGACGATCTCGACGAGGCTGGGGATCACCGAGCGGACGGTCAAGGCGCACGTCGCCCGGATCATGAACAAGATCGTCGTGGAGTCACGGCTCCAGGCCGGCCTCGCCGCGTACGCCTACCAGAAGTCCCTGCAGGCCGCGGCGGTCTCCGGCGCACCCAAGGTGAGGAGCATCATCGAGTTCCGCGACCGCGCGGAGAACACCATGGAGCCGGTCCCCGTGGGTGCCCTCCGCTCCGGATGACCGTGGCGACGGCGCCCGGTCCGTGATCCATCCGCGAGCCCTGGACGGGCTGCGCGTCAAATGTCAGGGGCTTCCGCCCTCTCCTCGCGAACCCGCCGGGGCCGACCGCATCGGCAGAACCTCGACGGAGCCGCTCCCAGGAATCCACCGGCCCTCGATCCCGCCGACTCCCGTTCAAGAGTGGAGACCGCGTTCAGGGCCCTGCACGACGGCGCCTCACGAGCACCCGTCGCCAGGTCGATGACACATCAGGGCATCCGCCTCCGGACGCCGTTTCCGGACGCGTTTCCGGACGCCGTTTCGGCCGCCGATTGAGGGCGACGCCACCGGAACCCCGCCGATCCTGGCCCCGCCCGCCGCGGTAGTCGCACCCATGAGGTCCGCGGCCGGCCGGCCCACCCGCATCGACCGGGCCCGGTAAATTCGGAGGACTCCGCACAGGAATTCCGATTCATCCCTGACCGCAGCAGGGTTCAGGCAGGCCCCGGCGATTCCCCCGGAATTCGCCCGCATTCCTCGTACCACTCGGGGGTCGGCCGCATCACTGCACCTTTGTACACATCCACTCATCACCTGTACGAAGGTCCAGCTTTCGCCCGGGGCAAGTTCCGAGGATAAAATCGGTCCGCTGGAACCTGCCCCCGACGGGCGGAAATCCTACCCGTGGGAACCGGTCGACAGCGCCGCGCGAATAGAATTCGACGGCGCGACCGGATCGCACGACGACGAAATTCTCGAATTCTGCTACGCGCAAGCGGAGGATACATGACTGAGGTTACTCCGGAACTGGTCGCGGCCGCGTACGAGGCGGTGACCTGCGGCGACCGGGAGAAGACCGCGCTGTACTGGTCCGAGGACCTGCGTTTCTTCGCTCCGGGCAGCCACGCCGGATCCGGCTGGCGCGTGGGGCTCGACGACTTCCTGTCCTATGTGCAGGAGATGCTCAAGGCGTCCGGCGGTTCGTGGACCATGCAGCCCATCACGTTGCTCATCAACAACGAGGACGGCTTCTCGGTCGACGCCAACCGGATCCACGCCGTGCGCGAGGGGGCGCCCGAGGGCAGCACCTCGCCCTTCGACGTGCTCGACATCTCCGGCGTGCAGATGCTCAAGTGGGAGAACGGCAAGGTGGTCGAGGGGTACGGCGGCATCTTCGGCGACGGCGGGACGAACTACACCCAGTGGTGGTCGCCGATCGACGGCAACGGCGAGCGCAGCTACTGATCCGGTACTGATCCACTACTGGGTCCGCTACTGACCCGCTACCGGGTCCGCGAGGAAGCCCGCGACCGTCTCCGCCAGCTCCGGCGCGGTGAACGCGGTCGCGTGGTTCCCGGGCACCACCGCGAGCGTCCCATCGGGCAGCGCCCTGGCGAGGGCGTCCGCGGAGCCGTCACGATCGTCGTCGGCACCCACCACCACGAGCGCCGGCACCCTGATCCCGTTCAGGGTGCCGGCGCTCGTGTCGACGACCGAGTCCAGGACGTGCAGGAGCGCCCGGGGATCACCGCCGGTCGAGACGAGCCACTGCTCGGCCTTCCATTCGGCGGAGCCGGGTTCGAACGTGCCGAGATTGCCGAAGACGTGCCGCAAGTGCCGTGCCACCGTGCCGCCGTGACCGGTGACCTCGCGCAGGCCCTGGCCGGCGATGACCGCCCGGCGCGGCGCCGCACCCCGCACCAGCATCCTCACGACGGTGCGGGCACCGAGGGAGTAGCCGCCGAGGTCGTAGTCGGTGAGCCCCAGGTGCTCGATCAACGCGAAGGCGTCGTCGGTCAGCACGTCGGCCGGGTAGCGGGCGGCGTCGCGGGGTGCGGCGCTGTCGCCGTGGGCCCGCAGGTCCGGCATGATCAGCCGGTGGCCGCGGTCGGCGAGGACGGCGGAGAACCCGGACTCCACCCAGTTCCGGGTCGCGGACGAGAAGAAGCCGTGCAGCAGCACCAGGGGGCGCCCGGTACCTGACTCCCGGTACGCGAGCCTCGTGCCGTCCCGGCCGGGGAAGTGCCGCACCGCGAGCCCGGCCGTGTCGTCGACGGCATCCCGAAGGTCCGCCCGCGCCGGGGTGGGGGCGGACCTCGCCGGACCGGCCGGGATCCCGGACCGGCCGTCGGGCCGCCCGGACCGGTGCGCGCGGGAGGGGTCAGTAGACACCCTCGATGACCTTCTCGCCGGCGAAGGTGTCGACCGGAGCCGGGGAGGACACCGAATCGCCGATCTGCCCCGGCCGTCCCGGCACCCGGATCACCGTGTCGCGTTCGAGGTTGTTGGGCAGGAACATGCCCTTGCTGACGTGGTTCATCACGATCTGCCCGCGTTCGCCGTACTCCACCGGCCGGCCCGTGGCGGGGTTGACGACCCGGAAGGTCACCACGGGGCTGCGGGGGTCGTACACGATGTCCTCGTCCGGGCCGAGCCCCGGGCGCTCGGTGGCGCTCTCCAGGATCATCAGGCTGCCGTACCGGCTGACCATGCGGACGTTCGGGAAGTGCTCGTAGCGCAGCACGAACCGCTCGTCGACGGTCATGTGGGCGCCGCCCCAGAAGATCAGCTCCACCTTGGCGTTGATGAGCTCGACCAGCCGCGGCCGGCGCGCGCAGGCGCGCAGCACGGGCGGGGTGGTCACCAGGAGCCCGATCCGCTGGGTGGCCAGGATGTGCTCCGCCTGGTCGAGGATGTGCTCGAGGTAGGCCTCGGCCTGGTCGGCCTGCTTGTTCGCGATGACCTTCTTGACCCACCGGGGGTCCATGTCGATGCAGAACTTGATCGTGTTCTGGCGTTCGGCGATGTAGTCGTACATGCAGCCGATCTTGTGCGGTCCGGTCGGCGTGAGCACCAGGATGTTGGACGGCTCCCGGTCCGCGAACTGGGGCCCCTTCAGCATCCGGTCCACCGAGTCGGCGATCCAGTCCGGCATGAAGATCGCCCGCTTCGGCGCGCCGGTCGTCCCGCCGCTCTCGAAGACCCGCGGGGCGGGCCGGTCGGGACCGTAGCCGCGCGGTATCAGGTCCTCGACCGGCACGCCGCGCAGCTCGTCCACGATGTTCGGGAAGAGCTGCAGGTCGTCGTAGGTCCGCACCGCCGTCAGCGGATCGAAGTCCAACTGCCCCATGCGCCGCAGCCAGAACGGGGATCCGGTCTCCGCGCCGAAGTGCCAGCGGACGGCGGTCCGCAGGTACTCGTCGGGGTCGGTCGGATCGAAGGACGGGTCCAGCACCTTCCAGCGCTGGTCCTCGGCGCTAGCGGTCATCGGTGGTCTCCGTTCAAGACGTCGTCGGTGTGCTCGCCCAGCTGCGGGCCCGCCCAGCGGATCCGTCCCGGCGTCTCGGAGAGCCGGAATGCCACGTTCGGCATGCAGACGCTGTCGAGTTCGCTGTCCGGTACGGTCACCGTGGCCTGCCTCGCCCGGAAGTGCGGGTCCTGCAGGACTTCATCCACCTCGTAGATCGGCGCGACCGCGGCCCCGGCCTCCTCGAACGCGACGATCACCTCGTCCCGGCGGAAGCGGCCGATCCACTGCCCGAGCGCGTCGTCCAGCACCTCACGGCGGGACACCCGGCCGCGGCCGGAGGCGAACCACGGCTCGTCGGCCAGCTCGGGCCGGCCCACCAGGCGGACCACCCGCTCGGCCACGGACCGCGCGGGCGCCGACACGGCCACCCACCGCCCGTCGGCGCACCGGTAGACGTTGCGGGGGGCGTTGTTGTCCGAGCCGCTGCCGACCCGCCGGGGCTTGACCCCGAGCTTGTCGTACACGGTCACCTGGGCGCCCATCGCCGCGATCATCGCCTCGGTGATCGAGACGTCGGCCACCTGCCCGCGACCGATCCGCTGCCGGGCGTGCAGGGCGATCAGGGTCGCGCAGGCGGCCTGCAGGCCGGCCATGACGTCCGCCAGCGGGAACGCCGGGAGCAGTGGGGGGCCGTCACGGTCCCCGGACATCGCCGCGAGACCGCTCATCGCCTCCGCGAGGGTGCCGAATCCCGGCCGGCCCGCGTACGGACCGTCCTGGCCGAAGCCGGTCACCCGTGTCACGACCAGGTCCGGGTTGGCCTTCTGCAGCACTTCGGGGGAGAACCCCCAGCGCTCCAGCGTGCCGGGCCGGAAGTTCTCGATCAGGACGTCGGCGCCCGCCACCAACTCGATGAAGCGGTCGTGGTTCTGCGGGTCCTTCAGGTCGAGGACGACGCTCTTCTTGTTCCGGTTCACGACTTTCCACATCAGCGGAACGTCGTCGTACTGGTAGCCGTAGCCGCGGAGCGGATCTCCGGTGGGGTGCTCGATCTTGATCACGTCGGCACCGAAATCACCCAGCATCGCCGCCGCGAACGGGGCCGCCAGCAAAGTCCCGATGTCGATGACCTTCACATCGGCGAGGGGCGCCGGCGAACAGTCCGGACCAAACTCTTGTTCCGGCATCGAATCGCCCTCCGGCGTCGGCAGAATACTGGACACTGCCCACTTCTATCGATCGTTCGACGCCGGTGTGAAGTGGCCCTTGGTACACCGGTGATTCTGCACGAAGGTCCACTTCACCTCCCCCGGCGATACCGGTTCCATGGGGAACGTCGGCATGCTGACTGCCGAACTTCAGCCGGTCCGCGTGGCGGGGGAAACAAATACCATGTCCTTCAGCACACGTCATCTCGACCGTGCCCGTGCCGAATCGTTCGGCGCCACGGCCGAGCACTACGATCGCCACCGCCCGGAGTACCCGGTCGAGCTGATCGACGACCTCGTGCGACTGCGCGCGACGGCCGTCCTCGACATCGGGTGCGGCACCGGGAAGGCGTCCGCGGCCCTGTCGGCGCGGGGGCTGTCGGTGTCCGGGATCGAGCCCGACGACCGGATGGCCGAGGTCGCCCGGCGCCGGGGCCTGCCCGTCGAGACCACGACGTTCGAGGCCTGGGATCCGGGCGGGCGGCAGTTCGACCTGATCGTCAGCGCGGACGCCTGGCACTGGGTGAACCCGGCGCAGGGCGCCCGGAAGGCCGCGCAGGTCCTGGCGCCCGGTGGGCACATCGCCCGTTTCTGGAGCTTCCACGTCCTGGACGACCCGATGCTCGAGGAACTCGACGCTGTCTACCGGGAACACGCCCCCGGCGTGCAGGTGGGCGGAGCCCGGCAGAAGAGCACGGCCGGTGTGCGGGATCCGCTGGCGGACGGCGCGGACTTCGTCGCGGTGGCCCAGCGGGACTACCGCTGGAGCCTCGCCCTGGACGCGGACCAGTGGATCGGGCTGATCGGCACGTTCAGCGACCATCACCGCATGGCGCCCGCCGACCGGTCCGCCCTCTTCGACGGGGTGCGCGAGGTGATCGAGAGCCACGGCGGAACCGTCCGCACCGCCTCGGGCACGTTCCTGCAGTTGGCTCGACGAGTGTGAGTTCCGACGACTAGGAGACAGCGTGTCAGCGATCGAGACCACCTCCGGACCTGTCCGCGGATTCCTCGATCGCGGCGTCCCCAACTGGCGCGGAATACCGTACGGACGGATTCCGGGCCGGTTCCGCCCGGCCCTTCCGGCCACGGCCGGAGACCCCGTCGACGCCGTTCGGTGGGGACCGGTGAGCTGGCAGGTGCCGATGTCCCCGACGCCGCAGCGCTGGAGTCCGCTGTACCCGGACGCCGTGCAGCACGAGGACTGCCTCAACCTCAACATCTGGTCGGCGCGGCCGGACCGCCCCGATCCCCAGCCGGTGCTGGTCTGGTTCCACCCCGGGCGGCACATGGTCGGCGGGACGATGCGCACCGTCGACCCGTGGGCCTACGCGGCCCGGCACGACCTGGTCATCGTGACGGCCAACTACCGCCTGGGCCCGTGGGGTTGGCTCTCCCTGGCCGACCTCGACCCGGAATTCGCCGACAGCACCAACCTGGCGGTGCGCGACCAGCTGCTGATGCTGCGCTGGGTCCGTGACAACATCGCCTCCTTCGGCGGAGACCCGGGCAACGTGACGATCTTCGGACTGTCGACCGGCGGGACCGACGTGGCGACCCTGCTGGGCGTGCCCTCGGCCGCGGGGTTGTTCCACAAGGCCGCCGTCTACAGCGGCAACGCCGAGCTCGCGCACTCGCGGGAGGACGCGGCCGGGCTCGCGGAGCGCTTCCTGAGCGCCGCGGGCGGTCTCGCGAACGACGCCGGCGCCTTGGCCGGGCTGTCGAACGTGGCCCTGCGGTACGCGCATGCGCAGACCCTGCGCGCCGGCCAGGTGCGGTACCACGCGGTGGTGGACGGTGACCTGATCCCGCGGCCGCCCCTGCCGGCGATCGCGGACCGCCCGGACCCGGTTCCGGTGCTGGTCTCGGTCACCTCGGAGGAAGCGGGAATCCTGGACATCGTCGAGGAGGGCGCGGCCGTCGACGAGAAGTACTCCCGGCTGATCGGCGACGCCGACGGCGCGACCCGCGGGGAGAAGGTCCGCCGGCTGTCCGACGAGCTGTACGTCCGGCCGGCCGAGCGGCTGCTGTCCGCGCTGGACACGCCGGGCCCGGGCACCGCCGGCGCCGCGCCCTGCTGGGCCCAGGTGTTCGACTACCACCCGACCACCTCGCACCTCGCCGGGTACCCGGGGATCGCCCGCCGCGCCGTGCACGCCGCCGACACCGCGGCACTGTTCTGCGACCCGGACGGGCAGGAGGGCACCGACACCGACCGCGCGGTCGCGGCCCAGGAGCAGGGCGGCCTCGTGCGCCTGGCACGCGACGGCGATCCGGGCTGGTCGCCGTACACCCCGCGGGCGCCCCTCGCCCGGTGGATCGGACCGCGGTCCGCGGACGGCGCCGACCTGCGGCCACTGCCCCTGACGGCGAACACGGAGGTTGCTCGATGAACACAGGCACCCGGCGGATCGCCTTGGCGGGCGCACTGAACATCCGCGACCTGGGCGGACTGGCCACCACGACGAACGGCGTCACCCGGTTCGGCCGGCTGATCCGCGCGGGCGGCCTCCAGGAGCTCACCCCGGCGGACGTCGAACACCTCACCCGGACGCTGGGCGTCCGCGAGGTCATCGACCTGCGCAGCACCGCCGAGGTGCGGCGCGAAGTGCCGGGGCCGCTGGCCCGGGTGCCCGGTGTCACGATCCACAACCTGTCGCTGCTCGCCGACTCTCCCCCGGACTCCGCCCACGCCTCGGGCCGGGGCGCGGACCGGGTGGACCGGGTGGACACCGTGCGGGTGGACACCGAGCGGGCGATGCCCTGGAACCGGGCGGGCGCGGACGGGCAGCCCAAGCCCGCGGGATCGACCGGGCACTACCTCCGCTACTGCACCGAACGGCCGGACTCCGTGCTGGCGGCGCTTCGCGTCATCGCGCACGGCACCGGAGCGACGGTGGTGCACTGCGCGATGGGCAAGGACCGGACCGGGGTGGTGTGCGCGCTGGCCCTCGACGCGGTCGGGGTGAGCAGGGAGGCCGTCGTCGCGGACTACGTGCGCTCCGGCGAGCAGATGGCCGAGATCGTGGAGCGGCTGCGCGACAACCCGCTGTACGCCGCCGACATCAGCTCCCGGCCGTTCGCGAGCCTCCTCCCCCGCCCCGCCTACATGCAGGACCTGCTCGGGACGTTCGACGAGCGGTTCGGCGGCGTCCGCGCGTGGCTCACCGCCCACGGGTGGACGGAGGACGACCAGCGGGCGCTGGCCGGGCGTCTGCTCGACTGATCGCCGGGTGGTCCGCACGCGGACGGGCCTGCCCGCCACCGAGGTGGCGGGCAGGCCCGTCGCTGTCGTCGGTCAGCGGCCGGCCGGGCGGGGCAGTCCCAAGCGGGCGCGCAGCGTGGCGCCGGAGCCCTGGGGGAACTTCTGCCGCACCGCGCGGGCCGTCTCCAGCGCGGTCTCGAACCCGGCGTCGGAGGACGCGACCAGGACGAAGCCGTCCGCCGGCCCGGCTTCCGCCTCGCGCAGCAGCTCGTCCACGGGGGTGTCGGCCGTCCGCTCCAGGAGCAGCCGCACGTCCTCCCGGCGCCGCCCGGCGGCCGTGCACGCGCCGTCCCACGCGTGCGCCAGCTCCGCCGCGGCGTCGGAGGACTCCAGCGGCACGACCGCCAGGTCTCCGAGCCCGGCGGCGGAGGCGGCGTCCTCGGCGCAGGAGACGCGACGGACCAGCACCGGGTGGCCCTGCGGCGGGCGGGCGATGTTCAGCGGACCGGCCACCGCGAAGTGCTCGCCGCGGTGGTCGAGGCTGCGCAGCCGCTCGGGCACGAAGTACACGCCCGACTCGCGGTCCCGGAGGAAGGCGTCGTCCTGGAAGCTGTCCCAGAGCCCGGCCAGCACCCGGGCGAACTCGTCCGCGCGGGCCCGCTGCGCCGCGACCGGGGCGGGCGCGTCGGTGTGGTGGTTCGCCGCGTCCGCCGCCACCGCCGGGGAGGCGATCGCCCACCCCGCCCGGCCGCCACCGAGCTGGTCGATCGTCGCGAGCACCCGGGCGGCGTGGTACGGCGCGGCGTACTCCGTCGAGATCGTGGGCACCAGGCCGATCTCCTCGGTCGCCACCGCCAGCGCGGCGGCGAGCGTGCCCGCCTCGAAGCCGTCGGGGCCCGCCGGGCCGACCGAGCGCCGGTCCGGCAGGATCAGGGCGTCGATGCCGCTGTCCTGCGCGGCGCGGGCCCGGTCGCGCGCCCGGGCGAATCCGCCGCCCCCGTGGGGGCCGGCGGGCAGCGTGGTGAACAGCGCGATCGTCATTTCACACCTACCCGTGACGCGGTGGTCAGTCCGAGGTTGTCCCGCAGGGTGCCGTCGGTGTAGGCCGTCCGCACCAGGCCGCGGCGGCGCAGCTCCGGCACGACGTGGTCGACGAAGTCGTCCAACGATCCCGGCAGGTAGGGGAAGTCGACGATGAACCCGTCGGCCGCTCCCTGGGTGAACATGGACTCCATGTGGTCCGCGAGCTGCCCGGGGGTGCCGGCGACGATGTCGCCGGCGGTGCGCAGGGAGAGTTGACGGAGCGTCAGGTTCTCCCGCCGGGCCAGCTCGATCCAGCGCTGCGCGGTGCTGTGCGAGTGGTTGGACACCGGCAGGTCGGGCACCGGTCCGTCCAGCGGGTAGCCGGTCAGGTCCACGTCGCCGAGCTGGTCCTGGAGCGCCCGCAGCGCGACGATGTCGGGCATCAACTCCTGCAGCTCCCGCAACCGGTCCCGGGCCGCGGCCTCGGTGTCGGCGACGATCGGCTGCAGACCGACCCAGATCTGGATCGACTCGGGATCGCGGCCGTACGCGGCCGCGCGGCTCTTGAGGTCGGCGTAGAACTCCTGGGCGTCCGCCAGCCTGGTGTGCCGGGTGAACAGCACCTCGCCGTGCCGGGCGGCGAAGTCCCGTCCGACCGGGGACGCGCCGGCCTGGAAGATCACCGGCCGGCCCTGCGGCGGGGACGGCACGTCGAGCGGTCCGCGGACGCTGAAGAACCGCCCCGTGTGGTCCACCGGTTCGCTGCCGTTGGCCCAGAGCCGGTTCGTCACCGAGATGAACTCGTCCGCCCGGACGTAGCGCAGGTCGTGCTCCATGTGCTCGTCGAAGCCGAAGTTGCGCGATTCCCAGGGCGCGGCCGAGGTCACCACGTTCCATCCGGCCCGGCCACCGCTGAGGTGGTCGAGGGAGGCGAACTTGCGGGCGATGTCGTAGGGCTCGTTGTACGTCGTGGTCGCGGTCGCGGCGAGGCCGATGTGGTCGGTGACCGCCGCGAACGCGGAGAGCAGCGAGAGCGGCTCGAAGTGCTCGTTGCGCGCGGTCCGGCTCAGGTGCTCCACGTCGGTGCCCCACAACGCCACGACGTCGGGGACGAAGAGGCAGTCGAAGACCGCGCGTTCGAGCGTGCGCGCGTTGCGGCGGTGGAATTCGAAGTCGAGCTGGGCGTCGGGCCGGGTCAACGGGTGCCGCCACGCGGCGATGTGGCCTCCCGGACCGTCGATGATCGCTCCCAGCCGCAGCACTCTGGGCTGCCGTGCCATGTCGCCTCCCGCAGATGTTCTCCGGCCGGTCACTCGGACAGTGCTGCCGGCAGTGGGTTGGTCGCCGATTGCGCACCGATGCGCTCGCCGGGGGTGAACCGCACCGGCATCCGCAGGTAGCCGTGGATCTGCCCGACGGTGGGGTACTTCTCGGCCTCGCCGGTGACGATCTCGTAGTCCGGCATGCGCGCCAGGACCTCGCCGATCACGACCTCGAAGTCCATCCGGGCGATGTGGCGGCCGATGCACCGGTGGATTCCGACGCCGAACGCCGCCTGCCGGCCGGCGTCCCGGTCGAGGTCGATGACCTCGGGCTGCGGGAACACCTTGGCGTCCAGGTTGGCCGCGGCCCACGACAGCAGGACGCGCTCGCCCTTGCGGATCGGGCAGCCGTCCACCGTGGTGTCCGCCATCGCCGTGCGGCCGGCGCCCATGACCGGGGTGAAGTACCGCAGGAACTCGTCGCAGACCTCGGGGATCCGCTCGGGCGAGTCGATGAGCGTCTGCCGGGCGTCCCGGTTGCGGTCGAGGTAGTCGAGGGTCGAGGCGAGCAGGGCGGTGGTGGTGTCGACCCCGCCGGGGATGACGGCGTTGCAGACGCCGACGACGTCCTCGTCGGAGAGCTTCTCCCCGCCGATCTCGACCTGGGTCAGGAAGCTGATGAAGTCGTCGCCCGGGTGGGCGCGGCGCTTCGGGACCAGGGCCCGCACCTCTTCGATCAGCCGCGCGAAGTCGGCCTCCACGCGGTCGAACTCCGGGGTTCCGGGGTGGGTGTAGACCAGTGCGTGCAGGACGTCGGCGTAGACCCGCCAGTCGTCCATCGGCAGTCCTACGAGTTCGAGCGTGATCAGCGCGGGCACCGGGTTCGACAGGTCGAGCACCAGGTCGATCTCGCCGCTCTCGATGAACTTGTCGACGCACCAGGTGGCGTACTGCTGGATGCGCGGGCGCAGCCGGCGGGCGGCCGGCGGGGAGAAGAAGCTGTTGAGCGCCTTGCGCCATTCCGTGTATTCGGGCGGGTCGATTTCGAGCGGCAGGCCGCGGAACGACGACGACGGGACGACGGTGCCCTGCGGGCGGCCCGGCACATTGGGGAGTTCGTGTGCGGAGGAGAACAGCACGGGCTGGTGCGCGACCCGGGACACCTGCTCGAACCCGGAGACCAGCCAGAAGCCGCCGTGCTTCCGGCTGTAGGACACCGGACACTGGGTGTTCATCGCGATGTTCGCGGCCCAGGGGTCTGCGGCGTACTCCGCCGAGTGATGATCGAAATCTGTTTCAGTCCGCTCTTCGGACATCGTCCCGCCCTTCCGCCCGGCATGCCGGAATCCTCATTCGGTTCTATCGGATCCGCGCGGGCGGGTGAATAATACCTTCGTACATATATGGGTGCGCGTGTACGAAGGTCCACTTCTGACCACCCCCCGTGAGCCATTAAATTCTACCCGGACCTCAGCGGTATCCGAATCTCGCAAGGAAGTGACGCCATGACGGTCGGACCAGCCGGCGCGAACAGCGACGTCGCGAATTTCTACAACGGCAGTGGAAAAGTTCGCGTAGCAGGAAAAATACGGGACCGCTGGGGCGGTAACCTGCACAACGGGTACTGGCACGACGATGCCGACGACGCTCCCCCGGAGGTGGCGACGGACCGGCTCACCGATCTGATGATCGAGCGCCTGGCCCCGCAGCCCGGACAGCGCGTGCTCGACATCGGCTGCGGCATCGGCAAGCCGGCCGCCCGGCTGCTCCGGGCCCACCCGGTGGACGTGGTCGGCATCACGATCAGTGAGTCCCAGGTGGCCCAGGCACGGGCCGGTGCGGCCGAGGCCGGCCTCGCCGACCGGGCGACGTTCGAGTACGCGGACGCCCAGCAACTGCCGTTCCCGGACGACTCGTTCGACGCCGCGTGGGCACTGGAATCGCTGTTCCACGTCCCCGACCGGGACCGGGCGCTGGCCGAGGCGGCGCGCGTCCTGCGGCCGGACAGCCGGCTGGTGATCGCGGACTTCGTGCTGCGGACCCCGATCAGCGAGGACGGCCTGCAGGCCGTCAAGCGGATCTGCGAGACGTTCGGGGTGCACACCATCAGCCCCCTGGACGACTACCTCGCCCAGCTGTCCTCGCACGGCTTCACCGGTTTCGACGTCCTCGACATCAGTGACAACGTGGCGCGCACGGGGCACCTCCTCGCCGACGCCTGGGAGGACGTGCGGGACCAGCTGGTGGAGGACGGGAACTCCGACAAGGTCGACGCCCTGATCACGGCGACCCGCGACTTCTCCGAGACGCCGGAGTTCGGCTACGTCCTCGTCTCCGCGACGCTGGGCTGACCCGTCCGGTCGGCTCATTCGATCGTCCGGCTCCGCTGCATCGCCCCGAAGGCGCCGTAGGGGTAGCCGGCCGGTCGCGGGTCGCTCGCCTCGGTGAGGCGGGCGACCTCGTCGTCCTCCAGCGTGATCCACCGCGCCTGGAGGTTGTCCGCGAGCTGCCGCGCGTCGCGCGCACCCAGCACGGCACCGCTGACGCCCGGTTGGGCCGTCACCCAGGCCAGCGCGACAGCAGCCGGCGACACGTTCCGCGCGCCGGCGATGTCGTCGAGGATCTTCAGGATCTGCCAGGTGCGGTCGCTGGCGGCGTGCGAGCGGTACAGGGCGCTGACGTAGGCGGCGTGCATCTTCCCGCGCTCGCGCTGGTCGGCGAACCTCGCCGGGCCGTCCGGCACGGCCTGCGGCGCGTACTTGCCGCTGAGCAGGCCGCCGGACAACGGCGACCACGCCAGCATCCCCAGGCCGTTGGCCCGGCCCGCCGGGACGATCTCCCATTCGACCTCCCGGCACAGCAGGCTGTACTGCGCCTGGAACGTGACCGGCCTGGCCGACCCCATGGCGTCGGCCAGGCCGACGGCCTTCTGCAGCTGCCAGCCGGTGTAGTTGGAGATGCCGACGTAGCGGATCTTGCCGGCGCGCACCGCGTCGTCCAGGAACCGCAGGGTCTCCTCCTGCGGCGTCAGGGGATCCCAGGTGTGCGCCTGGTAGAGCGTCACGCAGTCGACGCCGAGGTTGCGCAGGGACGCCTCCAGCGCGCGGGTCAGGTTGTGCCGGGTGTTGCCCCACTGGTTGCGGCCCGCCGAGGTGGTGAAGCCACCGCCCTTCGTGGACAGCAGCATCCGGTCGCGCACCTCCGCCGTCTGCGTGCGCAGCCAGCGGCCGATGAGCACCTCGGCCATGCCGTCGCCGTACGCGTCCGCCGTGTCGATCAGCAGGCCGCCGGCGTCGGCGAAGGTGTCCAGCACCCGGACCGACTCGGCCTCGTCGGTACTGCCCCCGAAGGTCGCGGTGCCGAGCGCGTAGAGCGAGGTGGCGAGTCCGCTCGCGCCGAGGGGGACATACTTCATCGGTTCGTCCTCACTGGCCTGCCGGACCGGCGGTCCGGCGGTAGGCCGCCCATCGCGCGCTCGCGTCGCGGAGCTCGCCGGTCATGCGGTTCGGATGGTGGACCGCGACGTACTGCCAGTACCTGGCCAGCACGTCCGCGAAGGCGTCGAGCGCGCCGGGCTCCGCGGTCCGCCAGGCGGGCACCCGGCCGGCCCACTGCTCCGCCGTGCGCGGCGAGTTCCCTGCGTAGACCAGCCACACGACCCAGCAGGCCGGGTCGAGCCACCCGGCCCCCCGGGTGGCGGTGGCCCAGTCGACCAGGCGGACCTGCCCGGTCGGCGTGACGAGCATGTTGGTGTGGTGCCAGTCGGTGTGCAGCAGGGTGTCCCCGTGCAGTATCCGGGCCTCCGCCGGATCGTCCAGGTACGGCGCCCAGCGCTGCTCGGCCCGGGGGACCGGGGCGTCCCGGCCGGCGACCGCGCCGAGCTCCGCCATCACGTCGACCACCAGCGGCAGGTCGGGCGATCCGGCGTGGTACTCGGCGCGGCGGCCCTCCAGGTGCTCGAAGCCGAGCACGTCCCAGCCGTCGGCCTCGACGCGCCACAGCACGCGCGGCCCGAGCGGGACGACGAACGGGTTCACCGCCACTTCGCAGCCCTGGGCGACCGCCGCCGGATGGTCGGTGCGCAGCCCCTTGACGAAGACGCGCTCACGGCCGCTCCACACCGTGGCCGCGACGTGGCTGCTGTAACCGTCCCGTGCCGGCTGAACCCGCTCGACGGGTCCGACGTTCGACTCGATCGCGGCGACGACGGTCGCGGGCAGGTCGTCCCAACTGCCTCTCAGGGAGACGGCGCTGGGTGACAGGTCGGCGAGTTCGCCGGTTACGGGCTCCACGGTCATCCTGTTATTCCGAGTCCAGACTGATAGCCAGCGCCGGGCAGGTGAACGCTGCCTGGTGCACGTCCTCCGCGTCCTCCGCGGAAGACGTCTCCTCCTCCAGGACGACGGCGATTCCGTCCTCGTCCTGGTCGAACCAATCGGGTGCGGCCAGCACACACTGACCGGAACCGATGCATTTTTCCCTGTCCAGATTGATGCGCACGAAGCCTCTCCCCGCGTTGACGGTCACCACTTGACCGGAAGTCGGTTCACCCCGTAGATGGCCAGATCGAGTTTGTACGAGATCTGGTCCACCGGAATCGCGAGTTCGAGCGTCGGAATGCGCCGGTAGAGCGTTCCGAACACCACCTGCAGCAGAACCCGCGAAAGCTGCTGTCCGAGGCACTGATGCACACCGAACCCGAACGCGAGATGGTGCCGGGCGTCCCGGTGCAGGTCGAGTACGTCGGGATCCCCGTCGAAGGCCCGCGGATCGTGGTTCGCCGTGTCGGTCGCGACGATGATGCCCTCGCCCTTGCGGATGAGCACACCGCCGACCTCGAGGTCCTCCTTGGCCACCCGGCGCCTGCCCAGGTGCGCGACGCTGAGGTAGCGCAGCAGTTCCTCGACGGCGTTCGCGATGAACGCCGGATCCCGTGACTCCCGGACGAGTTCGAGCTGGTCGGGGTGGGTCAGCAGGGCCATCGTCCCGAGCGTGGTCATGTGCGCGGTCGCGCCGTGCCCGGCGGCCATCACCAGCAGGGCGGTGGCGACGATCTCCTCGTCGGGCAGTTCGCCGGCGCTCACCAGGTGGCCGATCACGCCGTCGCCCGGCTCGGTGTGGGCCTGCTGCACGAGCGAGCCCAGCAGTGCGCGCATGTCCTCGACGACCTTGGCGTGCACCGAGTCGGGAGACCCGGGCACCGCCATGATCCGGCCGAGCGCGGCGAACCGCTCGCCCTCGCTGTGGTGGACGCCGAGGACCTCGCAGATCGCCTTGGACGACATCGGCACGGCGAGGTCGGCGAACAGGTCCGCGGTGTTCCCGGCGGCGAGCATGGCGTCGACCAGCTCGTCCATGGTCCGCTGGAAGACCGGGCGCAGGGCCTCCGCCTTCCGGTTCGAGAAGTCCGCGGTGACCATGCGCCGCAGGTACGCGTGCTCCGGGTCGTCGACGGTGGGCATGGAGCGGTTACGGGTGTGGAACGCCTTCGCCTGCGGCGCCGCGAACGTGTATCCCGGCAGCCGCTGATCGGAGCTGGCCCGTGCGTCGGTCAGCACCGCTCGGGCCTCGGCGTACCCGGTGACCAGCCAGGGTGCACTGCCGTCCCAGATCCGCACCCGGGACACCGGGGCGGTTTCGGCGAGTTCACGGAGTTTCACCGGCAAATCGAGCGGGCACCCGGGCGTCCGGTCCATCGGATAAAATGGATCATCGAGCTGGGTTGGCATGCCGCCAGTTTCGCCCGGCCGGTCGATATGCGTAAAGTGGACCTTGGTACATCACACTTTTTCTCACACGAAGGGTTCGCCGGCGGATTCCCGGACCGCGGCAATCGGGCCCGCGTCCGGAGCGCTAAGCGGAGCGGACCCGAAGCGCATTCCCCACGGCGTTCCGGCGGATTCCGACACGGCCGCCACGAAACCGGTAAAACACCCCGGGAATGACCTCGGGGAATGCCCTCGGGAAACGGCCTCGGGAAACGGCGTGAAGAATGGAAAGGCGGCGGCTGCGGGCCCCGTTCACCGGGTGTCCGCAGCCGCCGCCAGAATTCCTCGGATATCTTTTACCCGCGCTGTTACTCGCCCGCTCCGCGCAGCTCCGCCCGCGTCACCGTGAGGCGGATCGGCAGGTCGAACTCGCCCTTCTGGGTGTCCGGGTGCTCGTCCAGGTGCCGGCGGATGCGGCCCAGCAGTTCGCCGCGCTCCTGCTCCGACAGCCTCAGGACGGGGGACAGCGTCCCCATCCGGGCGACCATCGAGTCGGTGGTGCAGCGCTGGCCGTGCTTGAAGTCGGTGTGCTCCAGGTCGGTGAACAGCGGGTGCTGCCGCAGCCGGTCGGTGGCCGACGTCGTGCTGTCCCAGCCGAAGATCCGCGCCAGCCCCGCGATCCAGTCGACGCGCGCGTCGTCGTCGTTCCACAGCGCGGCGACCACCCCGCCCGGGCGCAGCACCCGGGCGATCTCCGGGAAGGCCTTGTCCTGGTCGAACCAGTGGAAGGCGTTGCCGGCCAGGACCGCGTCGACGGACGCGTCGGGCAGCGGGATGCTCTCCGCCGATCCGATGTGCGCCTCGACGCCGGGGTGGTTGCGGACCAGCTCGTCCCGCATGCGCGCGTCGGGCTCCACGGCGACGACCGCGATCCCGGCGGCCCGCAGCCCCTTGGTCAGCTGGCCGGTCCCCGCGCCCAGGTCGAGGACCGTCAGCTGCGGCCGCCCCGCGACCGGCGCGAGTGCCCACTCGATGGCCTCGCGCGGGTAGTCCGGCCGGTGCTCCGCGTACCCGGCCGCATTCGACCCGAACGACGTCCCCTGCTGCTGCTCATCGCCCGAATTACTCATGAACCATCCCATTCACCGCATTCGCGCATTGTGCGCGCCCACTTGCCGACCGCTCGGCACGACAGCCTTGAGTCCTACCACGCGGGACGATCCAGGTGAAGTGGCCTTTGGTGCACAATTTTCGTCCTGCACCAAGGTCCACTTACCTCCCCGACGTGTCCTGCGTAAAAATTATTCGACATTTACCGGCTTTTGCATGTCAAATTGTGACGCCGCCACGATACCCGCCTTGGGGGTGTAGTGCAACTTTCCAAGCCACAGCATTCCGCCGGGCAGTCCGCGAGTACTCGCTCACTGTTCCTGAGCTACCTCTACGTACCGGGCCACCACCTGAAGCGAATCGGAAGCGCATATTCCTCGGATGCTGACGCGGTCGTGCTCGACCTGGAGGACGGCGTACCGGATTCGAAAAAGCAATACGCCCGCGAGCTGGTTTCCGACGTCGTCTCGGGCCCCGTCGCCAAGCCGACGTTCGTGCGGGTGAACTCCCTCGCGAGCGGACTGGGCACCGATGACGTGCTCGCGGTCGCCGGGCCCGCGCTGAGCGGGCTGCGGCTGCCGAAGGTGCGCGGCCTCGACGATCTGGCCCGCGTCACGGGGCTGCTGGCCGAGCTCGGCCATCCGGCCGGCGTCCAGCTCCTCATCGAGTCGGCCGCCGCGCTGGAACTCGCCTACCCGCTCGCCTCGGCGTCGCCCGCCGTGACGATGCTGGGGCTGGGGGAGTCGGACCTCCGGGTGAACCTGGGCTGCGACCTGGACGGACGGACGATGGACGCCGCCCGCATCCGGGTGGTCATGGCCTCCCGCGCGGCGGGGCTGCCGAGCCCCTGCCAGAGCGTCTACGCCGAGGTCCGCGACCCCGAGGGCCTGCGCGACAGCTGCCTGCACGGCAAGCGGCTCGGCTTCCTGGGGCGGATGGCCATCCACCCCGGCCAACTGCCGATCATCCACGAGGTCTACCGGCCGGCGCCCGACGAGATCGCCGAGGCGGTCGGCATCTGCGAGGCGGCCGACCGGGCCGGCGAGCAGGACACCGCGGTCGTGGTGTCGGACCGTCAGCGGCTGGTCGCGCCGCCGATCGTCGCCAATGCGCGCCGGGTGCTCGAACTGGCCCGTTCGCTGGAACTCCTCCCGGACGTGTCATGACGGGCTCCCCCGCCGGCCCCGACCGCCTGCTCGCCGCACTGGCGGGCGGAGTGGAGGTCGTGGACCTGGCGCAGCCCCTGGCGAACGGCATGCCCTGCTCGCCGAACCATCCGGGCTTCCGGATGGCGCTGGCGCGCCGGCACGGCGACGCGGTCCGCGCCGACGGCGGCTCGTCGGCCAGCGAGATCATCACCACCGGCGGCCACGTCGGCACCCACATCGACGCCCTCTCCCACGTCTCCCAGGACGGCCTCCTGCACGGTGGCCTGGACAGCGCCGAGGCTCAGCGCGGTGGCGCCTTCTCCGTGCACGGCATCGACACCGTCGAACCGATGGTGTGCCGGGCGACCTTCCTCGACATCGCGGCGCTGCACGGCACGGACTGCCTTCCCGCGGGCCACGGCGTCACCGCCGACGAACTGGCCGCCGCGGCCCGGCGCGCCGGCGTCGAACCGGGGCCGGGCGAGGTCTGCCTGGTCAACACCGGTTGGAGCCGCTGGTGGAGCGAGCCCCAGGCCTACCTCGGGTTCGACACCGGCGTCCCCGGCATCACCCCGGACGCCGCACGGTGGCTGGTGGAGCGGGGCATCCGCGCCGCGGGCACCGACACCACGGCCTTCGAGCAGATCCCGGCCGGACGAGGCCACACGATCATGCCGGTGCACCGGATCATGCTCGTCGACGCCGGCGTCCACATCGTGGAGAACATGCGGTTCGACGGGCTCGCCGGTCGTGCCGCGGTGGAATTCGGCTTCGTCCTGGCGCCGCTGCCGATCGTCGGCGGCACCGGATCCCCCGTTCGCCCCCTCGCACTCCTAAGCAGGTGAGCACGACCGTGCCCTACGACGACGATTTCGACCTGTTCTCCCCGCCCGCCGCGGAGAACCCCTTCACGGTGTACGACGACATGCGCAGCGGCTGTCCGGTGGCCCGCAGCGAGAAGCACGGCGGCTACTGGATCGCGGCCAGCTACCAGGCGGTCGACGACGTGGCCAAGAACCCCGAGCTGTTCTCGTCGGTGTCGATCAGCGTGCCCAAGAACGCCTTCGGCGACGACCTCGCGGAACGGCCGCCGATCACCCTGGACCCGCCGCGGCACGGCGCGTTCCGGCGCACGCTGCTCCCCGCCTTCAGCCCCCGGCAGATCAAGGCGCTGGAGCCGTCGGTCCGCGAACACGCCCGCGACCTGCTGGCGGGCATCGCGGGCCGGGACCGCTGCGACGCCGCGTCCGAGTACGCCAAGAAGATCCCGTCGCGCTTCATGGCGCGGATGATCGGCTGCGACGACGACCGCCAGGACGAGTTCGCCGAGCAGATGCGCGCCCTCCTCGAGGCCAACGAGATGGCGGAGATCCAGGCCGCGATGGCGCTGACCCAGCCGTTCCTCGAGGACCTGATCGAGCAGCGGCGCCGGGAGCCCGGCGAGGACCTGGTGAGCTGCGTGCTGTCCGCCGAGATCGACGGCCGCACGCTGACCGGCCCCGAACTGATCGGATCCCTGGTCCTGATCATCACCGCGGGCATCGACACCACGTGGAGCGCCCTCGGCAGCAGCCTGTGGCACCTGGCGCAGCACCCGGAGGACCGCAAGCGGCTCGTGGCCGAGCCCGAGCTGATCCCCACCGCTGTCGAGGAGTTCCTGCGCGCCTTCTCCCCCGTGCAGATCGCCCGCGTGGTCACCAGCGACACCGAGTTCCACGGTGCGCAGCTCAGCGCGGGCGACTCCATCCTGCTGGGGATGCCGTCGGCCAACCGGGACGCCACGGAGTTCCCGGCCGCGGACCGGGTCGACATCGGTCGGGAGGTCAACCGTCACCTGGCCTTCGGGGTCGGCATCCACCGGTGCATCGGGTCCTCCATGGCCCGGATGGAGATGCGCATCGCCCTGGAGGAATGGCTGCGGGCGATTCCGGAGTTCACGCTCGCCCCCGGCGACGCCGTGAAGTGGTCGACCGGGCACGTCTGGGGGCCGCGCCGGCTGGACCTGCTGCTCGGCGGGGCCGAGGCGTAGCGGAGGCCTGACCGAGGCGAGGCGGAGGCCTGGCGGAGGCGAGGCGGAGGCCTGGCGGAGGCGAGGACCGGGTTCGCCTCCGGAGATCCGCGTTGCCCGACGCCGGGCAACGCCGCCCGGGCCGGTCGGCGCGCGGGCATCGACGACGGGGACGGGTGCTCGGCGGACGCGAACCGCCGCCGGGCACCGGCGGTCCCCCTGAGGAGTGGTGACGGTGGAACCGATTCGCAGCTGGCTCTACGTTCCCGCCCACCGGATCGAGTTGCTCGGCAAGGCCATGGCCGGGCAGACCGATGCCGTGGTGCTGGACCTGGAGGACGCGGTGCCCGCGGACGCCAAGCGGCTCGCCCGCGACCAGGTCCTGGAGGCGCTGGCCGAGAAGTGGCCCAAGCCGGTCTGGGTGCGCGTCAACTCGCCCGACTCGCCGTGGGGTGCGGCCGATCTGGCGGCGCTGGCCGGAACCGCCACAGCCGGGCTGCGGCTGCCCAAGGTCGAGGACCCGGACCTGGTCCGGGCCGCTGCGGCCGGCTCCGGGCTGGCCGTGCACGCGATCATCGAGTCGGCGCTGGGCGTGGAGAACGCGTACCGGATCGCCACGGCCCACGACGGTGTCGCTCTGCTCTCCCTCGGTGAGGCCGACCTCATGGCGGACCTCCGGCTCGGCGATCCGGGTGCACTGGACTGGGCCCGCCAACGCATCGTCAACGCCGCCCGGGCCGCGGGGCTGCCCAGTCCGCCGCTGGCCGCCTGGACCGATGTCGCGGACGTGGCCGGCCTCGCCGCGGACACCGTCGCGGCCGGCCGGCGCGGCTTCTTCGGCCGCTCGGTCCTGCACCCGAAACAGGTGGACGTGGTGAACCGGATCTTCACCCCGGATCCCGAGGAGGTGGCCGCGGCCCGGGTACGCCTCGCCGGCCAGGTGGGGCGGGACGCCGTCGCGTGGCTCGACGACCGGGGCCGGTTCGTCGACGCCGCGCTGCTGGCCAACGCGAGGTGGCTGGTCGACCTCGCCGACGCACTCGCCCGACGGGAGGCCGGCGCATGACCCGCACTCCCGCGCAGCGGCTGGCGCAGCTGGCCCACACCACCGCCCGTACCGGCCTGCCCCGGGACTTCCGTGCGGAGCTGGCCGGGCGGGTCCTGGACCTCCTCGGGAACAGCCTCGCCGCCGTTCCGACCGGGGTCGCCGCGGCCGTGACCGCCATGGCCGGGGCCTGGGGCGGTGCCCCGCAGGCCACGGTGATCGGCTCGGCCCGGCGGCTGCCCGCTCCCGCGGCGGCGCTGGTCAACGGAACCCTCGCGCACGGTCTGGACTTCGACGACACCCACCTGCCCTCGGTGCTGCACCCGTCCGCGGCGGTGCTGCCGGCCGCGCTCGCCGTCGCCGAGACCGTGGGGGCGTCCGGCGGCGCGCTGCTCGACGCCGCCGCGATCGGCGTCGAGGTCACCTGCCGGCTCGGCATGGCCGGGTACGACCCGGAGGCGAACAACTCGATCTTCTTCGACCGCGGCCTGCACGCCACCGCGATCTGCGGCACGGTCGGCGCGGCCGTCGCCGCCGGGATGCTGTACGGGCTCGGTGAGGAGGAGCTGACCTCGGTCATCGGCATCGCCTGCAGCATGGGCTCCGGGATCATCGAGGCGAACCGGACCGGCGGCACCGTCAAGCGCACGCACTGCGGCTGGTCGGCCCATGCGGGCGTGGTCGCCGCCGAGTTGGCCCGGCACGGGATCACCGGGCCGACGACGGCGCTGGAAGGGCGGTTCGGCTTCCTCACCGCGTTCTGCGGTGATCGCGCCGACGTCAGCCGGCTCACCGACGGTCTCGGGAGCCGCTGGGAGGCCCGGCGGCTGTTCGTCAAGCCGTATCCGTGCAACCACTTCACCCACGCGGGCATCGACGCCGCCCTGCGGCTGCGGGCGAAGGGGGTCGATCCGGCTGCCATCACGGCCCTGACCCTCGGGGTTCCGGCGCCGGTGGTGCACACGATCGGCGAACCCCACGCGGCGAAGGTCCGGCCGGAGTCGGGCTACCACGGCGCGTTCAGCGGCCCGTTCACGATCGCGGCGGCGCTGCTGGGCGGCGGCGGACTGGGCGTGTCCCACGAGGACTTCACCGATGCCGCCGTGCGGTCGGCGGACCGGCTGGCCCTGGCCGAGAAGGTCCGGGTGGTGGCGGACGAGCGGTGCACCGGCATCTTCCCCCACCAGTTCCCCGCCGTGCTGACCGCCGAGCTCGCCGACGGCTCCCGGCACGTCGAACGGGTCGAGGTGAACCGGGGCGGCCCGGAGAACCCGCTGACGGCGGCGGAGTTGACCACCAAGTTCCGGATCAACGCCGAACGGACGCTCTCCCGCGCCCAGGCCGAGCTGGTCGCCGAACTGGCGGGTGGGCTCCCGAGCGCACCGGACCTCACCGCGCTGGCCGCGGCCCTGCGCGGCGGCCTGCCGGTCTGATCGCGGGTGGCACCCGCGCCAGCACCGCACCGCACCGCACCGCACCGACGGACTCCTTCTCCAACGGATGGTTCACACTCCGCTAGAGACACAACGCATGGTTGGGGATACTCCGTCGATCGGTTGTTTGCTCCTCCTCCCGAAGCCTTGCTTTGATGCCCGGAGACCCGCAGCGAGGGCCGCGACGGGACATGAGGGGGCACGAGGCTCCATGACGAAACGATCCCTGGGCCGGCCGTTCGGCTGGCTGTGGGCGTCCTATGCGGTGAGCGCCTACGGGTCCGGGCTGGGGTTCGGCGCGTTTCCGCTGATCGCCGTGCTGGCGCTGCACGCCAGCACCTCGGAGGTGTCCGCGCTGTCCGCGGTGGCGCCGACCGTGGGCGCACTGATCGCGGTGCCGCTCGCGCCCTGGGTGGAGTACCGCCGCAAGCGGCCGGTCATGATCGCGATGAACCTGACCCGGTGCGCGGTCATCCTGACCGTCCCGGTGGCCTACGCCTTCGGCTGGCTCAGTTTCGCCCAACTGCTCATCACCTCGGCCATCGTGGCCGCCGCCAAGATCGCCTTCAACTCGGCCAGTGGCGCCTACCTCCAGACCATCGTCCGGCCGGAGCACCTGCTCGTCGCGAACGCCCGGTTCGAGTCCACCAACTGGAGCTCCATCGCGATCGGGCCGCCACTGGGCGGCGCGGCGATCGGCGTCTTCGGACCGGTCGTCACCATCGTCGCCGACGCGGCGGGCTACCTCCTCTCCGCCTTCGGCATCACCGCGATCCGCGGCCGGGAGGAGCCCCCGCAGAGGTCCGGCGGGAAGAAGCTCCGGTCCGCCGACCTGCTGGACGGCTGGCGGCACATCATGGCCCATCACGGTCTGCGGGCGCTCTTCCTCAACAACATGCTCGTCTCCGGGCTCATCATGGCCACCGAGCCGCTGCTGGCCGTGATCCTGCTGCGCGACCTCGGGTTCGCCCCCTGGCAGTACGGCCTCGCCTTCGCCGCCCCCTGCGTCGGCGGGCTGATCGGCTCCCGGCTGGCACCCCGCGTCGTGGCCCGGTACGGGCAGCACCGGGTCCTGCGGGTCGCCGGCACCCTGCGCGTGGTCTGGCTGATCGGCCTGGTCCTCGTCCGCCCCGGCCCCGTCGGCCTCGTGACGGTGATCGCCGTGGAGCTGGCGATCATCCTGAACATGAGCCTCTTCACGCCGGTGGTCGCCACCTACCGGCTCGAACACACTCCCCCGCACCGCGTCGCCCGCACGCTCTCGGCCTGGCTGATCGGCCAGCAGGCGGGCATCGCGGTCTTCACCGCGCTGGCCGGGCTGCTCGCCGACGCCACCAGCCCGCGCATCGCGCTCGGGGTCGCCGGACTCGCCATCCTCACCAGCCCCCTCCTGCTCCCCCGGACTCCGGCCGCTCCGCCGGCGCCGGCCGTCGAACCGGACGGCCGGCTAACGGATCTGAGCAACCGTCCGTAACCGGCCGGGGGCTCGTGGCCCGCCGGCAGTGCGACGGCGGGCCACGAGCAGGGATCCCGGCGGGATCCGGGCAGCGATCCGGGCAGGGATCAGAACATGGTGTTGGTGTTGGCGGAGGTGGCCGGGACGTTCTCTATGACGTCCCAGTGCTCGATGATCTTCAGCTCGCCGTTCGGCTGCTGCTCCACGCGGAAGATGCCCATGATGGCCTGACCGCTGTCCTCGGGGTGGAGGCGGTAGCGGAAGTGGACGGCGACGTAGTCCTTGTCCGCGATGCTGCGCTTCAGATCCGTGGTCACGTTCGGGAACAGCTTGAAGAACTGGGCGAATCCGTCACGCATGCCGACCGTTCCGCTGGGGACGGTCGGGTTGTGCTGGTAGTACTCCGGCTTGAGGTAGCTGACGGCGTCCGGGTTCTTCTGGACGAGCAGGGTGTTGAAGTAGTCCAGGACGACCTGCTGGCTGCGGGCCGTCAGCCAGCAGGGCCCGCTCGGCTGGTTCGTGGTCGGGTTGCTGACCGTGCCGAACATGTCGTTGCCGTTGGCCGTGGTCGCCGGCACGTTCTCGCGGGTGTCCCAGTGCTCGGCGATCCTGCCCCTCTCGTCGAAACGGAAGATGTCCATCACGGCCTCGCCGCGGGTGCCGGGCTCCTGGACGGGGTTGGAGTGCACCAGGACCAGGTCGCCCTGGGCGAGGACCCGCTTGACGTTGTACGTGAGCCCCGGGTAGCGCGCGTGCAGGTCGCCGGCCAGGCTCTTGAGGGCGTCGCGTCCGTCCGGGACGGTGGGGCTGTGCTGGATGAAGTCGGCGCGGACGTGCTGGTCCGCGACCTTGGTGTTGCCCTTCTCGAAGAGCTGGGTGAGCACCTCGACGGCGACACTCTTGTTGCGCTCCAGGGCGACGCTCGAGCGCTGGGCGTCGACGGCGGTCAGACCGTCGCGGGGCGGCGCGGGAACGGTGGCGGCGGAAGCCGGGGCGATTCCGGCCACCGTCGCGAAGCTCGCAGCGGCCAGCAGGGCGACGGCGGTTCTCCGGGCCAGCGAAGTGGTTATCGGCATGACGATCTCAATCTCTGGAATGAGGAAACGGTTGGGCGTACCCCGGCTGACCGGGTGCGCTTCGAGACGCGACGGACCCCGGCGGGGGGTTTCCCCCTCGACCGACGGGATCCAGCCGAAGTTCGGTGCGTAGCAGCGTAGTCGGCAAACTGGCCTAATGAAGAGCGTTTGTGCGAAAGCCGGCGGCGGTAAACTCCGCCGAGCTCGGATCTGACGGGCCGT
This sequence comes from Kitasatospora sp. NPDC023385, assembly GCF_055664045.1. Classification (NCBI taxonomy): domain Bacteria; kingdom Bacillati; phylum Actinomycetota; class Actinomycetes; order Kitasatosporales; family Streptomycetaceae; genus Kitasatospora; species Kitasatospora sp. NPDC023385. The sequence goes on along the minus strand of NZ_JBVOOL010000031.1, from coordinate 12,354 downwards.
CTCCACCCGAACGAACGCTGCACCGTGGGCTTTTCCGCTGACGGGAGGCACCGCGCGGCGAGCGCGGGCCGCCGGCGAATCCCGGGGCCGCGAACCCGCCCTCCGTCAACTCGAGCTTGGTGGCGATCTCCTGATTCGGGGTCAGCCGGTCTTTTTTGCTTGACGGGTACCTGATCAAGCCAAACCGGATGACGCCCTTCCACTGCCCCGACCACTCCCGCACGGGGCTCCCTGCGACCGGCGTCACCGCACGTCACATGGACGAAGACATGTACGAAGGTTCCATTCCCGCCGCATCCCCGGACACCGTACGCTGTGGTTTTGCACGGTGAATTCCATAGGGCGGGAATATGGAGGTCACCGGCTCAACGCGGGAAGGCGCACCGGCTCCGGTCCGGACGCGCGCGCAACGATTCCCCGGCCTCCGGGGAACTCGCCGTCCGCAGAGCGGAAACGAAATCGGCTCCCGCCATCGCATTCTGAATCCCTTGACTTCGGCGGCCGGGAACGGACTTCGCTCCAGCTGCGCGTCGATCGACACCTCGGAATCTCCGCCGACCAGGTCTGGGTGCCACCGCGAGCTCCCAGCCGAAGGCCGGTGCGGGCGCCCCGTCCGGACGACAGTGCCGTCCCGCCCCACAGCGCGGCAGCGGAGACCCGTCTCGCCGCCACACCCACGGAGGTACCGCAGAATGACTGGCATCACCGTCAACCCTGCCGCCGGGCGCATCGGCGCCGAGATCGAGGGCGTGGACATCTCCCGCCCACTCGACGCCGAGCAGATCAGCACCATCCAGCAGGCGCTTGACGAGTGGAAGGTCGTGATCTTCCGGAACCAGCAGCTCGACCACGTGACGCAGACCGCGTTCGGCCGCCAGTTCGGCGAGTTGACGTACGGTCACCCCCACCACGAGCCGCCCAAGGACGCGCCGGAGATCTACACGATCCAGCACCGCCGCTTCGAGAAGCAGCTCGGTGGCGACTCCACCCGGCAGCTGCGCAAGTACGCCTACGCCGGCAACAACGGCTGGCACTCCGACCTGACCCCGTTCGTCAACCCGCCGGCCGGTGCCATCCTCCGCGCCGAGGTGCTGCCGAACTACGGCGGCGACACCCAGTACACGAACCTGGCGGCCGCCTACGACGGCCTCTCCGAGCCGTTCAAGGAGTTCGTGGACGGGCTGCGCGCGGAGCACCGGTACGGCGCCAACTGGTCGGGTATGCCGCAGCCCAGCGTGGCGGGGTTCAAGAAGCGCGTCGAGGAGAACGCCCTCGTCTCCCACCACCCGCTCGTCCGGGTGCACCCGCGGACCGGGGAGAAGGGGCTGTTCGTCAACCCGATCTACACCGACCACATCGTCGGCCTGTCGCCCATCGAGAGCCGTCTCGTCCTCGGCTACCTCTTCGACGAGATCGCCCGTCCCGAGTACACGGTGCGGTTCCGCTGGGCCCCGGGAACCGTCATCTTCTGGGACAACCGGGCCACCTGCCACATCCCGCCGCGCGACCTCGACCACCTCGACGTGGAGCGGGTGCTGCACCGGGTCACCCTGGTCGGCGAGGTGCCGGTCGGCCCGGACGGCCGCGAGTCGGAGGCGCTCGAAGGGCCCCGCCTCGAGTCGAAGCCGGTGTTCAACTCGACCTTCTTCGACCGCAGCGACCGGGCCGACCAGGAACAGATGGCCTGAGCCCGGGACGGAACGCCTGCTGCCCCCGTCGGTCTCCCGGCGGGGGCAGCGGCATGTGCCGATACGGCACGCAGGGCGCGGCTGGGTGCGGCTGGGTGCGGCTGGGCACGACGCGAGGAGCCGCGGGCCGTTGCGGCCCGCGGCTCCTGTCCGTACCGTCCGTCAGCGGTCCGCCGGTGCTCCCGACGGCACGTCCGCCAGCGCGTCCGCGATCCTCGCGATCAGCCGGGGTGCCTGCTCGGTGAGGTAGAAGTGGCCGCCGGGGAACACCTCCAGAGCGAACGCACCGCTCGTGTGCTCCTGCCACGCCCGGACGTCGTCCACCGGCGCCTTGGGGTCGTCGTCGCCCACCAGTGCCGTCACCGGACAGCCCACCCGGTGCACCCGCTCCGGCCGGTACAGCTCGGCCGCCCGGTAGTCGCTGCGGAGCGCGGGCAGCACCATGCGGAGCACCTCGTCGTCACCGAGCACCCGGCTGTCCGTGCCGGCCAGTTGTCCGACGTCGCGGAGCAGCGCCTCGTCCCCCAGGTGGTGCACGTCGTCCTCCGGCCGGAACCGGGACGGCGCCCGGCGGCCGGAAGCGAACAGCATCGCCGGAACGATCCCGGCCCGCTGCTCCAGCAGCCCGGCCAGTTCGAACGCCAGCGACGCGCCCATGCTGTGCCCGAACAGGGCCAGCGGCCGGTCGGTCCACTCGCCGACCAGCAACGGCAGCAGCCGGTCGGCGAGTTCGGGGATGCTGTCGATGCAGGGTTCCTGCCGCCGGTCCTGTCGTCCCGGGTACTGCGCGGCGAGCACCTCGACCTGTGGCGAGAGGGCCCGGGAGACCGGGAAGAAGAAGCTTGCCGAGCCTCCCGCGTGCGGGAGGCAGAGCAGCCGTGCCCGCGCTTCGGCGGCCGGGTGGTAGCGGCGGATCCACAGATCCCGGTCCGCACCGCGCGTGGTCACGTGGGGCACTCTCCCGTTCGGTTCAGTTCGGTTCTGTTCGCTTCGGTGCACTTCGGTTCAGTCCGGCCGGGCCGGCCCGGCCGGACTGCTAGACGTCCCAGGTGACGGGCAGTGCCCGCAGCCCCTTGAGCAGCATCCCGCTCGTGTAGGCGAGCTCGTCGACCGGTACGGCCAGCCGCAGCCCCGGGAACCCGCGGAGCAGCGCGGTGTAGGCCACCTCCAGCTCCAGCCGGGCGAGTTGGGCGCCCAGGCAGCGGTGCGGGCCGTGCCCGAACGCCACGTGGTCGCCGGCGTTGGTCCGGCCGAGGTCGAACCGGTCGGGCTCCGGGAAGGCCCTCGGGTCCAGGTTGGCGGCCGTGGGGCTGGCGAGGACCACGCTGTGCGCGGGAATGGTGAGGCCGCCCAGTTCGACGTCGGTCGTCGTCACCAGGTGCAGGCCCTCGTGCGGATCGGTGCTCGGGCTCAGCACCACGTACCGCAGCACCTCGTCGATGACGGACGGCACCAGCGAGGGGTCGGCGCGCACCGCCTCGAACTGGTCCGGGTGGTCGAGCAGGGCCACCAGGCCCTTGCCCAGCATGTTGGCCGTCGTCTCGTGCCCGGCGACCAGCACGCCGAAGACGATCTGGACGACCTCCTCCGCGTTCAGCCGGCCGTCGACGTCGCGCGCGGTCACCAGGTCCCGCAGCAGGCTGCCCTCGGGGCAGCGGTGGGCCTCGGCGGCCAGGCCGCCGATGTAGTCGACCAGGGCCCGCCGGGCCGCCATCGCCTGCTCCGGCGGGTAGGCGTTGGTCGAGGTGATCTGCTCGGACCACGGGCGGAACAGGTGCCGGTCCTCGAAGGGCACGCCCAGGATCTCGCAGATCACCGCGACCGGCAGCGGGAAGCACAGGGCGGCACTGAGGTCCGCGGAGGGGCCCGAGTCGCGTACCCCGGCCAGCAGTTCGTCGGTGATCTGCTCGACCCGCGGCCGCAGCGCGCGGATCCGCCGGACGCTGAACGCCGACGCCACGGCCTGGCGCAGCCGGGTGTGCTCGGGCGGGTCGAGGTCGTGCATCCCGGGTCGGGAGAAGACCGCCGCGCGGCCGGTCACCGAGCCGCGGCGGTGCGCCTCGGCCCGGCTGAACCGGGGGTCGGACAGCACGGTCCGCACCTCCGCCATGCCGCTGATCAGCCACGCCTTGCCGCCGTCCGCGGTGGTGACCTCCCGTACGGGGGCCTCCCGCCAGAACTCGCGGACCGCCGTCGGCGCGGAGTATTCCTCTTCGTTTTCCGAACCCGGTGCTACCTGGCTGGATTCCGTCACCGCTTACTCCCGGTCCACGTCGCTGGTTTTTCGAGGCAGGCCGCAGGGTTCCGTCCGCATCCGGACATTCCGCTGGAATCTCGGCCGCGGCCGCGGCCGCCCCGGCCTTGGGCAAACTTCCGGATTCGTACGGAGACTTTTCCGGAGCTGGTATCGCCGCCGTCCGAGGGGAGGCACACGCTGCGATCCTGCCGGTGCGGCGCCCCACGTGCCAGTGGACGAAGGTGCACTGTACATAATCGAATGCAATTTGATAGGAGTGGATTAGGCGTATAGCCGAATACCCGGAGAGATGCGAGGGAATAGATGGACCGTCGGGAACGGGTGAAGCTGTACGACGAGATGGCCGATGCCTACGACAGATCGCGGCCGAGTTATCCCGACGAGGTCATCGACGATATCCTGGGAGATTCCGCGGACATCCTGTCGGTGCTCGACGTGGGCTCCGGAACCGGGATCGCCTCGCGCCAGCTGGCGAAGCGGGGCGCCCGGGTCCTCGGACTCGACATGAGCCCCGGGATGAGCGCGGTCGCCGAACGGCACGGCATTTCCACCGAAATCGTCCCGTTCGAGACCTGGAATCCGGCGGGGCGGACGTTCGACCGGGTCACCTGCGCGCAGGCCTGGCACTGGATGGATCCGTTCAGCAGTGCGGAGAAGGCGGCATCCGTGCTCCGGCCGGGCGGCCGGCTCTGCCTGTTCTGGAGCGCGGGGTTCCATCCGGACGAGCTCGCGGACGCCCTGGCGGACACCTACCGGCGGGTCCTGCCGCCCGGCACCCCCAAGCAGACCCTCGGCTACGCCGTGAGCCGGTCCAGCGACCTGCCGCTCGACTTCAGCGTGGTGACCGGATCCCCCCGCGCGTTCCGGCACCTGGTGGAGGCGCCGGCCAGGTCGGTCCCGTGGACCGCCACCTACACCCGGGACCAGTGGCTCGACGAGATCGGCACGCACACCGACCACGCGGCGCTGCCGCCCGATGTGCGCCGGGACCTGTTCGACGAGATCGGCAGCACCATCGACCGCTTCGGGGGCTCGTTCGAGATGACCTTCGCCACCTACCTGTTCTCCGCCACGCTGCCCCGGTGACCGCGCGCCCGGCCGGGCCGCCGTAACGCCCGCAGCCGTAACGCCCGCAGGGCCCGCGGCAGTCCGCGGGCCCTGCGGGTCGGGCAGGTGCTAGGCGTTCGCCTCGACGCTCACCCGGACGTCCGCCTGGGCCTCCGACCGGCGTTCACGCGGGATCGCGAGCGCCAGCAGGGCGGCGGCGACGGCGACCCCGGCACCGGCCAGCAGTGCCGTGCGGTAACCGGAGGCGAGCACGGCCTGCTTGCTGCCGGTGGCACTCATGCTGGCCGTCGCGGCGATGCTCGTGAACACGGCGACACCGATGGCGCTGCCGATCTGACGCGTCGTCGTGGCCACGCCCGAGTAGAGGCCCGCGCTCTCCTTGGGGGCCCCGGCGGTCGCCGTGATCGTCATGCACGGCAGGGCGAGGCCCATGCCGGCGCACAGCAGTTCCATCGGGAAGAAGATGGCGCCCCAGTAGTCGCCGTGCACCGGCACCCGGGCGATCCACACGACACCGGCGGCGTACACCAGGAGCCCGACGATCAGCATCGGCCGCGCACCGATCCGCTTCACGAACCGCGCCGTCAGGATCGCGACGACGAACGTGGTCAGACCGCCCGGGAGTTCGGCCAGTCCCGCCTCCTGCGGGTCGTAGCCGAGCACCTTCTGGATGTAGAGCACGACGAGGATCACCTGGGAGGCCATCGCCGTGGTGGCCACGAACGACACCAGGTTCGCCATCGAGATCGACCGCGAGCGGAAGATGCCCAGCGGCACCATCGGGTGCTTCGACCGCGACTCGATCAGCAGGAAGGCGGCCAGGAAGAGGATCGAGACGGCGAACGAGAGGAGCGTGTGGGCGGACAGCCACGCGTGGTCCTTGAGACCGATGGTGGCGTACACCGCGGCGGTCACCGCGCTCACCACGCAGAGCGCTCCCGGGAGGTCCAGGGACGGCATCCCGGTGCGCGCCACCGCGACCCGGCGGGTCAGCGTCCGGGTGCCGAAGACCAGCAGGACGCAGCCGATCGGCAGGCAGAAGAACAGCGTCGAGCGCCAGCCCCAGTGGTGGGTGAGGACACCGCCGAGCACCGCGCCGTTGACACCGCCGATGATGCTGGCCGCGCCCCAGACCGAGATCGCCCGGTTCCGCTGGTGCTTCTCCGGGTAGGCGGCGATGATCAGGCCGAGCGAGGACGGCAGCAGGATCGCGCTGCTGACGCCGTGCGAGGCGCGCGCCGCCACCAACTCCCAGCCGTTCTGCGCGAACCCGCCCAGCACGCTGCCGAAGGTGAACAGCCAGAGCCCCGCGAGGAAGACCTCCCGCCGGCCGAACAGGTCACTCAGGCGACCGCTCAGCAGCAGGAGCCCGGCGAACGCCAGGCTGTAGGAGTTCACGACCCACTGCAGCCCGGTCACGTCCAGGCCGAGACTGCGCTGGATCGACGGCAGCGCGATGCTCACGACCGCATTGTCGAACTGGACCATGAAGTAGGCGACACACGATATCGCCGCGACGTACCACAGCGGGCCCTTTCCCACGCTGTCCCGGACCGCTCCCTCCGGTCTGCCGCCCGCATTCTCCAGGTTTGCCATCACACCGACCCCTTTTCGACACTTTCAGATTTACTTCTTCGTCCCGACCGCCGGCCGGATCTCTCCACTCGCACAGCCGTCACCCGATATCCGCGGGCCGGAGCGTGATCGCCCGTTCCGGGCAATTCGCGGCGCAGCGGCGCGCCACCGGCTCCAGTTCCCCGGGTATCCGCCCGCTCGTCAGCAACGTGCCGTAGCCCAGGTCGTTGCAGTCGAACAGCTCCGGCGCCAGGTCCATGCAGCGCAGGTGCCCCTGGCACTTGTCGGTGTCCAGCTCAATGCGCACCCAGCACCCCCATGTCCGTCGAATGCGCACGTGTGAAGACGCTCACGCCGGACTCCTCCGGCGCACTCGGTCGATGTCGGAAGTTTTTTTACGCGATATTCCGCAGAGGCGTCAAGTGGACCTTCGTACCACATGATTCCGCAGGTCAACCGCCGTCCGTGTACCAAGGTTCACTTCACGTATCGGGGTCGATTTTGTATAAAAAATAGGTACGGGGCATAGTGCGCAAAGACAATCCTCGGCTTCGACTCGTGTCGCTCGCGAATGTCGCGGAACGCCGACCGCCCCGCTCCCGGCCAAGCCGTTCGAATCACCGTCCATGCGGGCTCGCCCGCACGCCCGCTGACCGGGGCCACGCACTCGGTCCGATGTGCGCGGTGCTCTATGAAGGAGGATGTGGATGTCGCTGCGCCACGAAGCCGACATCGCGGTGGTCGGCGTCTCCTGCCGATTTCCCGGCGCGGACGGCCCCGACGCCCTGTGGTCGCTGCTGACGACCGGAACCGCCGTCGAGGCACCGCTGCCCGAGGGGCGCTGGGAGCCCGACGCCCTGCGGGGCCTGTCGGAGTCGGAGGCCGGTGTCATCCGGCGCGGAGCGTTCCTGGACGACGTCGCCGGGTTCGACGCCGGGTTCTTCCGGGTGCCGGCCCGGGAAGCCGCGATGATGGACCCTCAGCAGCGGCTGATGCTGGAGCTGAGCTGGGAGGCGCTCGAGGACGCCGGGATCACCGGGCCGTCCGTGACCGGAAGCCGCACCGGCGTGTTCCTCGGCGTCGCCACGGACGACTACAGCACGCTCGTCCGCACCCGGGGCACCGGGGCGATCACCGCGCACACCTTCACCGGCTCCCAGCGCTCCATCGTGGCCAACCGCGTGTCCTACTTCCTGAAGGCGAAGGGGCCCAGCCTCATCGTCGACGCCGGGCAGTCCTCCTCGCTGGTCGCGGTCCACCTCGCCGCCGAGAGCCTGCTCCGCGGCGAATCCGACATCGCCATCGCCGGCGGCGTCGCCCTCCGGATGACCCCGCATCACGCCATCGCCGCCAACCGGCTCGGAGCCCTGTCCCCGGACGGGCGGTGCCACGTCTTCGACGCCCGCGCGAACGGCTTCGCCCAGGGCGAGGGCGGCGGCGCCGTCGTGCTGAAGCCGCTGGCGGCCGCGCTCGCCGACGGCGACGACGTGTACTGCGTGATCCGCGGCAGCGCCGTCACCAACGACGGCGGCGGCGACCTGCTGGTGACGCCGACCGCCGAAGGCCAGGCCGAGGCCATCCGGGCCGCGTACCGCCGGGCGGGCCTGGACCCCGCCGAGGTCGTACACGTCGAACTGCACGGCACGGGCACCCCGACGGGCGACCCGGTCGAGGCCGCCGCGCTCGGCTCGGTGATCGGCACGGCGCGCGCGGCGGACGATCCGCTGCGGGTCGGCTCGATCAAGTCGAACATCGGCCACCTGGAGGCCGCGGCGGGCATCGCCGGCTTCATCAAGACCGCACTGTGCGCGCGGGCGAGGACCCTCGTCCCCACCGCCGGGTTCCGGACCCCGAACCCGCGGATCGCGCTGGCGGACCTGAACCTCCGCGTCCAGAACGCGGTCGAGGCGGCGCCCGACGACGCGGTCTACGGCATCAGCTCCTTCGGCCTCGGCGGCACCAACTGCCACATCGCGGTGGCGGCTCCGCCGCAGCCGCGGCAGGCCGACCCGGCCCCGGGCGGCGGGCCGTCCCCGGTGCCCGTGGTGCTCTCCGCCGCGGACGCCGGCGCGCTCCGGGCCCAGGCGGCGCGGCTGGCGTCCGCCCTCGACGGCGACCCGGACCTGCTCGACGTGGCGTGGTCGCTGGCCACCACGCGTTCGGAGTTCGCGCACCGGGCCGTCGTGCTCGGGGCGGACCGCGGCGCCGTCGGCCAGGTCCGCGACGGGCTGGCCGCGATCGCGTCGGGGATGCCCTCGGCGTCCGTGGTGACCGGGCTCGCCTCGGACCCGACCGGCCCGGTGTTCGTCTTCCCCGGCCAGGGGTCGCAGTGGGCCGGCATGGCCGCCGAACTGCTCGACACTTCACCGGTCTTCGCCGAGTCGATCTCCCGGAGCGCGCAGGCACTGGCGCCGTTCGTGGACTGGTCCCTCGACCAGGTGCTGCGCGCCGGGCGCCCCGCCGACCTGGAGCGGGTCGACGTGGTGCAGCCGGCGCTGTGGGCGGTGATGGTCGCGCTGTCCGACGTGTGGGCCGCGCTGGGCGTCCGGCCGGCCGCGGTCGTCGGCCACTCCCAGGGCGAGATCGCCGCCGCGACCGTGGCGGGCATCCTGTCCCGCTCCGACGGGGCGCGGGTGGTGGCGCTGCGCAGCCTGATCATCGCCCGGCACCTCGCCGGCAAGGGCGGCATGGCATCGGTCGCGCTGCCGGCCGACGAGCTGGGCGACCTCCTCGCCGAGTACCCCGAGGTCAGCCTGGCGGCGCTCAACGGGCCGCGGTCCACCGTGGTCAGCGGCCCCTCCGAACCGCTCGAGCGGGTGCTCACCCGGCTCGAGGCCGACGGGGTGCGGGTACGGCGGGTGCCGGTCGACTACGCCTCGCACTCCGCCTACGTCGACGCCGTCACCGACGAGGTGGTCGACGCCCTGGCCCCGATCACCCCGCGGGCGGGCGAGATCGCCTTCCACTCCACGGTGACCGGCACCGAACTGGCCGGCACCGAACTCACCGCCGAGTACTGGTGCCGCAACCTGCGTCACACGGTGCGGTTCCATCCGACCGTCGAGGCGCTGATGGGCCGCCACGCGGTGTTCGTCGAACCGAGCCCGCACCCGGTGCTCACCGTGCACATCCAGGACACCGCGGACCGGGCGAGGGCGGCGGTCACCGCGATCGGCACGCTGCGCCGCGACGACGGCTCCCGCACCCGGCTGACGGCCTCGGTCGCGGAGGCCTGGACCGCGGGCGTCGCCGTCGACTGGGCCACGCTGTTCGACGGCAGCGGCGCGCGCCGGGTGCCCGTGCCGACCTATCCGTTCCAGCGCGTCCGGCACTGGCTCGACACCGTGGACGCGCCGGCGACCGGCGAGGAGTCCGCGCTGGCCCTGCGGCTGCGCCAGGAAGGCGACGCGGACCTGCGCGAGGTCCTGCTCGACCTGGTGCGCCGGCACACCGCGGTGGTCCTGGGCCTGGACGCTCCGGAGGCGGTCGAGGACACGACGCCGTTCCGGGAGCAGCGGCTGACGTCGGTCGGCGGCGCGGAGGTGTGCGCCGGCCTGGCCCGGGCCACCGGCCTGGCGCTGCCCGCGACGGCGGTGTTCGACCACCCGACGCCCGTCGCGTTGGCCGAGCACCTGGCTCAGCGGGTGCGCGGCACGACGGTCAGCGAGCCGGTACGGGCCCACCGGCCGGCGACGGGCGACGACGACCCGGTGGTGGTCGTCGGTCTCGCCTGCCGTCTCCCCGGTGGTGCGTCGACGCCGGAACAGTTGTGGCAACTGCTCCTCGACGACCGCGACGTGGTCGGGGCGTTCCCCGCCGACCGCGGCTGGGACCTGGACGTGACGACCGCCTCGGCGACGTCCCGGGGCGGATTCCTCTACGACGTCGCGGACTTCGACGCGGCGTTCTTCGGGATCTCCCCGCGCGAGGCGCAGGCGATGGACCCGCAGCAGCGGCTGCTGCTGGAGACCTCGTGGGAGGCGCTCGAACGGGCCGGGATCGATCCCCGGAGCCTGCGCGGCAGCGCCACCGGGGTGTTCGTCGGCGCGATGGCACAGGACTACGGCCCGCGGCTGCACGAGCCCTCGGACGGAACCGACGGGTACCGGCTGACGGGTGCCACGACGAGTGTCGTGTCGGGCCGGGTGGCCTACGCCCTCGGCCTGGAGGGGCCCGCGGTCACCGTCGACACCGCCTGCTCCTCCTCGCTGGTCGCCCTGCACCTGGCCGCCGACGCGGTGCGGCGCGGCGAGTGCGGCATCGCGCTGGCAGGCGGCGTCACCGTGATGTCCACCCCCGGCATCTTCGTGGAGTTCAGCCGGCAGGGCGGTCTCTCCCCCGACGGGCGGTGCAAGGCCTTCTCCGCCGACGCGGACGGCACCGGCTGGGGCGAGGGCGTCAGCCTGATCGTCCTGGAGCGGCTCTCCGACGCCCGGCGCAACGGGCACCCCGTCCTCGCCGTCGTCCGCGGCTCGGCCGTCAACCAGGACGGTGCCTCCAACGGGCTCACCGCGCCCAACGGGCCCTCGCAGCAACGGGTGATCCGCCAGGCCCTCGCCAACGCCGGCCTCCAGCCCTCCGACGTCGACGCCGTCGAAGCCCACGGCACCGGAACGAAGCTCGGCGACCCCATCGAAGCCCAGGCACTCCTCGCCACCTACGGACAGGACCGCCAACAGCCCCTCTGGCTCGGCTCGCTCAAGTCCAACATCGGCCACACCCAGGCCGCCGCCGGCGCCGCCGGCGTCATCAAGATGGTGCTGGCCATGCAGCACGGCGTACTCCCCCGCACCCTGCACGCCGACCAGCCCACCCCGCACGTCGACTGGACGGCGGGCGCGGTCTCCCTCCTCACCGAACCGCAGCCCTGGCCCGACCACGACCACCCCCGCCGCGCGGGCGTCTCCTCCTTCGGCATCAGCGGCACCAACGCCCACGTCATCCTGGAGCAGCCGCCCGTCGACACCCGGGACGAGGTGACGGAGGAACAGCACCTCGACGCGCCGTGGCTGCTCTCAGCACTCGACGAGCGCGCGCTGCGGGAGCAGGCGGGGCGCCTGCTCGACCAGCTGACCACGCAGCCCGACACGGATCCCGCCGACGTCGGCCACACGCTCGCGGTGGCCCGGGACGCCTTCGCAGTCCGGGCCGCGGTCTTCGGTGCCACCGTCACGGAACGCGCCGAGGCGCTGGCAGCGCTCGCCGACGGCACGGCGCACCCCGCCGTCGTCCGCGGCACCGCCAGCGCTCCGGGCAAGGTGGTGTTCGTGTTCCCCGGACAGGGCTCGCAGTGGCCCGGCATGGGAGCCGAACTCCTCGACACCTCCCCCGTGTTCACCCACTGGATCAACCGCTGCGAACAAGCCCTCACCCCCTACGTCGACTGGTCACTCACCGACATCCTCCGCAACCCCGACGCCCCCCTCGACCGCGTCGACATCGTCCAACCCGCCCTCTGGGCCGTCATGGTCTCCCTCGCCCACACCTGGCAAGACCTCGGCATCCGCCCCGACGCCGTCATCGGCCACTCCCAAGGCGAAATCGCCGCCGCCACCATCGCCGACATCCTCACCCTCGACGACGCCGCCCGCATCGTCGCCCTCCGCAGCCAGATCATCGCCCACCACCTCGCCGGCCAAGGCGCCATGGCCTCCATCACCCTCCCCGCCATCACCCTCCACCACCACCTCCAACACCACCCCCACCTCACCATCGCCGCCCACAACGGCCCCACCACCACCGTCATCGCCGGCCCCACCCAACCCC
>NZ_JBVOOL010000030.1:0-73630 GCF_055664045.1 Kitasatospora sp. NPDC023385 | reverse complement strand
GGTTACATTCCGAACCCGGAAGCTAAGCCTCAAAGCGCCGATGGTACTGCAGGGGGGACCCTGTGGGAGAGTAGGACGCCGCCGAACAATTCTTCAGAAGAACCCCCATCCGGGATCCGGATGGGGGTTTTTCGCATTTTCGGATCTTCTCAGTGGGTCAGTGTTGCTGCAACCACCGCCAGGTAGTCCTAGGTCCACCTCGGAATTGGGGTGTCATGACCAGTGTGGGGAGTGGAGGGTTCGTGAACACTGATGGTGGACGATCGGTACCGGCATCAGGAGCTTCGCGTGACAACAGTGAGTCGTACGAGCGGCACGTCCGTGCGTGCTCAGACCCAGGCGGCCTTCGAGGCCGGCGGTGAGGGGCTGGCGCGGTTGGTCGTCCTGGTGGTGTCGGCGGTGCCGGGGTTCGTGCTTCCGGTGGCGGCGGCCATCCTGTCGGGGGTGATCTCGACCCAGATCCTGGAGGACTACGTCCCGCCGGCCTTCGCCGGGGTCGTGACGGCGGCGATCGTCCTCGTAGTGGTGGGGGCGTTCCACGTCCGCAGCACGGCGAACCGTACGCGCGGGCAGCTGGCGCGCTGGTTCGGGGTGCGGCTGCCGGCGATCTACGAGGCGCGGCCGGAGCTGGAGTTGGACGACCGCGGACACTGGTGGACGGGGTACTCCTACCACCGCTCGCGGACGGTGGCGAAGTACGCGCAGGTGGTCCACTGGGGCCTGCGGGACCGGACCACCCGGGCCGAGATGGCCTGGCTGGTCGTGAACCCGTTCCTGGTGCTGGCCCTGGTGGGCCCGGTGGTCGCGCTGTTCGTGCTGGGCGTCGCGTTCATCGTGACGGGTCCGGTGGCCGCCGATGGGGCCGGTCCGCTGAACGGCGAGGTGACCTCGCACCTGCTGGGCATGGCGCTCGGCGGCGCCATGGTCGTCGTCGGGATACTCGGGACGCCGTTCGCGGTGCGCGCCTACGCGGAGGTCGCCCGCCGGGTGCTCGACCAGGACGGGCGGTCGACGAATGCCCAGCTGACCAGACGGGTCGCCGAGTTGACGGAGACGCGGGCGGACGCGGTGGGCAACCAGGCGGCCGAGCTGCGGCGGATCGAGCGGGATCTGCACGACGGCGCGCAGGCGCGGCTGGTCGCGATCGGGATGACGCTGGGCACCATCGAGCACCTGATGGACACCGACCAGACGGCGGCCCGGGAGCTGCTGGCGGAGGCCCGGCAGTCCTCGGCCCGGGCGCTGCAGGAGCTGCGGGACCTGGTCCGCGGGATCCACCCGCCCGTGCTCGCCGAACGCGGACTGGGCGATGCCGTCCGGGCGCTGGCGCTGGACAGCGCGCTGCCGACCGAGGTGTTCGTCAGCCTGCCGGATCGGCCCCCGGCTCCGGTGGAGGCCGCCGTGTACTTCAGCATCTGCGAGCTGCTGGCCAATGCGGCCAAGCACTCGGGGGCGGAGCAGGTATGGGTGGACATCCTGTACCGTGCCGGCTTCCTGCGGGTCACGGTGACGGATGACGGAGTCGGGGTGGCGGATCCCTCGCGGGGCACCGGGCTGCGCGGAGTCGAGCGGCGATTGGGTACCTTCGACGGTGTCCTCGCCATCGACAGCACGTCGGGCGGTCCCACCACCATCACCTTGGAGTTGCCGTGCGAGTTGTCCTCGCCGAGGACCTCTACCTCCTTCGCGAAGGCCTGATCAGGCTGTTGGAAGCGCACGGCTTCACCATCGCCGCGGCGGTGGAGACCGGGCCCGAGCTGTTGGACGCGCTGCTGACCCACCGCCCGGACGTGGCGGTGGTCGACGTCCGGCTGCCCCCGACGCTCACCGATGAGGGGCTGCAGGCCGCGCTCAAGGCGCGCCGGGAGATCCGGGGGCTTCCGGTGCTGGTGCTGTCGCAGCACGTCCAGCAGCTGTACGCACGGGAGTTGCTGGCCGACGGCACGGGCGGGATCGGCTACCTGTTGAAGGACCGGGTGTTCAACGCCGGGCAGTTCATCGACGCGGTCCGCCGGGTGGCGGCGGGCGGGACAGCGATGGACCCGGACGTGATCGCCAAGCTGATGCAGACCACCGCGCGCCGGCCGGGTCCGCTGCTGCGGCTCTCCCCGCGCGAGCGCGAGGTGCTGGAGCTGATGGCCGAGGGCTGTTCCAACTCGGCGATCGCCGCCCGCCTGTCGGTGAGCGACGGCGCGGTGGCCAAGCACATCGCCAACATCTTCACCAAGCTGGAACTCGCCCCCGACGAGGACGCCAACCGCCGAGTGCTGGCCGTGCTGACCTACCTCAACGGCACGGCGGGACCGAGTCGCTGACGGCCCGGTCGGGTCGTAGGGGCGGCTCGCGCCGATCCGGGGGCCGCCGTTTCTGCCCCGGACCGTGACACCCCAGGCTGCGAGAACGCTTAAACAGGTGTACGAGTAAACTCCGGTGGGCCGAGCCCGGAGGTTGCTCAGCCGTCCGGCGGCCCGACCAGCGGGACCAGGCAGTCGAGGCAGCGTACGGCCGCAGCCGACATCCAGGGGTTGATAGACGTAATGGCACGCCCAACGCTCACCAAGGCCCATCGTGGCCTGCTCGGCCTGGTCGCGGCCGGCGCCTGCATCATCTCGGGCATCGGTTTCGCGGGTTCGTACAACGCGGTGCGTGAGCTGGCCGAGCAGAAAGGTTTCGGCGCTTTCTCCTACGCCTTTCCGATCGGCGTCGACGCGGGCATCGTCGTCCTCCTCGCGCTCGACCTGGTGCTGACCTGGCTGCGGATCCCCTTCCCTATGCTGCGTCAGACCGCCTGGCTGCTGACCGTCGCCACCATCGCCTTCAACGCGGCAGCCTCCTGGGGCGACCCGCTCGGCATGGGCATGCACGCCGTCATCCCGGTGCTGTTCGTGGTCGTGGTCGAGGCCTCGCGGCACGCGGTCGGCCGGATCGCGGCGATCACGGCCGACCGCCACATGGAGTCGGTCCGGGTGATGCGCTGGCTCCTCTCCCCGGTGCCGACCTTCCGGCTCTGGCGGCGGATGAAGCTCTGGGAGCTCCGCTCCTACGAGGAGGTCATCCGGCTGGAGCAGAACCGCCTGGTCTACCGGGCCCAACTGCGCTTCCGCTACGGCCGGGGCTGGCGCCGCTCGGCGCCGATCCAGGCGCTGCTGCCGCTCAAGCTCGCCAAGTTCGGCGTCCCGCTGGACCCGTCCCTGCTCGACCGGCTGGACGCCGGGACCGCCGGGACCGCCGGGACTGGCCGGACCGGCACTCCTGCCGTCGCCGAGGCGCCGGCGGAGCAGCAGGACGCGCGGGAACTCGGAGTCCCGGCCGGCCGCACGGCTGTGATCGCCCCGGTCGCGGGCGCCCCGGCCGGTCAGCCGCAGCAGCTCGCGCATCCCCAGCACGTACCCCCGGCACAGCAGCCGCAGCGGCAGTCTCAGCCCGGACCGGTCCAGGCTGCCGCCCAGGCGATGGGGCCGGGCTCGGCCGCTGACCCCGCCCCGGCACCGGCCGCACCGGCCGCACCGGCCGCACCGGCCGCACCGGCCGCACCGGCCGCACCGGCGGCCGTGGCGCCGCTGCCCGCCGAGGTGGCCGCGCCCATGCTGGCGAAACTGGCCGCCGTCCGGCTGCGCGCCGCGCAGGAGCCGGAGGCGGCGGCGGTCGTGGCCCCGCAGTCGCGCCGCGAAGAGGTGAACGTCTGGACCGAGCGCCCCGTCCGCACCACCGGTCACCCGTCCGACGCCGCCCCGGGCGGGCGCGTACCGGGCCAGGCCTCGCCCTGGTTCAAGCCGCCGCGCCCGCTGGTCGAGGAGGCCGCTGCCGCCCCCGTCCCCGAGGCTTCGCCCGGGCCGCAGACCCAGCAGCCCGCCGGCCCCCAGCAGCACCCGCAGGCCCGCCAGTCGGAGCAGCCGGCGCAGCCGGGCCAGGCTGGGGCGCCGGTCACGGCCGAGGAGCCGGTCCAAGCCGATCCGTCCGAGTCCCTTCCGGCGCCTTCGCGCATCGACCCGGATCTCGCCTACGAGGCGCTCGTCTCGTACATGGACATGCACGGCCACCAGCCCGACCCGCCGCGCCTCGCCGACTGGCTGACCAAGGAGTACGGCGCCACCGGCAAGGGCCCCGACGGCTCGGTGCACCCGAAGGAGGTCGCCGAGCTGTTCCCGGAGCTGCGCGACCGCTACGTTGCCGCCGGAAGGGACTGATCGGGGCGGCCGCCGTCCGGTGGCCGGTCGGCCATTGACGGCCGACCCGGCCGGAGCTACCTTCGCCTCAACAAATTGTTGAAGTGTTGGTTCGGCGTGGAGGAGTGCGGATGTCGCAGGTCGAGGTCGACGGAAACGGGCCGACGGACGGGGTCTCCTTCTCCACCGCCGCCCGCGCCGCGGTGGAGGCGCTGCTCGCCCCGGTCGACGCCGACCTGGCGCGCCGCTACCCGGGCGACTCCGGGACCAGGCAGCCGGTGCACACCGTCTACGTCCCGGCCGACGCCTTCTCCGCCGACACCGTCCAGGAATGGGGCCGCCAGGCCCTGGCGGCCTTCGACACCCACGCCGGCACACCGGCCGAGCTGGCCCGCGCCCTCGGCGTCGCCGACGACGAACTGCTGGCCGACGTGCACGCCCGGGTCCGCGCCAAGCTGGAGCGCGAGCCGATCGAGGACCTGCGGATCGACTTCGAGGACGGCTACGGGCCCCGCCCCGACGCCGAGGAGGACGCCGCCGCCGTCCGGGCCGCCGAGCTGGTCACCGCCGCGGTGACCGAGGGCGCCGCCCCGCCGTACATCGGCATCCGGATCAAGTGCATGGAGGCGCCGGTCCGCGCCCGCGGCATCCGCACCCTGGAGCTCTTCCTCGCCACCCTGCTGGCCGGCGGCGGCCTGCCGGAGGGCCTCGTCCTGACCCTGCCCAAGGTGACGTACGCCGAGCAGGTCACCGCGCTGGTCAGGCTGCTGGAGGACTTCGAGCGCCGGGCCGGCCTGCCCGCCGGCCGGATCGGCTTCGAGATCCAGATCGAGACCACCCAGGCCATCCTCGGCCCGGACGGGCGGGCCACCGTGGCCCGGATGATCGAGGCCGCCGAGGGCCGCGCCACCGGCCTGCACTACGGCACCTTCGACTACAGCGCGGCCTGCGGCGTCGGTGCGGCCTACCAGAGCATGGACCACCCGGCCGCCGACCACGCCAAGGCGGTCATGCAGGTGGCCGCCGCCGGCACCGGGGTCCGGCTCTCCGACGGGTCGACCAACGTCATCCCGACCGGTTCCACCGAGCAGGTGCACGCCGCCTGGAAGCTCCACCACGACCTGGTCCGACGCTCCCTGGCCCGCGCCTACTACCAGGGCTGGGACATGCACCCAGCGCATCTGCCGACCCGCTACGCCGCGGTGTACTCCTTCTACCGCGAGGGCCTGGCGGCCGCCGCCGCCCGCCTGACCGCCTACGTCGCCAAGGCGGGCGGCGACGTGATGGACGAGCCGGCCACCGCCCGGGCGCTCAGCGGCTACCTGCTGCGCGGCCTGGACTGCGGCGCCGTCGACCTCGCCGAGGTCACCGCGCTGACCGGCCTGGACCGCGAGCGGCTGAACACCCTGGCCGGCCGCTGACACCGCCACCGGCCGGGCCGCACGGCTGCCCGGGTGACAGCGCCGTCCGGGCCGCACGGCCGCTCCGTGCCGCACGGCCACCGCGGTCCGGCCGCCGCACCGGGCCGCGGATCCGTCGACCGCGCGCCAACTAGGCTGGCGGTGCCGCCCCGGTGACCCGGGGTGCGCGCCGCCAGCCTTCGCCGTCACCGGGAGAACCACCGCGCCATGTCCGCCACCCCGGAGCCCAGCGCCAGGCCGTACCTCACCATCCGGCAGGCCGGCAGCCACGAGATCGAGATCAAGAAGTCCCGGTTCATCTGCCACCTCGCCCGGGTCGCCGACGAGGAGGAGGCGCAGGCCTTCATCGCCGGCATCCGCAAGCAGTACTGGGACGCCCGGCACAACTGCACCGCCTTCGTGGTCGGCGACGAGCAGCGCCGCGAGCGCTCCAGCGACGACGGCGAGCCCGGCGGCACAGCCGGGGTGCCGATGCTGGAGGTGCTGCGCCGGCGCGGCCTCACCGACACCGTCGCCGTGGTCACCCGCTACTTCGGCGGGATCAAACTCGGCGCGGGCGGCCTGGTGCGGGCGTACGGAAGCGCGGTCTCGGAGGCGCTGGACGGCATCGGCGTGCTGGAGCGGCGGCCGGTCGCCCTGCTCGCGGTGACGGTGGGCCACGTCCGGGCCGGTCGGGTGGAGAACGACCTGCGGGCGGCCGGGTACGTGGTGAGCGACCTGGCCTACGAGGCCGCCGGGGTGCGGATCGAGGTGGGCGTGCCGGAGCCCGAGGTGGCGGAGTTCCACACCTGGCTGGCCGAGGCGACCGGCGGTACCGCGGTGGCGGTCCCGGCCGGCCGCACCTACGTCGAGGTCCCGGTCTGAGCGACCGGACCGGTGGGCGCCGACCCGGGTCCGTCGGCGCGCCGGGTTTCGGACAGACATCAAGCCACATCGCCACCGGCCCGTTCCGGCGCCCCGAGGGGCCTGCCTAGCCTGAACCGGCCGCCCGCCGGGACCGTCCGCCGCGGGAGCCGTCCGGCGGCCCCAGGTCGCCCCCCAGGAAGCCGCCGCGATGCCCGTCGTCCAGACCATCACCCTGCCGCCGGGGGCCAGCACCGGCTGGCACTACCACCCTGGGCGGGTCGACGTCGTGGTGCTCTCCGGGACGCTGACCCGGACCCTGCACGACGGCCGGGTCGAAACCAGCCGGGCGGGGGACTCCCTGGTCGAGGAGGCGGGGCCGGTGCACGTCCACGTCGGCCGCAACCTCGGCACCGAACCCGTGGTACTGATCGCCGACTACGCCGCCCCGGCGGGCTGTCCGCTGGCCGTGCCGGTCGCGGAGCCCGCCTGGAGCCGTAGCGCCACCGGCCCCGACCGGGCCTGAGCCGGCCTGAGCAGGCCTGCCGGGCTCCCACCGGCCCGCCCGAGGAGGCCCGTACGCGGTCGTCCGGGCCGTCCGTGACAGCCCGAGGCGGGCTGCTTTCCCTAGCCCAGACCCCGCGCCGCGCGGACGACGGCTTGAGGAGATTCACCCGAACGTAGTGTCGTGGGCCCGAGTTGGAACTTCCGCTCCCGGCTGTGGCGTTTCCTGGGCAAGGATCCGGCGGAACCGGACGAAACCCATCGATGGAGGACACAGGACCCCACCCCGCACGACGGAGGTATGCGCATGGCCTCAGACCGTTCGACCTCGAATCGCCCGACCTCGCACCGCTCCCGCTCGCACACCGGCGCCGAACTGCCCGGCCCCCACGGTCCCGCGACGCCCTACCGGATGACCGTCACCACCGCCCTCCCACACGCCGAGGCCGTCGCCCTGGCGGACGAACAGCTCGCCTCCTGGCTGAAACAGGAGGGCTACGAGGAACCCCCGCCCGGCGCTCCGAACCCCACTGCTCAGGCTCCGGCGGTTCCGGGCTTCGCCGAGCGGCTCCGCCTGGGCGACCGTGTCCTGCTCGACCGCGACCACGGCCCGCTGCGCGGCGCTCCGAGTGCCGGCCGCTACGACCGCCGCAGGCTGCGGACCCCGGCCCCGCACGGCACCCGGCAACTGACCCTCACGGTGGCCACCGCGGTCGGCGGGCCCACCTGGGTCCGGCTGGAGTCCGAGACGCACAGCACGGGCAGCGGCGTGCGCACTCCCTGCCGGGTGCCGGTGCCCGAGCTCGCCCGCGCGCTCCTGCCGCTGCTCGACGCCACCGACGGCCCGGCCGACGTCCAGCTCGCGCCCCGGGTGGTCACGGCCGACGGGGTGGACGCCCTGATCGACGAGCTGTGCGATCCGGAGCGCCGGCTGCCCATCGTGGTCGCCAGCGTCCCGGTGAACCTCCCGGTCGACGACTGGGCCGAGGGCGTGGTCGGCCCGCTCTGCCACCAGCTGCCCGGCCTCGCCACCGCCTACGTGCTGGATCCCGGCGCCCGGACGGGGTTCAACGTCGCGCTGGAGTTCCACACCGTCTACGGCGGCGCGGTGCGCACCTACCTGCCCGAGGTCGACCCGGCCTCCCGGCAGGACGGCGCCCGGCATCCGGTGCTCGCCCGGGGCCGAATAGAGGAGGACCTGCGCCGCGCCGCCGGGCTGCTCGCCCGCGAGCCTCGCCGCCTCGCCGCCGACCAGCCGCTGCCGCCGCCGCTGGCGGCCGTCCCGGTGCTGCGCGTCCCGCCGTCGCGGCTCCGCCGGGCCGCCGAGCCCGCTGTCGACCCGGCCCCCGCGACGCCGGGAGCGGACCAGGCCGCCGGCCGCGCCGAACTGGCCGAGCTGGCCGAACTGGCCGCGCTCGTCCACGAGGAGCAGCAGGACCGCGCCGAGCAGCAGGCCAGGGCCGACGAGCTGGAGCAGGTCCGGCGCGTCCTGCGCCTGGAGCGTCGCGAGCGGGGCCAGGTCCGGGAGGGCCGCCTCCACTCCGGAGCCCGCACCCTGACGGGCCGTCACTGCGTCACGTCGGGCGGCGGCCCGGCCGCCGGGCAGCACCTCGCGGCCCCGTCCTCCGGTCGTCGGGGCACGCCTGAGACGTTCACCGAACTCATGGCCAGGCTGGGCGAGTTCCCCCTGCTGACCTTCACCGGGGACCAGAAGAGCGCGTTCGCCCTGGACGAGTTGCAGCGCACCGGCGCCGGCTGGGCCCGGCTCGCCTGGGACGGCCTGACCGCCCTCCAGGAGTACGCGGAGGCGGCCGTGCGCGGCGCGGCCGGCGGGGACTTCAAGCAGTGGTGCGAGCGCACACCCGAGGGCTGCCACCGCTTCCCGCCCCGCAAGGCCGTGCGCGGGGAGTCCAGGACGGTCTTCAGCCACACCAAGTGGAAGCGCGAACGGATGCTGCCGGTGCCGGAATGCGTGGACGCCTCCCGACGCGCGTTCATGGGCGCACACCTGCGGATCGGCGGCGGCCGGACCGCGCCCCGGTTGCACTACCTGGACGACTGCTCCGGCAGCGGCCGGATCTACGTCGGGTACATCGGCCTCCACCTGACCAACACCCGTACCAACTGACCGGCTTGGCTGACCGCTGCGCCCGTTCGGGGGACAATGTCGGGCAGGGGCGGGTCCGCATGGTCGCCGACCGCCCCTGGCAGGCGCCGGACGAGCATGGGGGAACGACGACCGATGCAGCACTCAGCAGACGGCCAGTCCGACGGCACCGCCACTGTCCGGTTCCCCCAGCCGGGCTTCCTCGCCTCGGTATTCCGCGACCTCGGCGCCGACGGGGCAGCGGAGTCGGACGGCGCCGTCACCGGCCGCCCCAGCACGGGCGCGGTCGGTGACGGGCCGTCCGTCCCGCACTCCGCCGACTCCGTGAGCCAGGGCTCCGCCGATTCCGAGTCCGGTTCCGCCGGCCCGGACGAGACCCTCGCGGCGCACGCCCGGGCCGCCGCCCTGACCCACCACCGCACCGTCACGGTCCGGGCCGAGCACGACCGGCTGGCCGACCTGCTGCGGCGGGCCGCCCTGCCCGTTTCGGCCATGGACTTCGAGAGCCAGCTGCGCCACTACGAGCCCCGCCCCTACCCGGCCGACGGTCCGGGCGCCGCCGAGGGGCACGAACCCCGCTGGGATGACTTCGCGCCCGCCGCGCGGGCCTCGGCCGACCCCGACAGCGGCCCGACCCGCCGGCTGCTCGACTCCGGCTACCAGCGCGAACTCGCCCAGGCCCGGCTCGCCCACCAGCGCGCCCTGCGCGAGTGGCGCACCCGCCGGGCCGCGGTCGGCAGACTGGCCGTCGACGAGTCCCGGCGCGCCCACGAAGCGGCCGAGGAAGCCCGGGCCCGCGCCGTGCGCGAGTACAACGACAGCCTGGAGGAGTGCCGACGGGCCTACCGGCTGGCCGAGCCGGCCGCCGTGGAGTCGCTGCTGGAGCGGGCGCTGGCCGCTGCCGAGACCGCCACCCAGGACCTGGCCGCCTCCTGCCGGGCCGTCTTCCGCCCACTCACCCGCACCGCCGTGCTGGACCTCGACCTGCCGCCGCTCGACCTGGTGCCCTCGCTCTCCGGCTACCGGCTCGCCCCGGACGGCGACATCGTCCCGGTGCCGCGCCCGCCGGCCGACCGGGCCACCGACTACCTGCGGCTGGTCGCCCGGGTCGCGCTGCGCGCCCTGCAGGCCGCCGACGCCGTCGACACCGACGAGATACTCGCGGGCGTCGTCCTCAACGGCTGGCTGCGCGAGCCCGGTACGGCCGAGCCGCTCTGCCTGCTCAGCGTGGACGCCGACCGCGACGCGCTGGCCCGCACCCGGCTGCTGCCGCCGGAGCCGCCGTACGAGGAGCGCGACGACGAGGGCGTCTACGCCGACGCCGAGCAGGACGAGGCCCTGGTCCGGCTGCGCCACCTCGGCGCCGCCGTCACCCCGGACCCGTACGAGCGGGTGGCCGTCGAGCCGGCCGCCCGGGCCGGGGCCGCCGTTCCGGCCGCCCTCGACCTGTCCGCCAACGAGTTCGCCCAGTTGGTGCGCGACCTGCTCACCCGGGGCGGGCTCGCCGAGTGGAGCGTACGGCTACGCGGCCCGGACGGGCTGGTCGCCACCGGCGAGGGAGCCCCGGGCAGCGCGCTGCCGGGCCGCTGGGTGGTGTGGGCCTCCCGGGGCGCCACGCCGGTCACCGCCGAGCAGATCGCCACGCTGGCCGAGGCGGTCAGCGAGGAGTCAGCGGAGCGCGGCCTGCGGCTGACCACCGGTCACTTCACCGACGAGGCTCTGGACCTCACCGGCGAGCAGGACCACCGGCACATCCACCTGGTCGACGGCGAGGGCGTCCGCGAACTCGCCCGCACCCACCTCGGCCTGCCGCTGGCCGCCGTCCGCTGACCGCCGAGCGCTCCCACCTGGGAGATCCCCCCGACGGCCCATCCGGCGGGCGTCCCGCCGGGCCCGGACCGACGCTGGGGAACGGGCCCCGGCCGCGCCCGGCACCCCGGGCGACGACCGTCGAACGGCCGTCCGGTACGGTCGGCGGTCGGCCCGGCCACGGGCGGATCCCGGGGGGAGAGGAATGGGCAGAGCGCTCGGCAGACCACACGGCGGCACCGGCCATCCGGCCGCACCCACGGCGGAGGCGGTCCGATGACCGCCGTCCTGGTCGCCGCCGGGGCGTTCCTGATGACGCTGATCGGCGGCTTCGTCGCCCAGCGCACCGGCGACCGGCGCCACCTGGTGCTCGGCTTCGCCGCCGGACTGATGCTCGGCGTGGTCGCCTTCGACCTGCTGCCCGAGGCGATCCACCAGGCGCCCGGCGAGGTGCACGGCGTGCCGCAGGCACTGCTGATGTTCGCGGCCGGCTTCCTCGCCATCCACGTGGTCGAGCGCGCGGTCGCCATCCACCGCGGCCACGAGGGCGAGTACGCCGAGCACACCCACGGCCACCACCACGGGCACGCCCACACCGGCGGGCACCAGGGCGTGGGGCTGACCGCCGCTATGGCCCTGGTCGGGCACAGCGTGATGGACGGCTTCGCGATCGGCGCCGCCTTCCAGGCCGGCAGCACGGTCGGCACCGTGGTGGCCATCGCCGTGGTCGCGCACGACTTCGCCGACGGCTTCAACACGTACACGATCACCCGGCTGTACGGGAACAACCGGCGGCGGGCACTGGCCCTGCTCGCGGCGGACGCGGTGGCCCCGGTGTCCGGCGCCGCGATCACCCTCGCGTTCACCATCCCGGAGCACCTGCTCGGCCTCTACCTGGGGTTCTTCTCCGGCTTCCTGCTCTACCTGGCGACCTCCGACATCCTGCCCGAGGCCCACAGCCCGCACCCCTCGCGCAGCACCCTGCTGTGCACCGTCGCCGGGGTCGGCTTCATGTGGCTGGTGATCGGCTTCGCCTGAAGTCGCCAGATCGGGACTGCCAGTCAGGGCCGCCCCGCGTCCGCACGCCCCGCGTCCGCACGCCCCACGTCCGCGCGCCCCGGCGCCTGCAGGAGCGCCCAGCACTCCCGCATCGAGGCCAGCGCCTCGGTGATGGCCGGCCGCCGGGAGGCCTGGGAACGCCAGAGCGCGAAGACCCGCCGGCCGGGCTCCGGCGTCACCCGGCGGGAGGCCACCCCGGGCGGCAGCGGCCCCCGCCCGAGCTTCGGCACCAGGCCCATCCCCAGACCGGCGGCGACCAGCGCGATCTGCGTCTCGAACTCACCGACCTGGTAGCGCACGTCCGGCTCCTCACCGGCCTCGCGCAGGGTGCGGACCAGCCAGTCGTGGCAGATGTTGCCCGGCGGCACGCTGATCCAGCGCTGCCCGCACAGCCGCTCCACGGGCACGGGGTCGAGCGCGGCCAGTTCGTCGCCGGCGGGCAGCAGCAGGTCCACCGGGTCCGTCCCGAGGTCCAGCCGGGCAACTCCCTCCTGTACGGGCAGCGGCACGGTCGGCCAGTCCTGCACCAGCGCCAGGTCCACCTCGCCGCGGGCCACCAGTTCGGCCGCCGGGTACGGATCGCGTTCCAGCAGCCGCACGTCCAGTTCCGGGCAGCGCTGCCGCAGGTCGGCCAGTACTCCGGGCATCAGCCCGCGCGCGCCGGAGGCGAAGGCGGCGACCAGCAGCCGTCCGACCGCCCGGCCGCGCTGTTCCTCCAGCCGCACTTCGGCCTGCTCCACCAGTCCGAGCACGGTCTGTGCGGTGGCGGCCAGTTCGCGGGCCGCGTCGGTCAGCACCACGCCCCGTCCCTGCCGTTCCAGCAGCACCGTCCGGGTCTCCCGCTCCAGCTTGGCGATCTGCTGCGAGACCGCCGAGGGCGTGAATCCGAGCGCGGCCGCCGCCCCGCCGATCGAGCCGTGTACCGCCACGGCGTGCAGCGCCCGCAGGCGCCCGAGATCCATCATGCAGCGATCCTAAAGCGTCATGTTCAGTATTCATCGCTGGTGCTACACGGTTCCGCGCCACCATGCTCGCCCCATGACCGCGACAACCGCCGCGCCCAGCGGCAGCAGCACCATGCGCAGCACGGGCGGCAGGAGCAGCATGAGCCCGCCCCACATCGCGCTGGCCATCCTGGTGGCCGCCGTTTGGGGCCTCAACTTCGTCCTCATCCACGTCGGCCTGGAGAACTTCCCGCCGCTGCTCTTCTGCGCCCTGCGGTTCGCCGTCGTCGTCGTGCCGGCGGTCTTCTTCATCGGGCCGCCCAAGGTGGCCTGGCGCTGGGTGTTCGCGGTCGGCGTGGTCCTCGGGGTGGTCAAGTTCGGGCTGCTGTTCCTCGGCATGCATGCCGGGATGCCGACCGGCCTCGCCTCCCTGGTGCTCCAGGGGCAGGCCGGCTTCACCGCCCTGTTCGCCGCCGTGCTGCTGCGCGAACGCCCCGGCGGACAGCGGTTCCTGGGCCTGGCGACCGCTTTCGCGGGCATCGCGCTGAGCGCGTACGACGGGGGCGCCGGCGGCCCGCTCGGGGCCTTCGCCCTGGTCGTCCTGGCCGCCGTCGCCTGGGGCCTGGCCAACGTGCTGACCCGCAGGGCCGCGCCGCCGGACGCACTGCGCTGGATGGTCTGGGTCAGCGCCGTCCCGCCGCTGCCGCTGCTCGGCCTGTCCCTGCTGGTCGAGGGCCCGGGGGCGGACCTGCGCGCGCTGCGCGGCATCACCCCCGCCGGGCTCGGCGCTATCGCGTACGTCGGGCTGGTCTCCACCCTGCTGGGGTTCGTCGCCTGGAGCTTCCTGCTGCGCACCTACGACGCCACCGCCGTGGCGCCCTACTCGCTGCTGGTGCCGGTGTTCGGGATGTCCTCGGCCTGGCTGCTGCTCGGCGAGCGCGTCAGCGCGGCGGCCGCGGCGGCCGCGCTGCTGGTGATCGCCGGGATCGGGATCACCGCGCTGCGTCCGGGGGCGCCGTCCGCCGTGGCGGCCCGGCTGCGAGGAAGCGGGCCTCGGCGGAGCGCAGTACTCGCAGCAGCACCTCCTCGTCGTCGGGACTGACCTCGCCGAAGTACTCCTGCGCCACCTCGTCCCGCACCTGCCCGATCCGTTCCACCGCCGCGCGGCCGGCCTCGGTCAGCAGGATCCGCACCGCCCGCCGGTCGGCCGGGTCGGGGCTGCGCTCGACCAGCCCGGCCTCCTCCAGCGCGTCGACCACGGTGGTGGCGGAGCGGGGGGCGATGTGCAGCTTGTCGGCGAGGTCGCTCAGCCGCATCGCCCGGTCCGGCGTCTCGCAGCCGGGCACGTGGGCGAGCGTGCGCAGCGCCCGGGCCTGGCCGGGCGTGATGCCGTACGGCTCCAGCCGCCAGCCGGTCTGCCGGCGGATCCGCTTGATCGCCCTGGTCATCGCGTCGGCGAGTTCGGCGGCGCTGCCGGGGGCGTCGGGCCGAGGGCCGGGGGACGGATCCGCCGGATCGTCGGTCGGCGTGGTGGTCATCGGCGGTCTCCTCGGCTGGTGTCCGGCCAAGCGTAGCGAGCGGTCCGGAGCGCTCGGTCGTCAGCCGAAGAGGCTCCGAAAAATATGTTGAGCTTAGCTCAGTATCTGAGTTAGCGTAGGGGCCAGTGAGGGAACCCTAAGTTCCCTCCCGACCCAGGAGGGCCCATGCCCACGTCCACCGCACGCGTCGCCACCGACCGCTCCGGCCGCTACGCCAAGCAGCTCGCCGCCCACATGGCGCGCAAGATCGAGACCGCCTACTCCGAGGAGACCGGCCGCGGCACCCTGGTCTTCGGCGCCGGCACCGCCACCCTGCACGCCCAGCCCGACGCGCTGCTGCTCACCGTCGAAGGCGAGCGCGAGAACCTGCCCGGCCTGGAGGACGTCGTCGGCCGCCATCTCGTCCGCTTCGGCGCCCGCGACGAACTCGTCATCGAATGGCAGCGCGACAACGGCGAGACCGGCCTGGTTCACCGCAACGACGCGCCCGAGGCCTGACGCCGCCCCGAGGCCTGACACTGCCCCGACGCCTGACACCGCCCGGCCCCCGGCCGCGGCAGCCACCGGTCGAGTGCCCACAGCACCAGCACGGCCAGGCACCAGCTCGCCACCACGTCCAGCAGCCAGTGGAAGTCGCTCCACACCAGCCCGGCACCCACCCCGAGCGCCAGCAGCACCGCGCCCGCCGCCAGCCCCCGGACGGCGCCAGGCCCCGCCACCCGGGCCAGCAGCAGAGCCGCGACCCCGTACGAGATCGCCGCGGTCGCGGTGTGCCCGGACGGGTACCAGCCCCACTGCCCCGAAGTCAGCGGCTCCCCCAGCGGCCCCGGCCGGGCGAACGCCGACTTCGCCGGAACCACCAGAAGCGGGATCAGCCCCGCCGTCAGCGCCGCCGCCGGCAGCGGCAGCCACCAGCGCCCCGCCCCGGCCCGGCGCCACCGCCAGGCGGCCAGCGCACCGGCCAGCAACAGCACCGGGACGGCCGGAACACTGCCGCCCAGATCCGACAGGACATGGCCGATGCGATCCGCCGGCGCGCTCGGGAACTCCCGGCGGAGCGTGTGGACGGCCCCGCGGACCCACCGGTCCGACCCGAGCAGCGGCCCGTCCACCGCCACCTGCCAGGACACCACCAGCAGTACCGCCGCAGCCATCACCGGCACGGCCACCGGCCGCGTCGCCCGGCCCACGACGGCCCGGCCCGTGACGGTTCGGTCGGCGACGGTTCGGTCGGCGACGGTCCGGTCCAGGACAGCGGACAGCCGCCCCGGAGCAGGGGGGAGAGCTCCGGGGCGGCTCTGATGATCGCCGTTCCGCGCGCCCCGGGGGGTGTGGGTCGGACGGTCGGTCGATCGGCCTTCGGTGTGCGCCGCCCCTCGCGGGGAGACCTGGTTGTCCTCGCGGGGCCCACCCGGACCCGCCCCCGAGGGCGGCTCCGCGGACGGCTCCGCCAATGGCTGAGGCTCGCTGTCCATCTGTGATGACACTACGTCAACAGCCCTTCCCCGCCGAGTGCTTCCAGTGATTCCGCACATCATCTTCACCCCTGGGCGAGCGACCTCCGCGGCGCCCCGTCCATCACGTCCGGCGGCCGCGCCGACCACCCGCAACAGCCACCCCCGACGGCCACGTCGCACCGGCGTCGGACCGGCCCCGGACAACCGAACGGCCCGCGCGGACCAGAGGTCCCCACGGGCCGTTCAGCGCTGTCCGGACAACCCTCCGGCGGGGTTCACCACCTGACGGGCGGCACCGCTCAGACGGCGGCGAACGCACCCTCCAGGATGTCCAGGCCCTCGTTGAGGAGGTGCTCCGGCATGACCAGCGGCGGCAGGAAGCGCAGCACGTTGCCGTAGGTACCGGCGGTCAGCACCACCAGACCCTCGGCGTGGCACGCCTTGGCGATCGCCGCGGTGGCCTCCGCGTTCGGCTCCTTGCCACCCGGCTTCACCAGCTCGACCGCGATCATCGCGCCACGGCCGCGGACCTCGCCGATGCGGACCCGGTCGGAGTCGGCGAACTTCTCCTGCAGAGCGCGCAGGCGGCCCAGCATGACCTCGCCGATCCGCTGCGCCTTGCCGTTGAGGTCCAGCTCCTTCATGGTCTCGATCGCGCCCAGCGCCGCGGCACAGGCCACCGGGTTGCCACCGTAGGTGCCGCCCAGGCCACCCGCGTGCGCGGCGTCCATGATCTCGGCGCGACCGGTCACCGCGGCCAGCGGCAGACCGCCGGCGATGCCCTTCGCCGTCGTGATCAGGTCCGGCACGACACCTTCGTCGTCACACGCGAACCACTGGCCGGTTCGGCAGAAGCCGGTCTGGATCTCGTCCGCGACGAACACGATGCCGTTCGCCTTCGCGAACTCCACGATCGCCGGCAGGAAGCCCTTGGCCGGCTCGATGAAACCGCCCTCGCCCTGGATCGGCTCGATGATGATCGCGGCGACGTTCTCCGCGCCGATCTGCTTCGTGATGACGTCGATCGCCTGCGCGGCAGCCTCCGCCGCACAGTTCTCCGCACCCGTCAGCCAGCGGTACGGGTAGGCCACCGGCACCCGGTGGATGTCCGGGGCGAACGGGCCGAAGCCCTGCTTGTACGGCATGTTCTTCGCCGTCAGACCCATGGTCAGGTTCGTACGGCCGTGGTACCCGTGGTCGAACACCACGACGGCGGTGCGCTTGGTGTACGCGCGGGCGATCTTCACCGCGTTCTCGACCGCCTCGGCGCCCGAGTTGAACAGCGCGGTGCGCTTGTCGTGGTCACCCGGAGTGAGCTCGTTCAGCTGCTCGGCGACCGCCACGTAACCCTCGTACGGGGTCACCATGAAGCACGTGTGGGTGAAAGCGGCCAGCTGCTCGCTCGCCCTGGCCACCACGGCCTCGGCACTGTTGCCGACATTCGTCACGGCGATGCCGGAACCGAAGTCGATCAGCGAGTTGCCGTCCACGTCCTCCAGCACACCGCCGTTGGCACGGGACACGTACACCGGCAGGGTGGTGCCGACACCGGCCGCCACCGCACCCAGCTTGCGGGCCTGCAGCTCCAGCGACTTCGGACCGGGGATCGCGGTGACCAGGCGGCGCTCCTGCGGGAGCGGCGTTGCGGCGCTCATGGGGTATCTCCAGACTTCTCGGCTCGGTGATTCGCAGGCTACGGCCGCCCTCCCCGACCGGGCATGCGCCACTCGGTAGCAGTGCGCCGCCCGACTTGTCCGGCACGGCCAGCGGCGGCGGCACGACTACCCGCAGACCCCGCTCCACTACCCTGAGCACGGGCGTGTCGCCGGTACGGCGGCATGGGTATGGCGGCACCGACGGCGGTCGGGCCGGGCGGGCGAGGGAGCGGGGCCGTACATGGCACAGGACGGGTCACACCACGACGGCGAGCGCACCGCCACCAGACCCCCGACCCCCCTACCCCACCAACGACCCGGCACAGCCCCGGACGGCTCCTTCGACCTGCCCACCTGGGCCTGCGCCCCGCGCCCCGAAGCCGAGCCGGGCATCTACCGGCTCGGCTACCGCCGGATCGACCCGGAGCGGGCGGAGGCGGCCAAGGTCGCGACCTGGCCCCTGCTGCTACGGGCGGGGCTCAACGCGGTGGTGGCGTGGTTGGCCTTCGTATACGGGGTCGAGTTCGCCACTGCCGGAACGACGATGATCGGTGTCCTCCCGTCGCAGTCGGCCTTCGTCGCCACATCGGTGGTCCTGACCTTGAACGCATTGGTCCTTGCCGTCGTCATCAAGATCTTCGGCCGGATGGGCCGCTGGCCCGAGGTGTGGCGCCGGTACGCTGCCCCGTTGCTGTCGCGGACGGTGACGCAGGAGCAGCGCGCCGAGGAGGACGCCCCGGCGGTCGAGACGGTTCGGCGGCAGGATCCGTGGGACGGGCTGCGGCAGGGCGGTGCCTGGGAGGCGGCCGCGCGGCTCGATGGGGAGGCCGTGGGGGACGTCGACTACGTGCGGATCCAGCGTGCCTGGGAGTCCGCGCAGGCGGATCCCGTGTTCGTGCCCGCGTTCGCCGAGCAGGTGGCCGCCCGGGGTGCGGCGGCTTTCGCCCATCCGTCGGAGGCGCGTGAGCTGCCGGGCCGCGGGGAGCAGCACGATCTGCTGCTCGGCCAGGTCCGGTTGGGTACCGCGCAGGACGTGCCGAAGAACCCGTTGAGCCATCGGGCGTCCGGGTTCGCCCTGGAGCCGGCGTTGCTGGGCACCTCGGTGTTGGCGGTGGGGCCGGCCGGGACGGGGAAGACCGCGCGGTTGGCCCGGCCGGTGGCCGAGGCTCTGTGCTTGCAGGCGTTGGCCGGTACGGCGTGTGCGGTGGTGGTGGGGGCGGCGGATGCCGATCTGGGCCCGGATGCCTGGTACGACGTGGTGATCGCGCCCGGGGACTCCTCCTCGGTGTACGGCCTGGACCTCTACGGTGCCGCGCAGAACGCCGACGAGGCTGCGGCCCGGCTGGCGGAGGCGCTGTTGCCGGATGAGCTGACCGCCCGCGCGGAGATTGCCCGCACCGCGCTGCAGCAGGTGGTGGGTCCGTTCCACGCCGCGTACGGGCGCTACCCGGGGGTGCGCGAGTTGCGGGCGCTGCTGGCCGGTGATCCGGACGCGTTGGCGGCTCTGGTGAAGGCGCTCGGTACGGCCGGTCGACTGGCCGTCCACGAGCGGGACCTGGAGTACCGCGAGCGCCAGCGGGACCGGGCGGACGACCCGGGGGCGCTGCTGGCGGACCGGCTGGCGCTGCTGGACCGGCCCGCCTTCGAGGGTGCTTTCACGACTGACGGCACCGGCCGGCCGCCGTTCGCGATGCGGGTGCTGGACCACCCGCTGCGGGTGCGGGTGAAGCTGCCCGAGCGCAGTCACCCGGAGGCGGCCCGGATGCTGTCCCGGCTGGTAGTGGGGCAGTTCGTGCAGGCGGCGGGGGCGCGCGAGGACCGCTCGCTGTTCGCCGGCCTGGTGGTCGACGACGCCTCGGCGGCGCTGGACGCCGCCGCGGTGCGCGGGCTGCAGCGGATGCGTGGGGCGAACGCGGGTGCGGTGCTGCTGCTGCGGACGCTGGTGGACCTGCCGGAGGCGCTGCGGGCGCCGTTGTTCGGCGCGGTCGGCTGCCGGATGGCGTTCCCGGGGATCGCGCCGTGGGACGGGCGGCTGTTCTCGGAGGCCTGGGGTACGCACCTGGTGCGGGAGACCGCGGTCACCCACACCCCCGACACCTCCGGGGGCGTGATACGGCGTGCGGGCCGGGTGGGGCGGAAGGCGTTGTCGGGGACGACGGCGCAGACGGAGTCGGTGACGACGCGGGAGGTGGAGCGGTTGCGGTGGTCGCCGTCGGATCTGGCGCACGCGTTGCCGGCGGGGCATGCGGTGGTGTCGTTGACGGCGGTGTCGGGGGAGCAGGTGCCGCCGTTGTTGGTGGATCTTCGGGGGTGAGGCGAGGCCGGGTCGGAAGTCGCCTTCGAGGTGGATTCGGCAGTGCGGGTTGTCCGGGGCGTCCATAATGAAGGGGAGAGACCCTCACCAGTCCCACGTCCCTCTCCCCCCTCTCCTCGCCCGGCCGCAACGGCGCGGTCAGGTCGATCGTTCGAAGGTGCCATGCCCCCCACACTCGCCTCCGTCGTCCGCAACAGTTCGCTCCATCTGACGGTTCTCGCCGGCGCGGACCATCTGGAGCGGCCGGTCCGCTGGGTGCACACCAGTGAGCTGGACGACCCGACGCCGTTCCTCGAGGGTGGTGAGCTGCTGCTCACCACCGGGATCAAGCTGGGCCGTACGGCGGCGCGGTTGCAGGCGTACGTGCACCGGCTGGCCGATGCCGGGGTGGTGGGGTTGGGGCTCGGGGTGGGGTTGTCGCACACCGAGGTGCCGCAGCCGTTGGTGGATGCGGCGGCGCAGCGGGGGCTGCCGTTGTTGCGGGTGCCGGAGCCGACGCCGTTCATCGCGATCAGCAAGGTGGTGTCGGCGGCGCTGGCGGCGGAGCAGTACGAGGCGGTGACGACCAGTTTCGAGGCGCAGGAGGAGTTGACCCGGGCGGCGCTGGGCAAGGACGGCACGACGGCGGTGGTGCGTCGGCTGGCGGCGCGGCTGGGGGGCTGGGCGGCGCTGTACGACGGGTCGGGCGCGTTGTCGGTGGTGGCGCCGGATTGGGCGGCGCGCCGGGCGGGGCGGTTGGCGGCGGAGGTGGACCGGTTGCGTCGGCGGCCGGCGCCGTCGAGTGCCGCGTTGCAGGGGCGGGCGCCGGGGATAGACACGGCGGACGAGGACTACGTGGTGGTCCAGTCGCTGGGGGCGGATCGGCGGGCGCGGGGTTTCCTGGCGGTCGGGACCGAGGACCGGATCACGCCGACCGAGCGGTACGTGCTGAACGCGGCGGTGGCGCTGCTGACTTTGACGCTGGAGCGGTCGCGCGAGCTGCGGCAGGCGGAGGAGCGGATGGGTGCGGCGCTGCTGCGGATGGTGCTGGCGGGTGAGGTGGCGACGGCCCGGCAGGTGGCGGTGGGGCTGTTCGGCGGCATGCCGGAGGGGACGATAAGGGTTCTGGTGGCCGGGGCGGGGCCGACGGCTGCGGATGCGGCCGAGGCGCTCGGGGAGTTGGGTGACCGGGCGGAGCAGGCGGGTGCCCGGGTGGGCGAGAAGCTGCTGGTGGCGCGGGAGGACGGCGTGCACGGGCAGCGGCTGATGGTGCTGGCGCTGGACAACGGCGCGGTGCACCGGGCGTGTCTGGGTGCGGTGGAGGAGCACGAGGGGCTGTCGTTGGGCGTCTCGGCGCCGGCCGCGTTGGAGGAGGCCGGGGCGGCGCACGCGCAGGCCGAGCGGGCGCTGGCGGTGGCTCTGCGTGGTGGCCGCCGGTCGGTGGACCACGAGGAGGTCGGCGCGGGTTCGCTGTTGCCGCTGTTGGGGGAGGACGCGGTGACGGCGTTCGCGGAGGGGTTGTTGCGGCCGCTGCGCGAGCATGACCGGACGGCTCGCGGTGATCTGGTGGCTTCGCTGCGGGCGTGGCTGTCGAGGCACGGGCAGTGGGACGCGGCGGCGGCCGATCTGGGTGTGCACCGGCACACGCTGCGGTACCGGATGCGGCGGGTGGAGGAGTTGCTGGGTCGTTCGCTGGACGACACGGATGTGC
Source organism: Kitasatospora sp. NPDC023385 (assembly GCF_055664045.1). Lineage (NCBI taxonomy): Bacteria > Bacillati > Actinomycetota > Actinomycetes > Kitasatosporales > Streptomycetaceae > Kitasatospora > Kitasatospora sp. NPDC023385. The sequence continues at coordinate 52,123 of NZ_JBVOOL010000030.1, read as the reverse complement.
GCATGGAGTTGTGGCTGGCGCTGCGCTCCGGCGAGGAGTAGCGGACCCGGCCTGGACGCGGTGGAGTGGCGTCGGGGCGGAACGCTCCTAGTCGGCCAATCCGGTCGGCGTGTCGGCGCCCCTACTCTCGGGTTCTGGTCCCACGTCCGTGCGGGCCGTACGACGACGAGGAGAGGGCCGGTACCACGGTGACCACCACGTACGATTTCTGGCTGGCCGGCCGCCGGGCGAGCGGTGACGCCGACTTCGAGGTGCACAACAGCTGGGACGGCCGTCTGGTCGGCAGGGTGAGCGTTCCGACCGAGGCGCAGGTCGAGGAGGCGCTGGACGCCGCCGTCGCCGCGCTGCCGGTGTTCGCCGCCACGGCGGCGCACCAGCGTGCCGCCGCCCTGGACCACGTGGCGAAGCGGCTGGCCGAGCGTACCGAGGAGATCGCCCGGCTGATCACCGCGGAGAACGGCAAGCCGATCAAGTGGGCCCGTGGCGAGGTCGGCCGCGCGGTGTCGGTGTTCCGCTGGGCTGCCGAGGAGGCGCGCCGCACCAACGGCGAGACGATGCGCCTGGACACCGACCCGGGCGGCGTGGGCCGCTTCGCGGTGGTGCGCCGGTTCCCGCGCGGTGTGGTGCTGGGCATCGCCCCGTTCAACTTCCCGCTGAACCTGGTCGCGCACAAGGTCGCCCCGGCGATCGCGGTCGGTGCTCCGATCATCCTGAAGCCGGCCCCGGCGACTCCGCTGTCGGCGATGGTGCTGGGCGAGATCCTGGCCGAGACGGACCTGCCGGCCGGCTCCTGGTCGATCCTGCCGGTGCCGAACGACCGGATGCCGGCGCTGGTGCAGGACGGGCGCCTGCCGGTGATCTCGTTCACCGGTTCGGACAAGGTCGGCTACCAGATCATGGACTCGGTGCCGCGCAAGCACTGCACCCTGGAGCTGGGCGGCAACGCCGCGGCCGTGGTGCTCGCCGACTGGTCCTCGGAGGCCGACCTGGACTGGGCGGCGACCCGGATCGCGATGTTCGCGAACTACCAGGGCGGCCAGTCCTGCATCTCGGTGCAGCGGGTGATCGCCGACGCGTCGGTGTACGACGCGCTGGTGGAGAAGGTCGTGGCCAAGGTCAGGGCCCAGGTCACCGGTGACCCGAACGACGACGCGACGGACGTCGGCCCGCTGGTCGACGAGAACGCCGCCAAGCGGGTGGAGTCCTGGGTGGAGGACGCGGTCGCCAAGGGCGCCAAGGTGCTGACCGGCGGCACCCGCGAGGGCGCGACGTTCGCCCCGACCGTGCTGGCCGAGCTGCCCGCGGACGCGATCCTGGCCAAGGCCGAGGTGTTCGGCCCTGTCCTCTCGCTGCACCGGGTGGACGGCGTGGAGGAGGCCTTCGCGGCCGTCAACGACTCGGCGTTCGGCCTGCAGGCGGGCGTGTTCACGCACGACCTGCAGACCGCGTTCCGTGCCCACCGGGAGCTGGAGGTCGGCGGTGTGATCATCGGCGACGCGCCGTCCTACCGCGCCGACCAGATGCCGTACGGCGGCGTCAAGGACTCGGGCGTCGGCCGTGAGGGTGTCAAGTACGCGATGGACGACTACACCGTCGAGAAGGTCCTGGTGCTGACGGGCCTCGACCTCTGATCGGCCACGACCTCTGACCGATTGCCGGAGGGCCCGGTTCGCACGTCGAACCGGGCCCTCCGTCGTGTTCAGCCGTCGTGCCCGGCCGCGGCCGAGACCGCCTCGTCGACGGTGGCGTTCCCGGCGACCAGTTCGAGGGTCAGTCCGGCGGTGCCGGGCTCGTGCAGCAGGGCGGCCAGGACGGCGGCGACGTCGGCCCGGTCCACCGCGCCGTGCCCGGTCGAGGGGGCGAGCCGGACCAGGCCGGTGCCGGGTCCGTCGGTGAGCCGCCCGGGGCGCAGCACCGTCCAGTCCAGCGTGGTCCGGGCGCGGACCGCGTCGTCGGCGGCGCCCTTGGCCTGCAGGTAGGTCTGGAAGACGTCGTCGGAGGGGTGGTGGGCGTCGGCGTCGGCGCCCATCGAGGAGACGATCACGTACCGGCGGACGCCGGCGAGTTCGGCGGCGTCGGCGAGCAGGATGGCGGCGTCGCGGTCGACGGTGTTCTTGCGGGCGGTGCCGCTGCCCGGTCCGGCGCCGGCGGCGAAGACCACCGCATCGGCGCCGGCCAGCAGTTCGGCCAGCCGGGGGGCGGTGGTGGCCTCCAGGTCGAGCAGCAGCGGCTCGGCTCCGGCGTCGATCAGGTCCTGGGCCTGTTCGGGGCGGCGGATGATCCCGGCGGGGTGGTCGCCGCGTTCGGCGAGCAGCCGTTCCAGTTTCAGCGCGATCTGTCCGTGGCCTCCGGCGATGACGGTACGCATGGCTCCGACGGTAGCCGGTGGGGTGCCGGGTCGTCCTGGGGAAGGACTGGGGAGTCCTGGGCGTGGTCGCGGACAGGACACAATGGGCGCATGACTTCGCTCGCCCACCCGCAGCTGCGCTTCACGCCCACCGTGGCGGACCCCTCCGGCCCCCGGGAGCTGGTGATCCTCGGGTCCACCGGTTCGATCGGCACCCAGGCCATCGACGTGGTGCTCCGCAATCCGGACCGCTTCCGGGTGGTGGCCCTGTCGGCGGCCGGCGGCCGGGTGGAGCTGCTGGCCGAGCAGGCGCTGCGGCTGGGCGTGCACACCGTGGCGGTGGCCGATCCGGCGGCGGTGCCGGCGCTGCGCGAGGCGCTGGCCGCGAAGGCGGCGGGCCGTCCGCTGCCGGCCGTGCTGGCGGGGCCGGACGCGGCGACCGAGCTGGCCGGGATGGAGTGCCACTCGGTGCTGAACGGCATCACCGGGTCGATCGGGCTGCGGCCGACACTGGCCGCGCTGGCGGCGGGCCGGGTGCTGGTGCTGGCCAACAAGGAGTCGCTGATCGTCGGCGGCCCGCTGGTGAAGGCGGTGGCGAAGCCGGGGCAGATCGTGCCGGTGGACTCCGAGCACGCGGCGCTGTTCCAGGCGCTGGCCGGTGGCACCCGGGCCGAGGTGCGCAAGCTGGTGGTGACGGCGAGCGGCGGCCCGTTCCGCACCCGCTCCCGCGAGCAGCTGGCCGGGGTGACGCCGCAGGAGGCGCTGGCGCATCCGACCTGGGCGATGGGCCCGGTCGTCACGATCAACTCGGCGACCCTGGTCAACAAGGGCCTGGAGGTGATCGAGGCGCACCTGCTGTACGACGTGCCGTTCGACCGGATCGAGGTCGTGGTCCACCCGCAGTCGGTGGTGCATTCGATGGTGGAGTTCACCGACGGTTCGACGCTGGCGCAGGCCAGTCCGCCGGACATGCGGATGCCGATCGCGCTGGGCCTGGGCTGGCCGGAGCGGGTGCCGGACGCCGCCCCGGGCTGCGACTGGACGAAGGCCGCTTCCTGGGAGTTCTTCCCGCTGGACGACGAGGCCTTCCCGGCGGTCGAGCTGGCGCGGGAGGTGGGCACCCTGGGCGGTACCGCCCCGGCGGTGTTCAATGCGGCCAACGAGGAGTGTGTGGAGGCATTCCTGAAGGGCGGCCTCGCCTTCACCGGAATCGTGGACACTGTTGCCAAGGTCGTGGCCGAGCACGGGCAGCCGGGCAGCGCGGTGGCGGCGTCGGGAACTTCCCTGACGGTGGAGGACGTCCTGCACGCGGAGGACTGGGCGCGTGCCCGGGCCCGCGAGCTGGCGGCGGGCTGACGGCCGCACGTGCGGTACGACGAGACGATGAGCGGAGCGGCATGACGGAGGACCAGCGGTGGCAACGGTTTTGACGGTGGTCGGCATCCTGGTCTTCGTGATCGGGCTGCTCATCTCGATCGCCTGGCACGAACTCGGCCACCTCTCCACGGCCAAGCTGTTCGGCATCCGGGTGCCGCAGTACATGGTCGGCTTCGGCCCGACCGTCTGGTCGCGCCGCAAGGGCGAGACCGAGTACGGCATCAAGGCGATCCCCTTCGGCGGGTACATCCGGATGATCGGGATGTTCCCGCCGGGCGATGACGGCCGGATCACCAAGCGCAGCAGCTCGCCCTGGCGGACCATGATCGAGGACGCCCGCGAGGCCTCCTACGAGGAGCTCCAGGAGGGCGACGAGCAGCGGCTCTTCTACACCCGCAAGCCCTGGAAGCGCGTCATCGTCATGTTCGCCGGGCCGTTCATGAACCTGATCCTGGCGTTCGGGCTGTTCCTGACCGTCATGATGGGCTTCGGCGTCTCGATGAACGTGCCGACGGTCAGCACCGTCGCCCAGTGCGTCGTCAAGGCGGGCCAGCCCACCGACAACTGCCCGGCGGACGCCCCGCAGACCCCGGCCGCCCAGGCCGGACTGAAGGCCGGGGACAAGATCGTCTCCTTCGACGGCGACCGGATCCGCACCTACGACCAGCTCCAGGCGGACATCCGCCGGTCGGCCGGCCGGACCGTCCCGGTGGTGGTCGAGCGGGACGGGCAGAAGCTCACCCTGAACCCGACCATCGCCGTCAACGACGTCCAGAAGTACGACGGGAACAACGTCCCGATCAAGGGCCGGACCGTCCAGGCCGGGTTCCTCGGATTCACTCCCGCGAGTGGTGTGGTCCGGCTGGGCTTCGGGCAGTCCGTCGACCGGATGTACGACATGGCCGAGAACGGGGTGAAGTCGCTGGTCGCCCTGCCCGGCAAGATCCCCGGGCTGTGGAACGCCGTCGTCGGCGACGCCCCGCGCGACCCGGACTCGCCGATCGGCATGGTCGGAGCCGCCCGGGTGAGCGGCGAGGTCTTCTCGCTCGACATCCCCGGCACCCAGCGGATCGCGTTCTTCGTGAACCTGCTGGCCGGCATCAACCTGTCGCTGTTCCTCTTCAACATGCTGCCGCTGCTCCCGCTGGACGGCGGCCATGTCGCCGGCGCGGTCTGGGAGGCGGTCCGGCGCCGCTTCGCACAGCTGTTCCGCCGGCCCGACCCGGGCCCCTTCGACGTCGCCAAGCTGATGCCGGTGGCGTACGTCGTGGCCAGCATCTTCATCGGCTTCACCCTGCTGGTGATGGTCGCGGACCTGGTGAACCCGGTGAAGATCAGCTAGGACGTTCGGGTACGGCGGGTGTGCTGGGGCCCGTTGCCGTGCCGTACCGTGGAGGCCGGGTGCGCGATCGTCAGCGCGCCCGGCCTCGGCCGTCCCAACGGCCGGGCGGTCGACCACACCTCAACCCCGGGGAACCCTGCGCACATGACCGCGATCTCGCTCGGTATTCCGTCCCTGCCGCTCAAGCCGCTTGCCAAGCGCCGCTACTCCCGGCAGATCATGGTCGGCAACGTGCCGGTCGGCGGCGACGCCCCCGTCTCGGTCCAGTCGATGACCACCACGGTCACCTCGGACATCAACGCCACGCTGCAGCAGATCGCCGAGCTCACCGCGTCCGGCTGCCAGATCGTCCGGGTGGCCGTGCCGTCCCAGGACGACGCCGACGCGCTGCCGATCATCGCCAGGAAGTCGCAGATCCCGGTCATCGCGGACATCCACTTCCAGCCGAAGTACGTCTTCGCCGCGATCGACGCCGGCTGTGCGGCGGTGCGCGTGAACCCGGGCAACATCAAGGCCTTCGACGACAAGGTCGGTGAGATCGCCAAGGCGGCCAAGGGCGCGGGCGTGCCGATCCGGATCGGCGTCAACGCCGGCTCGCTCGACAAGCGGCTGATGGAGAAGTACGGCCGGGCCACCCCGGAGGCGCTGGTCGAGTCCGCGCTGTGGGAGTGCTCGCTGTTCGAGGAGCACGACTTCCGCGACATCAAGATCTCGGTCAAGCACAACGACCCGGTCGTGATGATCAACGCCTACCGCCAGCTCGCCGCCGCCTGCGACTACCCGCTGCACCTCGGGGTGACCGAGGCCGGGCCGGCCTTCCAGGGCACCATCAAGTCGGCGGTCGCCTTCGGCGCGCTGCTGGCCGAGGGCATCGGCGACACCATCCGGGTCTCGCTCTCCGCGCCGCCGGCCGAGGAGATCAAGGTCGGCAACCAGATCCTGGAGTCGCTCGGGCTGCGTGAGCGCGGCCTGGAGATCGTCTCCTGCCCGTCCTGCGGCCGCGCCCAGGTGGACGTCTACAAGCTCGCCGAGGAGGTCACCGCCGGCCTGGAGGGCATGGAGGTGCCCCTGCGGGTGGCCGTGATGGGCTGCGTCGTGAACGGGCCGGGCGAGGCCCGGGAGGCCGACCTTGGCGTCGCCTCCGGCAACGGCAAGGGCCAGATCTTCGTCAAGGGCGAGGTCATCAAGACCGTCCCCGAGTCGAAGATCGTCGAGACCCTGATCGAGGAGGCGCTCAAGCTCGCCGAGCAGATGCAGGAGGCGGGTGTCGCGGCGGGGGCGCCGACCGTCGTCGCGGGGGAGTGAGTCCCGCGTAGCCGTCCTGATCGCGCGGGAGTGCACGCGCGACGTTTTCCGGAAGCGGGGCCGTCCGTTCGCGGACGGCCCCGCGGCCGTAGCCGGGTGGGGCCACGGAGTAGGGTGCGGCCAGAGTCGTCTCAGTGAGGTGCTGTCTCGATGCTCGATCGAGGTGTGATGCTCCCGGGCTCCTTCCAGGCCGCCCGGGCCCTGGCCACCACCCGCGTGCTGGAGCCGTCCGACCTCGCGGACGTCATGGCGATCCTCCACCGTGACCCGGTCTCCAACGCCTTCGTCGCGACCCGGGTCGAGTCCGTCGGCCTCGACCCGTGGCGGCTCGGCGGGGAGATCTGGGGCTGGTACGACGGCAGCGGCGCGCTGGCCGCCCTCTGCTACGCCGGGGCGAACCTCGTCCTGGTCGATGCCGGGCCGGAGGCGGTCGCGGCGTTCGCCGAGCGGGCCCGCCGGCAGGGGCGGCGCTGCTCCTCGATCGTCGGGCCGGCGCAGGCCACCGCGGCGTTCTGGGCTCTGCTGGAGCGGAGTTGGGGGCCGCCGCGTGAAGTCCGGGCGCACCAGCCGCTGTTGGCCACGTCGGTGCCGTCGGCGGAGATCGCGCCGGATCCGCTGGTGCGCCGGGTGCGGCGCAGCGAGGTCGAGACGCTGATGCCGGCCTGCGTGGCGATGTTCACCGAGGAGGTCGGGGTGTCGCCGCTGGCCGGCGACGGGGGGCTCCTCTACCAGGCCCGGGTGACCGAACTCGTGGCCGCCGGGCGGTCGTTCGCGCGGTTCGGGGCGGACGGGCAGGTCGTCTTCAAGGCGGAGGTCGGGGCGGTGACGGAGGGCGCCTGCCAGATCCAGGGGGTCTGGGTGGCGCCGGAGCACCGCGGGCAGGGGCTGTCCGAGACGGGGATGGCGGCGGTCCTGGACATCGCGCTGCGGGAGGTGGCGCCGGTGGTGTCGCTGTACGTCAACGACTACAACCTGCGGGCCCGGGCGGCTTATCGGCGGGTGGGGTTCCGGGAGGTCGGGGCGTTCATGAGCGTGCTGTTCTGAGGGCTCCGTTCCGGGGAGTCCCGGGGGCGCCGGCCTGTTCGGATCTTCGGCCGCGGCGAGGGGCCGCTGGTAGTAACGTCCGGAGCATGGATCAGCTGACCGGGGTGACGATCGAGGCCATCGACCTTGCGGACTGGGCGCCGCAGGCGCTGGAGGTCCAGGCGGTGGCGTTCGGGCTCACGCCCGAGGAGGTCGCGGTACGGCTGCACATCGTCGGCCGGCACGCCGGGCAGCCCGGGGTGATCGCGTTCGGGGCGATCAGCGGGGGGCGGCTGGTCGGCTTCGGGTACGGGATGCCCAACCAGCGGGAGCACTGGTGGAGCACGGTGATCGAGCCGTACCTGACCGCGCGGGGCCACGAGGCCTGGCTGGACGGGGTGTTCGCCGTCACCGAGCTGCACGTCCTGCCGGAGTTCCAGGGGCAGGGGGTCGGCTCGCGGATCATCCGGACGCTGTGCGAGCGGTCGGGGCTGGACCGGAGCATCCTCTCGGCGATCGACGCGGAGACGCCGGCGCGGCGGCTGTACCGGGTGCTGGGGTACCGGGACCTGGCGCGGGCGGTGCGGTTCCCGGCGACGGACCGGCTGTACGCGGTGATGGGGGCGCGGCTGCCCCTGCGGCAGCCGGGCGCCTAGGGCTGCTGTCCGGGCCGGCGTCTCAGAGCGAGCCCGCGAGTTCGAGGTGGAGTTCGGCGTCCTCGCGGCGGCCCGCGGTGAGGGAGCGCAGGGCCAGGTCGACGGCGCGGAAGAGGGCCCAGCCGCGGAGGCGGTCCCGGTCGACGCCGAGGGCGTCGGAGAGCTGGTGGAGCCGGCGGCGGACGGCGGCGGGGACGCCGGGGGAGCCGAGCAGGGTGTCGGCGCGGTCCAGCGCGAGGCGGGCCAGGTCGTAGGCGCGCTCGCCGACGAGGGGGCGCGGGTCGATGGCCAGCCAGGGGGCGCGGTCGGCGGCGAGGACGTTGCCATGGTGGAAGTCGCCGTGCAGGAGGAAGGTCTCGTCGGCGGAGCCGGCCAGGCTCCGGGCGGTGTCCAGGGCCTCGTCGACCAGGGCCTGGGCCTCGGCGGCGGCGGGGTGGTCGCGGTGGTCCCCGACCCGGGCGGCGGCCGCGTCGACCTGCTGCGGGAGGGTGGGGAAGGGGTGTTCCCCGGGGAGTTCCACCCAGAGGCGGTGCAGCAGGCTGGTGGCCTCCAGCATGGCCTTGGGCTCGGCGAGGGAGCGGAGCGGGATCTCGCCGTGGAGGCGCTCCAGGAGGAGGACGCCCTCGGCGGGGTCGGCGTCGAGGAGGAGGACGGCGCCCCGGCCGGCCCACCGGCTGAGGGCGGCGTGCTCGTGGGCGGTCTCGGGGGTGAGCAGCCCGGCTTTGACCACGGCGGGGGAGAGGTCGTCGCGGTGGACGTACGCGATCAGGCTGAGGCTGCCGCCGGGGTCGAGGGTGCGTTCCAGGGTGAGGTCCCAGTCGGCGAGGTGGGCGGCCGTCCTGGCGGGCAGGGTTGCGAGCCATCGGCGGCCGGCCTCCCCGTGGGCGGCGGTGACGGTGTCCGTCAGCCAGGTGGGGACGGTGATGGTGGGTGCGGCTCCCGACATGGGTCCATTGTCGGGGGTCGCGGGCGGGTTTTCAGCTGCTGGTGGGCGCGGGGGTGGGGGCTTGGGCGGGGATGCCGGGGAACGGGGTGTCGGGGGCGCCCCAGCGGCGGGCGCGGAGGGCGCACTCGCGCAGGGCGGTGGCGGCGGTGAGGCGGTGCGGGGTGGGGACGGCGGCGACCAGGTCGGCGTAGACGGTGGTCAGCCCGGTTTCGAGGTGGGCGGCGAGTTTGCCGGCGTCGGTGGGGGAGGCGACCGGGAACGGGAGTTGGTAGCCGCCGGCGGCGGGGACGGGGGTGGCGCCGAGGGAGGTGAGCAGGCGTTGCCAGGCGTCGCGTCGGGCCTGGTGGGCGGCGTGGGCGGTGCGGGCGTCGGCGCGCTGCTGGTCGTCGGGGAGGCGGGCGCCGACGACGCCGTACCCGTAGATGGCGGCGTGTTCCGCGCTGAGGGCGTTCTGGAGGGCGGTGACGGTTGCGGGGGCGGGAGTGGCGGTGGGGCTGGGGGAAGCGGAAGCGGTGGATTGGCCGGTGGCCGGTGGGGCGGGGTCGCCGAGGGCGGCCGCGTGGAGGGCGTGGGCGGCGGCGACGGAGGCGAGCAGCCGGGCGAGGGCCGGGCCGGCGGTGTCGAGGTCGGCGAGGTGGGACTCGGCGGTCTGGCGTTCCAGCGCGGCCAGGCCGACGGGGGTCGGGGGCGCGGTCGGCGTCGCGGAGGAGGTCGCGGGCGGGGACGGGACGGCGGTGGCGGGCAGACCTTCGGCGAGGGCCGCGCGGTGCCGGGCGTTCTCGGCCCGCAGGGCGGCGGGGGCCGCGGGCAGGGCGTCGTAGCCGACGAGGAGGGTGTCGGTGGCGGCGATCGCGCGGAGGCGGACGGGGGCGTCCGGGTCGGGGCGGGGGCCGGTGCTGCCGGGGGCCGGCCCGGCGGGGTCGGCGGTGCAGGCGGTCAGGGTGAGGAGTCCGAGGGACAGGAAGGTCCGTCGGCTGGGCGGCTGCATCGGGGTCACTCCGGGGCGTGGACGGGAGGACGGCCTCCGCGCCTGCCTCGTTGGCGTGAATGATTACAGAATCCCCACGATCCCGGGCCCGGTTCGGCGGTGACGGGCCCCGGACCGGCGGGTGTGAGCTTGCTCGCAGTGGGTGGGGTGCGAGCGGTCGGGGGCGGTCCGGAATCGGTGGTTGGGGGCTTCACCGGCTAGGCTTTGGGCCGAGCTGCCGTGACCCGGTGTGGCGCCGAGGGCGCGCGGCGACCTTCTGACAACAGCAGACGCGGCCGAGGAGTCCACCCGGATGAGCACCACCCACACCGACCGGCTGCGAGCGTTGCTGGAGCCGCTGGCCGTGCAGGCCGGACTGGACTTGGAGGACGTCAGGGTCACCAGGGCGGGCAGCCGCCGGCAGGTGCAGATCGACGTCGACACCGACGACGGCGTGGACATGGACGCCATCGCGGAGTTCAGCCGGCTGGTGGGCGAGGCCCTGGACGCGTCGGACCTGATGGGGGACGAGGCGTACCTGCTGGAGGTCGGTTCGCCTGGTGCGGAGCGGCCGCTGGTCCTGCCCCGGCACTGGCAGCGCGCGGAAGGTCGGCTGGCCAAGATCCACCTGGAGGACGGCGGGGAGCTCCTCGCCCGGGTGCTGGAGGCCGACGAGGACGGCGCGCTGGTCGAGGTGCAGCCGGTGAAGGGGCGCGGCCGCCCGAAGGAGCGCCGCCTGGCGTACGCCGAGGTGGCCCGGGCGCGCGTCCAGGTGGAGTTCAACCGCAAGGACGACGAGCTCCTGGACGAGGCTGCCGACTTCGACGAGGGGGACGACGGCGCCGAGTGACCTTCCGGTGCCGTACGACCATGACGAACGTGACGAAAGACGAGGAGGCGTAGCCGTGGACATCGACATGAGTGCCCTGCGCACGCTGGTCAACGAGAAGAACATCCCCTTCGACCTGCTGGTCGAGTCCATCGAGTCCGCCCTCCTCACCGCGTACCACCGCACCGAGGGCTCGCGCCGTCGCGCCCGGGTGCACCTGGACCGCAAGAGCGGCCACGTCACCGTGTGGGCGACGGAGGACCCGGCGGAGCTGGACGAGGGGGTCGAGCCGAAGGAGTTCGACGACACCCCGAGCGGCTTCGGCCGGATCGCGTCCAGCATCGGCATCCAGGTGATGATGCAGCGCCTGCGCGACGCCGCCGACGACCAGACCTTCGGCGAGTACGCGGGCAAGGAGGGCGACATCGTCACCGGTGTCGTCCAGCAGGGCAACGACCCGAAGAGCGTGCTGGTCGACATCGGCAAGCTGGAGGCCATCCTGCCCCCGCAGGAGCAGGTCCCGGGCGAGGACTACCGGCACGGCACCCGGCTGAAGTGCTACGTGGTGGCGGTGCGCCGCGGTGTCCGCGGGGCCTCGGTGACGCTGTCGCGCACGCACCCCAGCCTGGTGAGGAAGCTGTTCGCGCTGGAGGTCCCGGAGATCGCGGACGGCAGCGTGGAGATCGCCGCCATCGCCCGTGAGGCCGGCCACCGCACCAAGATCGCGGTCTGGTCGCGCCGTGCCGGGCTGAACGCCAAGGGTGCCTGCATCGGCCCGATGGGCGCCCGGGTGCGCGCGGTGATGGGCGAGCTGCACGGCGAGAAGATCGACATCGTCGACTGGTCGGAGGACCCCCGCGAGATGGTCGCCGCCGCGCTGTCCCCCGCACGGGTGACCAGCGTGGAGATCGTGGACGCCGTCCAGCGTTCCGCCCGGGTGATCGTGCCGGACTACCAGCTGTCGCTGGCGATCGGCAAGGAGGGGCAGAACGCCCGCCTGGCCGCGCGCCTGACCGGCTGGCGGATCGACATCCGGCCGGACACCGAGAGCCCGTCGGAGGACGGCGGCCGCCGTCCCGAATGACGGTCCGGGGAATCGATCGGCCGGTCGTCGGCGTTGTCGTAGCCGTCCCCGCGGGTCCTCCGGGATCAGCGGGGCGGCGCCATGTCGCTTCGGAGGGGTAGACTTGCCTTCGTCTGGCTGGACGCATGTCCGAGCACGCCCGGAACGCACCTGCGTGGGCTGCCGCAAGCGAGCGGCCAAGCACCAGCTGTTGCGTGTCACGGCGGTCGAGGGCGAGTGCGTCCCCGATCCCCGTGGCGCACTGCCGGGCCGGGGAGCTCACCTGCACCCCGATCCGGCCTGCCTCGACCTCGCGGTCCGCCGCCGGGCGTTCCCCCGGGCCTTCCGGCTCCAGGGCACGCTCGACACGGAGCGGCTCAGCGGGTTCATCGGGGAGCGGACAGGCGGAGCCTCCTAGTCGGGCCCCCTTCCGCGACGGCCGTCGCTCCACGCGGCGGAGAACCACCGCAACAAGCACAGCGCCCGGGTCACCGTGCGCCGTGCACCAGTCAGGTACCTCGCGATGTGGAAGTAGGTCGAGATTGCGATGAGCACTCGATGAGTACGCGATGAGTACGCGATGGGTACGCCCATGAAGTAGCGACAGTCCGGCGGACGAGACCCCCGGACTCATAGATCAGGAGTGAAGTGGCTAAGGTCCGGGTTTACGAACTCGCCAAGGAGCTTGGCTTGGAGAGCAAGGCCGTCATGGCCAAGCTCACCGAGCTCGGCGAGTTTGTCCGTTCGGCGTCCTCGACGATTGAGGCGCCGGTCGTACGCAAGTTGACTGACGCGCTTGGTGTGGCCCCCACTGGTGGTTCCGCTGCCAAGCCGGGCCCGCGGAAGACCGCGGCGCCCGCCCCCGCTGCCGGCTCGGGTTCCCCGAAGCCGGGGGCCCCGACCCCGGGTCCGCGCCCCAGCGCGACCCCTGGTCCCCGTCCCACCCCGGCCGCCGCGGCTCCCGCCGCCCCGGCCGAGCCCGCCCCCGCCCCCGCGGCGGCGAAGTCGGCCGGGCCGACCCCGGGCCCGCGCCCGGCGGCTCGCCCCGCCGCTCCGGCGGCCCCGGCCGCGCCCGCGGCCGAGTTCTCCTCGCCGGCTCCGGCCGGTGACGCCGCCCCGCGTCCGTCCACCCAGGCCCCGCGCCCGAGTGGCCAGGCTGCCGGCGGCGCCCGTCCGGGCCCGCGCCCGGCCGGCCCGCGTCCGGGCAACAACCCGTTCACCTCGGGCAGCGCCACCGGCATGGGTCGCCCCGGCGACCGCCGCCAGGGCGCGCCGGGTGGCCGTCCGGCCGGTGCGGGCGCCCAGGGTGGCGACCGTCCCCGTCCGGGTGGCGACCGTCCGCGTCCCGCCGGTGCCCCCGGTGCCGGTGCGCCGCGTCCCGGTGGCGACCGTCCGCGTCCCGCCGGTGCCCCCGGTGCCGGTGCGCCGCGTCCCGGTGGCGACCGTCCGCGTCCCGCCGGCGCCCCGGGTGCCGGTGCGCCGCGTCCCGGTGGCGACCGTCCGCGTCCCGATGGCATGCCCCGTCCGGCCTCGCCGCGTCCCGGCGGCCCGACCCCGTCCGGCATGCCGCGTCCGAACCCCGGCATGATGCCGCAGCGTCCGGCCGGCCCGCGTCCGGGTGGTCCGGGTGGCCGTGGTCCGGGTGGCCCCGGTGGCCGTCCGGGTGGTCCGGGTGCCGGTGGTGGCGCCCGTCCGGGCTTCCAGGGTCGTCCGGCCGGTCCGGGCTCGCGTCCGGCCGGTGGCGGCGGCTTCGGCGGTCCGCGTCCCGGCGGCGGTGCCCCGGGTGGCGGCGGCGGCTTCGGCCCCCGTCCCGGCGGCTTCGGCGGTCGTCCCGGCGGCCCGGGTGCCCGTGGTGGCACGCAGGGCGCCTTCGGTCGTGGCCCGGGCGGTCGCCCGGCGCGCGGTCGCAAGTCGAAGCGGGCGAAGCGCCAGGAGTACGAGGCCATGCAGGCCCCGTCCGTCGGCGGTGTGATGCTGCCTCGCGGCAACGGCCAGACCGTTCGCCTGTCGAGCGGCGCCTCGCTGATGGACTTCGCGGAGAAGATCAACGCCAACCCGGCCGCGCTCGTCTCCGTCATGTTCAACCTCGGTGAGATGGTCACCGCGACGCAGTCGGTCTCCGACGCGACGCTGCAGCTGCTCGCCGACGAGATGGGCTTCGCCCTGGAGATCGTCAGCCGGGACGACGAGGACCGCGAGCTGCTGGAGTCGTTCGACATCGACTTCGGCGCCAACGAGGGCGACGAGGACCAGCTGGCCGCGCGCCCGCCGGTCGTCACCGTCATGGGTCACGTCGACCACGGTAAGACCCGCCTGCTGGACGCGATCCGCAAGTCCAACGTGGTCGCGGGCGAGGCCGGTGGCATCACCCAGCACATCGGTGCGTACCAGGTGGCCACCATGGTGAACGGCGAAGAGCGCCCGATCACCTTCCTCGACACCCCGGGTCACGAGGCGTTCTCCGCCATGCGTGCCCGTGGTGCCAAGTCCACCGACATCGCGATCCTGGTGGTCGCGGCCAACGACGGTGTCATGCCGCAGACGGTCGAGGCGTTGAACCACGCCAAGGCCGCGGGTGTGCCGATCGTGGTCGCCGTCAACAAGATCGACGTCGAGGGCGCCGACCCGACCAAGGTCCGCGGCCAGCTGACCGAGTTCGGCCTGGTGGCCGAGGAGTACGGCGGCGACACCATGTTCGTCGACATCTCCGCGCGCCAGGGCCTCAACATCGACCAGCTGCTGGAGGCCGTGGTCCTCACCGCGGACGCCTCGCTCGACCTGCGGGCCAACCCCCACCAGGACGCGCAGGGCATCGCGATCGAGGCCCACCTCGACAAGGGCCGCGGCGCCATGGCGACCGTGCTCGTGCAGCGCGGTACCCTCCGCGTCGGCGACTCGATCGTCGTGGGCGACGCCTACGGCCGCGTCCGCGCGATGCTGGACGAGAACGGCAACAGCCTCGCCGAGGCCGGCCCGTCCCGCCCGGTGCTGCTGCTCGGTCTGACCTCGGTGCCCCGCGCCGGCGACAGCTTCATCGTCGTCGACGAGGACCGCACCGCCCGTCAGATCGCCGAGAAGCGCTCGGCCCGCGACCGCAACGCCGCCTTCGCGCAGCGTCGGGTCCGGGTGTCCCTGGAGGACCTGGACAAGGCCATCGCGGCCGGCTCCATCGAGCAGCTCAACCTCATCATCAAGGGTGACGTCTCCGGTTCGGTCGAGGCCCTCGAGGACGCCCTCGTCAAGCTGGACGTGGGCGAGGAGGTCGAGCTCCGGGTCCTGCACCGCGGTGTGGGTGCCATCACCGAGTCCGACGTGGACCTGGCGATGGGCTCGGACGCCATCATCATCGGCTTCAACGTGCGCGCCGAAGGCCGTGCGCGGACTGCGGCCGACAAGGAAGGCGTGGACGTCCGGTACTACTCGGTCATCTACCAGGCGATCGAGGAGATCGAGAACGCCCTCAAGGGCATGCTCAAGCCCGAGTACGAGGAGGTGCGCCTCGGCTCCGCGGAGATCCGCGAGGTCTTCCGCTCCTCCAAGTTCGGCAACATCGCCGGTGTGCTGGTCCGCGAGGGCCTGCTGCGCCGCAACGCCAAGGCCCGCCTCATCCGCGACGGCAAGGTCGTGGCGGAGAGCCTCACCATCGAGGGTCTGCGCCGCTTCAAGGACGACGCGACCGAGGTCCGCGAGGGCTTCGAGGCCGGTGTCACCCTGGGGTCGTTCAACGACATCAAGGTCGACGACGTCATCGAGACCTACGAGATGCGCGAGAAGCCGCGCGCCTAGTCGGTGAAAGCCGGGGCCGGTCGACGGGTGGTATTTCCGTCGACCGGCCCCGGTCTCGCTGTGTAGGGTCCGGGGTAGTCAGACGTAGCGGAGCCAGTCCGGTTCCGGGCTGCTCCCCGAGGCCTTCCAGGTCGGCGAGACCTGTCACACATGTTCGTGGGAACACTCACCTTCGACCTGCTGCTGGGCGACGTCCACTCGCTCAAGGAGAAGCGTTCGATCGTGCGGCCCATCGTGGCCGAACTGCAGCGCAAGTACAGCGTGTGCGCTGCCGAGACCGGGAACCAGGACCTGCACCGTCGGGCCGAGATCGGCCTCGCGGTGGTCTCCGGCGAAGCCGGGTACGTCACCGAGGTCCTGGACAGCTGTGAGCGGCTGGTCGTCGGCCGCCCCGAGGTACAGCTCCTCTCCGCGAGGAGGAGGTACCACAACGACGACGACGAATGAGAGCTGTGGAGCAGGCCGGCGGAAGTCGCCGTTCTCACACGGATCAGGACCGAGAGCGCCCGCAAGGCCGGGCGCGGGCCGGTATTTTGGGGCGTGGGCCCCGACGGGTGCGCAGTTCGCCCGGGTACCGGGCCCATTGCACGAGGAGGCAACGTGACCGACACCGCAAGGGCGCGCAAGCTCGCCGACCGCATCCAGGTGGTCGTCGCCCAGACCCTGGAACGGCGGATCAAGGACCCGCGACTGGGGTTCGTGACCATCACCGACACCCGGGTGACCGGCGACCTGCGCGAGGCCACCGTCTTCTACACCGTCTTCGGTGACGAGACCGAGCGGGAGGCCACGGCCGCCGCGCTGGAGAGCGCCAAGGGCGTGATCCGCTCCGAGGTCGGCAAGATCGGGGTGCGCCACACGCCGTCGCTGACCTTCGTCGCGGACGCCCTGCCGGACAACGCCCGGAACATCGACGACCTGCTCGACCGGGCCCGGCTCTCCGACGCCGAGGTCCGCACGCAGGCCGCGGGGGCGACCTACGCCGGCGACGTGGACCCGTACCGGGCCCCGGCGGCCGAGCGTGACGACGAGGACGAGTAGTCATGGCGGGTGAGCCGGCGAAGGCCGCCTCGCGAGCCGGATCGACCACGGGGGCGTCCTCCACCAGCACGGTGGAGGGTGCCCTCGCGGCGCTCCCCGGCCCGCGCGCCGAGGAGAGCGGTTTCGAGCTGCTCTGGCAGCAGGTGGTGACGGAGATCGGTCAGGCCCGCTCGATCGACCTGATCTGCCACATCTGCCCGGACGGCGACGCGCTGGGCTCCTCGCTGGCCGCCGCGCTGGCCCTGCGCGCGCTCGGCAAGCAGGTGCGGGTCTCCTTCGGCGACGACCCGCAGATCGTGCCCGAGTCGCTGGCCTTCCTGCCCGGCCAGGAGCTGATCGTGCCGGCCGCCGAGGTGCCCGAGGTGCCCGAGCTGGTGCTCTGCTTCGACGTGGCCGCCGAGAGCCGGCTCGGCCTGCTGCACGACAAGGCCTTCGCCGCGCCCGTCCTGGTGGTGTTCGACCACCACGCCTCCAACCCGGGCTTCGGCACCCACCAGCTGATCGACCCGACCGCGCCGGCCACCGCCGTCCTGGTCGACGAGCTGCTGCGCCGCCTCGGCGTCGAGCTCGACCAGGACCTGGCGACCTGCCTCTACACGGGCGTCGCCACCGACACCGGCTCGTTCAAGTACCGGGCGACCACGCCCGCCACCCACGAACTCGCCGGCCGGCTGCTGGCCACCGGCATCCGCCACGACCTGATCTCCCGGCAGCTCTGGGACACCTCCTCCTTCGGCTACCTCAAGGTGCTCGCGGGTGCGCTCGACCGGGCGGTCTACGAGCCGGCGGCGGCCGGCGGGCTGGGCCTGGTGTGGACCTGGGTGCCCTACCAGGACCTGGCGCTGTTCAGCGTCACGGTCGAGGAGATCGAGGGGCTGATCGACATCCTGCGCCGCCCGGCCGAGGCCGAGGTGGCGCTGGTGCTCAAGCAGGACCCGGACGGCACGCTGCGCGGCTCCTCGCGCTCCAAGGGCGCGGTGGACGTCGCCGCGGCCTGCGCCGAACTGGGCGGCGGGGGGCACGTCTTCGCGGCCGGGTTCAGCGTCCGCGACGAGGTGGCGGCGGTGGTCGAGCGGTTCAGGAACGCGCTGCTGCCGGTACGTTGAGCATCCCGCATGTCGTTTTTCAGAGAAAGAACCCGATGAAGCGCAAAGGCACCGGCCCAGACGGCCTGGTGATCGTCGACAAGCCCGAGGGCATCACCTCGCACGGAGTCGTCGCCAAGCTGCGGTGGCTGGCCGGCACCCGGAAGGTCGGGCACGCCGGCACCCTGGACCCGATGGCCACCGGCGTGCTGGTGATCGGCGTCGAGCGGGCCACCCGACTGCTCGGCCACCTGATGCTGACCGCCAAGACGTACGAGGCGACGATCCGGCTCGGCCAGACCACCGTCACCGACGACCGGGAGGGCGAGGTCACCTCCTCGGCGCCGGCCGACGCCGTCACCCGGGAGGCGATCGACACCGGGGTCGCGGCGCTCACCGGCGAGATCATGCAGGTGCCGTCCAAGGTCAGCGCGATCAAGATCGACGGCAAGCGCTCGTACGCGCGGGTGCGCGAGGGCGAGGAGTTCGAGCTGGCGGCCCGGCCGACCACGATCCACTCCTTCACCGTGCACGCGCAGCGCGCGGCGGTCGCCGAGGACGGCACGCCGGTGATCGACCTGGACGTCACCGTCGAGTGCTCCTCCGGCACCTACATCCGGGCGCTGGCGCGGGACCTTGGCGCCGGACTGGGCGTCGGCGGGCACCTGACCGCGCTGCGGCGCACCAAGGTCGGGCCGTACGGGGTCGAGTCGGCGCACACCCTGGAGCAGTTGGAGGCCGCGGTCACCGGCGACGCCGCGGCCGGGCTGGAGGTGCTGCCGATCGGGGCGGCCGCGGCGGCCGCCTTCCCGCGCTGGGACCTGGACGAGGCGGCGGCACAGAAGCTGTCGCACGGCGCCCGGCTCAAGGCGCCCGGGCTGGGCGTGGCCGGGCCGATCGCGGTGTTCGGGCCGGACGGGCGGTTCCTCGCCCTGGTCGAGGAGCGGGACGGGCAGGCGAAGCCGGTCGCGGTGTTCGTCGGCTGAGTCCGGTCGCTTCGCCACCCCCGTCGGGACTCCGGCGGGGGTTCCCCCTTTTCAGGGCCCACCAGGCGACCGGGAAAGGTCACCCGCACGAGGGAGCGCGCGAGGTGAACGCCCGTGGTGAGCGGCGCAGGCGCGGTCGGGCCGCCCTCCCGGCGGGCAGGCTCCCGGCGGTGAGGCACGACGGTCGAGGGGGCACAGATGCCGGGTTTTCCGGAAGGCGATCCGGGGCGGTACCTGCTGCGCATCCGCGACCTCGACGGGCGCCTGCACGGCCTGGGATTCGTCGCCGACCCGCAGGGCGGCGTGCTCACCGCACACGAGAGCGTGGCCGGGCTGGACCGGGTCGTCCTGCACACCCCCGGCGGGCAGACCCGGGTGCTCGGCCCGGACGCCGTCCTGCCGCTGCCCCAGTACGGCCTCGCGGTGCTGCGCACCGACGGCGTCGGCGGGCTCCCGGTGCCGCCGCTGCCGGTGGCCGCGGCCGGGGCGGGGCGCGAGCTGCTGCTGCCCGCGCTGGAGGGCGAGGACGGCCGGGCGGTCGCGCTGCGCTGCGGGCTGCTCGGGTTCACCGGCGCCGCGTACGGCGGGCACCTGCTGGGCGGGGTGCTGCTCCTGGACGTACCGGTGGTCGACGGGGTCACGGTGCCGGCCGGCTCGCCCGTACTGGACGCGCGCAGCGGGGCGGTGGTCGCACTGGCCGCGCCCGCCGTACGGGGCCCCCGGCACGGCGGGGCGTTCCCGGCCGTGGCGGCAGGGAGCCCGGGGACCGGCCCCGCGGGGGCGGTGGAGGTCTCGGACGTGCTGGCCGGGCTGCTGGCCCGCAACGCGGCGGCCGTGCCCGCCTACGGGTCGGCGCTCAACCTGGCCGGGGTGCTGCGGCTGACCGCCGCCCAGCTCGCCGCCGCCGGGGCCGGACCGGGCCGGGTGGCCGGGCTCGCCGCGGACCGGGTGGACCGGCCGGACGGCCTGGCCGGGGAGGAGCCGCCCGCGACCGTCACCGCGCTGGTCGGCGCCCCCGGCAGCGGGCGCTCCACCGAACTGGCCGCGCTGGCCGTCCGCCGCTCCGGCGCCGCCGCTCCGCTGCCCACCCTCTGGCTGCGCGGCGCCGACCTGCGCGCCGAGGACCGCTCGCTCGCCGAACCGGTCGAGCGGGCGCTGGCCGCCGCCGCGGCCGCGCTCGGCGTCCCGGCGCCCGGGCCGGAGCCGGTGGCGGCCCTGTGCGCGGCGGCCGGGCGGCCGCTGCTGGTGGTCCTCGACGGCCCGGAGGAGGCCCCGGCCCCGCTGGACGCGCGCCGGCTGCGCGGCGCAGGCCAGTGGCTCACCGGCTGCGGCGCGCGGCTGCTGACCGCCTGCGGGGAGGAGCTCTGGGAGCGCCTGGCGGCCGAGACCTGGGGCAGCGGCACGCCGGGCGCACCCCGCGCCCCGGAGCCGCACCCGGACGGCGACCTGGGCAGCGCCCCCACCATCCGGATGGACGGCGGCGGCCCGGGCGCGCCGAGCCTGGCCGGGCAGCGGCTCGGCCCGCTGCCCGTAGACGCCGCCGAACGGGCGCGCCGGCGGTACGGGCTGCCGCCGGACCGGCCGACCGCCGCCGAGGACGCCCGGCACCCGCTGGCCGTCCGGCTGGCCGGGGAGCTGTGGGCCGAGGGGCTGCGGGACGGGCCGGCGTGCCGGGGCGACCTGTTCGGCGCCTACCTGGACCTGCGCTGCCTGCGGGTGGCCCAGCGGCTGGCCGACGACGGCCGGACGCGACGCTCCGGCGCCCACCGGCGCGGCGCCGCCCGGCCCGGCGCACCGCCGCACGGGCGGGTGCGCCGACTCGCGGCGGCGGTGGCCGGGCGGGTCCACGAGGCGGCCCGGCGGATGCTCGGCAGCGAGCCGGGCGGGCTGGACCGGGCGGCCTTCGAGGAGCTGTTCCCGGCCGACGGCGGCTGGGCCGCGGCGGTGCTCGCCGACGGCCTGTTCGTGCCCGCCGGCCCCGGATTCCGGTTCGCACACGGCGAGTTCGCCGACTGGCTGCAGGGCCTCCACCTGGACCTGGACGCGGCACTGCGGCTGCTGCTCGGCGAGGACGAGGACACGCCTCCGTGGTCCGGCGACGCGCCCGGCACCGGGAGCGGGGCAGAGCGGTCCGGCGCCCCCGCCCGGGCGTACACCGTCCCCCGGCACCGGATCGGCCCGGTCGCCGCCGCCCTGGGCCGGGTCGCCGAGACCTGGGGCGCGCCCGCGCTGGACCCGTGGCTGCACCGGATCTGGCGCGCCCTGGACCTGCGCCCGCCCGGCAGCGAACCCGCCTGGTGGGCGGCCCGGCTGCTCACCGCCGGCCTCGCCGCCAGCCCGGACCTCGCCGAACACCGGGCGCTGCTCGACCAGTTGGCCGGTCGGATCGCCGAACGGGCCGCCGCGCCGGGCGGCGTGGCGGCCCTCCCGGCGGCCGGGCTCGGCCGCTTCGGCCCGGCGTTCTGGACCGGGCTCGGCCTGCCCCTCGAGGTCGAACTCGCCCTGCTGCGCCGCCTGGTGGTCGCCGACGGCCCCGGGCAGCGCTTCCTCGGCGCGGTGGCCGAGCGGCTGCGGGCCGACCCGGTCGCGGTGTTCCCGCTGCTGTGCGCCTGGTTCGACGACCCGCGCGGCCTGCCGGGCCGGGCCGGCCCCAGCGGGTGCCTCACCGTCGCCGACCTCGCCCACGACCTGCTGTACGCCCACCGGCGGCTCGCCCTGGACGAGTTGGCCGACGCACTGGCCGCCGCGGCGCACCCGCGGGCCGACGCGCTGCTCACCGTGCTCGCCGCCGAGGAGCCGTCCGCGCTGTGCCGCGCGGTGGACCGCTGGAGCCACGACCGGCGGGCCGAACGGCACGTCGCGGCGGCCGTGCACGGGCTGCGGACCGCCCCGTACGCGGCCGGTGCCGGGGCCGAGCTGCTGCGGTTCGCCGCGCTGACCCTGCTCGCCCGCGAGGAGGAGCCCGGCCTGCACGGCGCCGCGCTGGCCCTGCTGGTCCGCGATCCGGCGACCCGGGCCGAACACCTCCCGGCCGCGCTCGCCCTGCACCGGGCGGGCGGCGACGCCTTCCTGACCCCGAGGGCGCTCGCCCCGGCCCTGGAGAGCGACCCGGAGCCCGTCCTGGCCGCGCTCGCCGACCGGCTGACGGCGCCCGGTGCGGCGCCCGCCGAGACGCTGCGGGTGCTCGCCGACGCCGCCGCCCCGGCGGCCGTCCGGCAGGGCGCCGACCTGGCCGCCCGACTGCTGCGGGCGCACCCCGGACTGGCCGGCCCGGTCGCCGTCGACTACCTCGGCCGCCGGCTGGAGCGCACCGCCGCCGTCGGCCCGGCCGACCGGCTGGAGCTGCGGGTCCTGCTCGGCGCCGCACTGGCCGCCCGGACGGCGGCGGCACGGGTGCCGTTCGCCGAGGTGCTGTCCCTCCCCGTGGCCGACCCGGCGGCGGACGCGCTGCGCTGCGAGCTGCTGGACACCCTGCTCGCCACCGAGGCCGACCCGGCCGTGCTGACCGCCGCCGTGGAACGGCTCGCCGAGCACTGCGCGGCCGAGAAACCCGCCCGCGCCCGCGCGGTACTGGCCCGCGCCACCCCCGGCCTGCCGGACGCCGACGAACTGCTGGTGCGCTGCGCCGGACGGTTCGCGGCCTTCGCCCAGCTGCTCGTCCGCTGGCCGCGCGACGCCGCCCCGACCGCTCCGGACGGCCCCCGGCTGACCCTGCTGCGAGCCCTGGCGGCGGCCGGCCGCGACCCGCAGTACGCCGCCGCCGAGGCGGATCGGACCGCGGCCGGGCGGGCCGCGCGGCCGCCGGTGCGCCCAACCCGCATTCCGGTGCCGGAGCCCGGGCAGGCGCATGGCACGCTATAGGGGTTCGGGTTTGAGCGTTTGAGCGTACAGAGGGTACGCGCCGTACGGAACAAGGAGCGGTCAGGTGCAGCGCTGGTGTGGCCTGGAGGAGATCCCCGGTGACTGGGGACGCAGCGTCGTCACCATCGGCTCGTTCGACGGGGTGCACCGCGGGCATCAGCTGATCATCGGGCGGGCGGTCGGGCGGGCCCGCGAACTCGGCCTCCCTTCGGTCGTGGTGACCTTCGACCCGCACCCGCGCGAGGTCATCCGCCCGGGCAGCCACCCGCCGCTGCTCGCGCCGCACCCGCGCCGCGCCGAGCTGATCGCGGAGCTCGGGGTGGACGCGGTGCTGGTGCTGCCGTTCACCACCGAGTTCTCGAAGGAGTCCCCGGAGACGTTCGTCCGGCAGGTCCTGGTGGACGCGCTGCACGCCCGGGTCGTCATCGAGGGCCCCAACTTCCGCTTCGGGCACCGGGCCGCCGGGGACGTCGCGCTGCTCACCGAGCTGGGCCGGGCGGACGACTTCGAGGTCGAGGTGGTCGACCTGCAGGTGTGCGGCACGGCCGGGGACGGCGAGCCGTTCTCCTCCAGCCTGACCCGCCGGCTGGTGGAGACCGGGGACATGGCCGGCGCCAACGAGGTGCTGGGCCGCCCGCACCGGGTCGAGGGCGAGGTGGTGCGCGGCGCGCAGCGCGGCCGCGAGCTGGGCTACCCGACCGCCAACGTCGACACCGTGCCGCACAGCGCGATCCCCGCCGACGGGGTGTACGCGGGCTGGCTGACGGCGGACGGCGAGCGGATGCCGGCGGCGATCTCGGTCGGCACCAACCCGACCTTCGACGGCACCGCGCGGACCGTCGAGGCGTACGCCATCGACCGGGTCGGCCTGGACCTGTACGGGCTGCACGTCGCGGTGGACTTCCTGGCCTACCTGCGCGGGATGGAGAAGTTCGACTCCATCGAGGCGCTGCTGGACCGGATGGGCGACGACGTCAAGCGCGCCCGCGAGCTGACCGACGGCACCGACGACATCGACGGCACCGACGGCAGCGACGGCACCACCGGCGCCTGAGCCGCGGAAGCGCCGGAAGGGCCCGCCGACCTGGTGCCGGCGGGCCCTTCCCGTGTCGTCACTGCTGGGGCGCCTGCGGCGGGTAGCCGTACCCGGGCGGCGGCGGGGGCTGGTAGCCGTCCGGCTCGGGGGCCGGGTAGCCGTAGCCGGGCCCCGGCTGCGGGGCGGGCGCGCCCTGCTGCGGCGCCCAGGGCTGCTGCTGCGGGTAGCCGTACCCGGCCGGCGGCGGCGGGGCCTGGCCGGGCTGCGGGGCCCACGGCGCGCCGGGCGCGGGCGGCGGGGCCTGCGCGCCCTGGGCCTGGTAGGGCTGCGGCTGCGGGGCCTGCGGCTGCTGCCAGGAGGACTGCTGGGCGGCGGCCTGCTGGGCCCGGACGATGTCTTCGCCGACCAGGGTGGCCAGCTCGAAGTACGCCTCGCGGACCTTGGGCCGCATCATGTCGAGGTTGACCTCGGCGCCGGCCGCCAGGCTCTCGTCGAACGGCACCACGACGACGCCGCGGCAGCGGGTCTGGAAGTGCGCGACGATGTCCTCGACCTTGATCATCTTGCTGGTCTCGCGCACCCCGGAGACGACCGTGATGCTGCGCTGCACCAGGTCGGCGTAGCCGTGCGCGGAGAGCCAGTCCAGGGTGGTCGAGGCGCTGGAGGCGCCGTCCACGCTGGGGGTGGAGACGATGATCAGCTGGTCGGCCAGGTCCAGCACCCCGCGCATCGCGCTGTAGAGCAGGCCGGTGCCGGAGTCGGTCAGGATGATCGGGTACTGGCGGCCCAGCACGTCGATGACCTGGCGGTAGTCCGAGTCGTTGAAGGCGGTGGAGACCGCCGGGTCGACGTCGTTCGCCAGGATCTCCAGGCCCGAGTTCAGGTCCTGCGAGGTGAACTGACGGATGTCCATGTAGCTGCGCAGGTGCGGGATCGCCGTCACCAGGTCGCGGATGGTCGCGCCGGTCTGCCGCTTGACCCGGCGGCCCAGGGTGCCGGCGTCCGGGTTGGCGTCGATCGCGATCACCTTGTCCTGGCGCTCGCTGGCCAGGGTCGCGCCGAGCGCGGTGGTGGTCGTGGTCTTGCCGACCCCGCCCTTGAGGCTGATCACGGCGATCCGGTAGCAGCTCATGACCGGGGTGCGGATGATCTCCAGCCGGCGGGCCTTCTCGGCCGCCGCGGCCTTGCCGCCGAACTGGAAGCGCGGCTGCTGGCGCTGCTGCTTGGGCTGGCTGCGCAGCAGCCGGTCCGAGGACAGCTCGACGGCGGCGGTGTAGCCCAGCGGCGCGCCGTGCGCGGTCTGCTGCGGGGCGGCGGACTGCTGGAACGCGGCAGGCTGCGGGACTTGCGGCTGCTGCCACTGCTGCGCGGGGCCCGGGTGCTGCGGCTGCTGCGGCTGCTGCGGCTGGACGGGCTGCTGCAGCTGGGGCTGCGGATACGCGGTCTGGGGCTGCCCGGTCTGGGGCTGTCCGGGCTGGCCCGGCTGCTGGTACGCGGCGGGCTGGGGCCAGCCGCCCTGGCG
Source organism: Kitasatospora sp. NPDC023385 (assembly GCF_055664045.1). Classification (NCBI taxonomy): domain Bacteria; kingdom Bacillati; phylum Actinomycetota; class Actinomycetes; order Kitasatosporales; family Streptomycetaceae; genus Kitasatospora; species Kitasatospora sp. NPDC023385. The sequence continues at coordinate 26,951 of NZ_JBVOOL010000030.1, read as the reverse complement.
CGGATCCACCGGGCCGGGCTGGGGCGGTTGCGGCTGCTGCGGCTGGGCCGGCGCGGGCTGCGGCTCGGCGGTGGCGGCCGGCTGGGCCTGGAGCTGGGCCGCCCAGGCGGCCTGCGGATCCCACGCGGGCTGCGGGTCCTGCGGGTGCTGCGGCGGGACCGGCTGGGCGGGCGGCTGTGCGAAGGACTGCGGGGGGCCGGGCTGCGGGTGCTGCGCGGCCGCCGTGGGAGCCGGGGCCGGCGCCGGGTACGGCTGGGGTGCGGGCGGCTGGGCGAGGGCCTCCGCCGGAGGCCAGGCGGGGGCGGCGGCGGGCGGCTGCTCGGCGGCGGGGGCGGGCGCGGGGGCGGGCGCAGGGACGGGCGCAGGGAGGGGGGCCGTCATCGGGGGAGCCGCCGGGAACGGGACGTGCTGCGCCTCGGCCTGCACCGGAGGCGCCGACGGCCCCGGCGCGACGGGCGCGGCCGGCAGGACCGGGACGACCGGAGGAGCCTCGGCCTCGGCCGGGCCGTGGGCCGGGCCGTGGGCCGGAGCGTCCGCCACGCCCGGAGCCTGCGCGTGCGGCGCGGCCTCCGCAGCGGGCACGCCGACGGGCGGGCCCACCGGAGGAGCCGCCGACGCGGCCGGAGCCGGAGCCGGAGCCGAGGCCGCCGGCGTCTCGGTCTGCACGTACCAGGACGGGGGAGTGTAGTCAGGCGCGTCCGACCAGTCGTCGTCGTCCTCCGCCGCGTTGTCGCCGACGTAGACGCCGTCCCGATCGCTGCTCACTCTGGCTCCCTCGTGTTCGCCGCCGCTTGCTCAGCGGTGCCGTTGCCGCATCACAGACTAGGCCGTACGGCAACCCCCGTTGAAGGCGGCTTCGGTTCCACGGCGGCCCGCCGGGTGCGGCGAGCCGCCGCTCAGTCCATCCGTCGCGGACCGCCGAGCACCTGCTGCTCGGCCTGCCCGGCCACGGCCCGTACGTACTGGCGCCGCATCCGGGTCGCCCACAGGGTGAGGTCGTCGCCGAGGGTGGGCAGTGTGGCCACGTCCTGCGCCGGGAGCGACAGCACCCGGCCGGTCAGCTCCGCCTCCTGGGGGGAGATCCGCTGCACGCCGACCAGGTCGGCGGCGTTCAGCACCCGGGCGGCGTTCGGGCCCAGGTACGGCAGCAGCGTCAGGGTGGTCTGCCAGGGCGCGGCGGAGAGCCGGCTGCGCGGCGGGCGGGCGCCGAGGTCGCGCACCACCAGCACCGGCGAGGCCACCGAGGCGCCCTGCGGCCCCAGCCGGCCGACCTGGTGGACCGTCACGCACGGCTGACCGCCGCCGGCGGCCTGCGCCATCGGGCCCCAGAGCTGGCCGCGGGCGGTCTCCACCGCGACCCGGGCACCGATCGCGGCGGCCCGCAGCGCGATGATCTGCGCCGTCCACATGCCGCCGACCAGCACCAGGTCGTACGCGCTGGGGCGGAAGAGTCCGAGCACCGCGGGCAGTCCCTGCGGGTCGACGCCGATGACCACGCCGTCGTCGCCGACCGGGAAGGCCAGGGCGGCGAGGTCGGCCGGCTCCAGGACGTGCTTCTCCCGGCGGGGGCCGCGCAGGCCGAAGCCGGGCAGGATCCGCGGCCGCGCCCGGTGCTGTTCGCCGCCGGGCTGCGGGCCGAGGGCCGGATAGGTCTGGTACGCCATCAGGACGCTCCTCCCAGTGGCAGGGTGGCGAGCATGCCGGGGGCCTGCTCCAGGTCGAGCCGGACGAGGCCGAGGCCGGCGCTCTGCGCCCTGGTCTCCACCTGGCGGCCGACCAGTCCGACCTCGCTCTCGCTGCGCCCGGTCACCCGCAGGTGTCCGCTGACGGTGACCGAGCCGCCGGTGCCGTGCCCGGCGGTCAGGCTGAAGGTGCTGGCGAGGGCCGGCGAGCCGGTGATCAGGTTGACCAGGTCCGGCGCGGCGATCCGGCCGGGGGCGCCGCCGGGGCGGCTGAGCTGCGGCCAGCGGGAGATCCCGTAGGTGGTGTGCCAGCGGTCGTCGATCCGCCAGAACCGGTTGCCCTCCTGGGTGCGGCGGGTGGTGCCGCCGCCGCTGCCGGTGCCCTGGCGGCCGGCCACCGCGATCGGGTTGGCACAGGCGGAGATGGCCAGGGCGGCGATCAGTTCGCGCTCGTCCAGCACGGTCGCGTTGAACCCGGCGCTGTTGAGCCGCCCGGCCAGTTGGTCGGTCACCCGCTGCAGCGCCTTGCGGGCGCCCTCCTCGCCGCCGCCGCGGGCCCGGACGGCGGTCGCCGCGCGCTCCGGGTCGAGCTTGAGGGCGACCCAGGTCAGCCGCAGCCCGGGGGTGGAGGTGCCGTCCGGCAGTTCGCGGTAGGCGCGGGCGGCCAGCGACTGCTCGGGCAGGTGCGGGGCCGGGGCGGGCTGGGTGTGCTGGACCAACTGCACCGACTCCAGGGTGATGTCGTCCACCGTGAGCGCCGAGCAGACGACGTCCAGCGGCAGCGGCAGCGCGGTGCGCACCGGGCGCAGCGGCTGGTCCTTGGCCTGGACGAGCAGCACCGAGCTGAGGAAGGTGCCGTCGCCCACCATGCCGGTCTCCCGGCGGACCGGGCGGCCGCCGAACTCGGCCTCGGTGGCGTGGGTGCAGGTGCGCAGCCCCGGTTCGAGTTCCAGCGCCGGTGCCAGTGCCGGGTCGGTGCCGACCGGCGGCAGCAGCGTCCGGGCCTTCCTGCGGCGGGACTTGAGGGCGGAGCGCACCCGCAGCAGCTCCGGGATGGTCCGCCCGCGCAGCGGGACGACCGCGAGGACGACCAGGACCAGGGCGACGGCGCCGAAGCCGGCCGTGACCGGGCGGCTGATCGTCCAGCCGACCGCGACCAGGGCCGCCGCGACCTCGATCAGGACGAGCTGCTGGAGTTTCAACCGGCCGCCGAGCAGCCCGGGTCGGGGGTTGACGCGGACCTGGACGGCGCCGCCGCCCGGGTCCGGCTGCGGGCGGGCGGGCCCGGCCCCGGCGGCCGGCGGGCCGGCGTGCTGCGCCCGGCCGGCCCGGCGCGACCTCCCGCCGCCCGTGCTGCGGCGGCGTCCTGGAGCGGTCTGGCTTGGCATCCCCCGGTGGCCCTCTCTGATCCGTGGTCGCGGCCCGACTGGCTGGTTCGCGGACCGTACCCGTACCGTACTCACCGTCTGCTGCCGCATCGTAGAGGGTTCGCGCCGGTTCGCGCCCGGCGGGTGGACCGCGGGTGCGGGTCGGTCCGGCAGCGGCCGACGAGGTCTGACAGGTCTGACAGGTCCGACAAGGGGGACGACGAGGATGGCATCGCGCCGGGACGAGCTGAACGCGTACACCTTCGCCCGCAAGCGGACGGTGGGCGCGTTCCTGCTGCCTGCCGGCGGCGGCAGCGACGAGGACGCGCCGCGTCCGGTGAAGGCGGTGCTGCCGAGTGTCCTGGCCGGGGTGGTGGTCGTGGCCGGGTTCGGGCTCTGGGGGGTGTTCAAGCCGAGTGCGCCGGTGAAGTGGGACGACGGCAGGAACATCATCCAGGGCAAGCAGTCGACCACCCGGTACGTGGTGCTGACCGACCCGGACAACAAGACGAAGCGGCTGCACCAGGTGCTCAACATGTCGTCGGCGCGGCTGGTGCTGCCGGCCGACGCCAAGGTCGTGGTGGTCGACGACGGGGTGCTCGACCGGTACCCCAACCACGGCCCGACGATCGGCATCCCGTACGCGCCGGACAAGCTGCCGACCAAGGACAACGCGAGCCAGTCGATGAAGTGGGCGGTCTGTGACCGCCCGGGCTCGGACGAGAAGCAGGAGACCGTCAACCAGGCGGTGTTCGTGGCGGCCGGCGCGGACGCGGCGGCGCTGGCGGCGAAGGACCGGATGCTCGGCCAGGACCAGCTGATGCTGGTGCAGCAGGCCGACGAGCAGCAGGTGTCGGCCTCACCGGCGCCGGGCCAGCCGGCCGCCGCGGGCGCGAAGGTCTTCCTGGTCGACGCGCAGGGCCGCAAGCACGAGATCGGCTCCCCGCAGTCGGACGACAAGGAGCGCAAGGCGCTGGTCACCGCGGTGTTCGGGCCGAACGCGGTGCCGCAGCGGGTCAAGCGGGAGTGGCTCGACACCCTGGTGAGCGGCACCCCGGTCACCTTCCCGAAGGTCGACGGCATGGCCGACACCCAGGGCGCCAACTCCACGGTGAAGCTGGAGAACGCGGCCGACCGCCGGATCGGCCGGCTGGTGCACTACCAGGACCGCCACTACGTGGTCGGCAAGGACCAGCTCTACCTGGTCACCCCGTTCCAGGCGGAGCTGATCCGGCAGAACCCGGCCTACCAGGTGCTCTACAAGTACGACCAGGACAAGAAGCCGCGCAGCGACGAGATGACCCCGGCCGACAACTCCCTGTCGGGCGGCGACGTCCGGCTGCCGGACACACCGGCGGACTGGCCGCTGAAGTCCGGTGCCCCGGTGAACAACTGGCAGGACCGTCAGGACGCCCGGCTGGTCGTGTGCAGCACCTTCGACGGCGTCGCCGAGGACGGCCGTACGCCCAAACGCAGTGTGTGGGCCGGGACTTCGTACCCCGCGCCGTACAACAACGGCGCCGGGGCCGGGTACGTGACCCCCGGGCACGGGCTGTTCTACCGCTCGCTGGACAACAGCACCGGCGGCTCCGGCACCGACTACCTGATCACCGAGACCGGGTTGCGCTACGCCGTCCCGTCCAACGGCGACGGCGGCCACGCCACCCCCACGCCGCAGCCCGGGCAGGGCGGTGCCCCGAAGCAGCCCGCGCCGCAGCCGAGCACGCCGGCCCCCGGCGCGCCGGACCAGCAGGGCGGTCAGCAGCCGGACGAACCCGGCGGCAACCAGGCCCGGTTGGGCTACCAGGGGGTCCAGCCGCTGCCGGTGCCGCACGAGTGGTCGGACCTGGTGCCGGCCGGCCCGCCGCTGACCGCGAAGAGCGCCGCCCAGCCGCAGAACGCCTGACCGACCAAGCGCGGCAGTGGATTTGGCCGCAGTGTCATGGTCTGGTAACTACTCAGTGCTCGGTGTTGGGCGGGCTGCGTGTGCCGACTACAGTGCTGCTGGGCATCACACGGGTGATGCGGCGGTCGGGGCCCGCAGGGCCCTCCGCATACGCATGTTGTCTCATGGGGGACGGTGGAGCATGGCTCAGGGTCAGTTCACGATGACCGCTCAGGAGATGCTGGCTTTCGCCAAGCAGATCGAAGAGGCCATCGGCAAGATCGAGGCTGAGCGGACCAAGCTCATCAGCACGGTCTCGGGCATCACCGGTGGCTGGCAGGGCCAGGCGGCGACCGCCTACACGAACCTGCAGAACAAGGTCAACGACGACATCGCGAAGCTCAAGGAGTCGCTGAACGCGATCAAGCACGCGATCGAGCAGACCACCAAGCACTACGCGAGCACCGAAGAAGAGCAGAAGGCGATGTTCTCCACCGCCCAGGGCTGATCGCCGAACCCGCGCTGATCGCCGTATCCCGGCTGGTCGCCGCACCCGCGCCGATCACCGGTCTGTTCCGATCCACCGCTCGGCGGGGCGTCCGCCACTGACCGCAGGACGCCCCGCACCCTCGTCAAGGGAGACAACGTGTCCGACCACATTCTCGTCAACTTCGAGACCGTTCACCACGCGGCCGAGGAGGTGCGGGCCTCGGCGGGCCGCATCGACCACCTGCTGAACGACCTCAAGGGCAACGTCACGCGCATCGCCTCCAGCTGGCAGGGCGTCGCCCAGGAGGGCTACCAGGCCCACCAGAAGGTCTGGGACGACCGCGCCAAGGACCTGCAGCAGGTCTGCTCGCAGATCGCGACCTCGCTGGACAACGCCGCGCAGAGCTACAAGACGACCGAGAACAACAACGCCAAGCTCTGGCAGCACTGACGACGCGTTCCCCAGGGGGAACGACAGGGGGCGGGTACCCGGACTCCGGGCACCCGCCCCTCGGCGCGCGGCACGGGTGGACGACATGAGGGGTGGCAGGGTGTCCGGACGCGGGTACCGGAAGGCGGCCGCGGCACTGGCCGCGCTGGCGGTGCTGGGCGGCCCGCTCGCCGCCCCGGCGTACGCCGACGGCGGGCCCGGGCTGGCCGCCGCGGGGGACTGCCCCAAGAACGCGCCCGACGTGCAGACCGTGCCGTGGTCGCTGCAGCGCCTGCTGCTGGGCGAGCTGTGGCAGGGCGGGAAGACCACGGGCAAGGGCGTGAAGGTCGCGGTCATCGACACCGGCGTCGACCGGACCAACCCGCAGCTGGCCGGCCAGGTGCCGGCCACCGACCCGGCCGTCGACAAGAACCCCCCGCCGCCGGTCGACAAGGTCCAGGAGGGTTCCAACCTGCTGGTCAACCGGGAGACCAAGGAACCGATCCCGGGCAGGTCCGTCGAGGACCCGGTCGGCCACGGCACCAAGGTGGCCGGCATCATCGCGGCCCGCAAAAGCGACCAGACCGGCTTCGTCGGGCTGGCCCCCGACGCCCAGATCCTCTCGATCCGGCAGAACGACAGCGACGGCAACGGCGACGTCGCCACGCTCGTGAAGGCCATCCACGAGGCGGTCGCGGCCAAGGCCAAGGTCATCAACATCTCCCAGGACGTGCGCGGCGCGGGCGACGCCCACTTCGGCGGCTACCAGGAGCTGAAGGCCGAGATCGAGGCCGCCGAGCTGGCCGGCGCCGTGGTGGTCGCCTCCACCGGGAACGACGGCAAGGAGGGTGACACCTATCCGGGCGCCTTCCCGACCGTGCTGGCCGTCGGCGCCTCGGACCGCAACAACGAGCGCGCCCCGTTCTCCCAGTACGGCTCCTTCGTGAAGGTCGCCGCGCCTGGTGTCGACATGCTGTCCACCGTGCCCGGGAGCGGCCAGTGCGTGGACAACGGCACCAGCTTCGCCGCCCCGTACGTCTCCGGGCTCGCCGCGCTGCTGGTCGGCGCCCACCCGGGCTGGAAGCCGGCCCAGGTGCGGGCCTGGATCGAGCAGACCGCCCAACGCACCCAGCGCGACCCGGACCGGTTCGTCGGCTGGGGCGTGGTGGACCCGGTCAAGGCCGTCACCAAGGCCCCCGACGTGGCGCCGCCCACCGCCACCCCGGACGCCCCGGTGCAGCTCGCCTCCGCCCCGATCGTGCCGCGGCCGGTGGGCCTCGGCGAGACCCAGGCCGACCGCGACGGCCGCACCGCGACGTACGTCCTCGGGGTCGGCGTGCTGCTGGTCGCCCTGCTGATCGGCGGCGGCGTGGTGCTGCGCGACCACCGGCGCAAGTCCGCCGACTGACCCGGACGTCCCGGAAGCCCTGTCCCGGGAGCACAGCCCGAAAGCCCTGTGCCGAAAGTCCCGAGTCCCGAAATCTCTGCCGCAACGGCTGTAACACCGCCGCCCGCCCACCGCATCGATGAAGTGTCAGGGAGGGCGGACCACGGGGGCAGCACGCATGGGGCGGATCGGGACCGGCCGGGAGGCCAAGGACGCCGAGTTCCTGGAACTCGTCGCCGGGCGCACCGGCCACCTGTACCGCTCGGCCTGCCTGCTGACCAGCGGCGACACCCACTACGCCGAGGACCTCGTCCAGGAGGCCCTCAGCCGGATGTACGTGCTCTGGCGGCGCAGCGCCTTCACCGGCGGCCGCAGCCGGATCCTCAATCCGGCGGCCTACACCCACACCGTCATGGTGCGCACCTTCCTGGCCCAGCAGCGCCGCCGCTCCAGCGGTGAGCGCCCCACCCGGGCCCTGCCGGAGCGGGCCGGGCAGGAGGCCGACAGCAGCCTGCGGCTGACCCTCCTCGACGCGCTCGGCCGGATGCCGCCCAAGGACCGCGCGGTCCTGGTGCTGCGCTACTGGGAGGACCGCAGCGTCGAGGAGACCGCCGAGGTCATGCGGGTCTCCTCCGGCGCCGTCCGCACCCGTACGACCCGGGCGCTGGCCCGGCTGCGCACCCTGCTCGGCGATTCGCTGGCCGAGCTCGCCGCGCGCTGACCACCTCTCGGAACCCGCCACGCAAGGAGACGGTGAACACCCATGTCCGAACCGGACAAGTTCGAGGACGATCTTCTCTACGCCCTCACCCGCACGGGTGAAGGCTTCCGCACCGAGCCGGCCGACCTGGTCGCGGGCGGCTACCGGCGCGGCCGCGGCCGCTGGCGCCGCCGTTCGACGGCCGCCGTGGTGGGCGGCGCGGCCGCGCTGGCCCTGGTGGGCACCGGCGCGGTGTACCTGACCGGGGCGTCGGCGGACCGGGGCGCGGTGGCCGCGTCCGTCCCGTCCACGGTGGCAGGCAGCGGTACCGGCACCAGTACCGGCACCGGCTCGGTGGCACCGGCCTCCGCGCCGTCCGCGTCCGTCTCGGCGGCCACGGCGGCCACGGCGGTGGTCACCGGCGACGAGGTGCTGGCCGCCTTCCGGGCCCTCCTCCCCAAGGGCGGGACCACCGACGCCAAGGGCCGCGGGACCGACGACCGCGCGCTCAAGGGCACCTTCGCGGGCGCGGACCTGGTGTTCGACGACGGTCAGGGCAGGTCGCTCGTCTCGATCGCGATCCAGAAGCACCGCAAGGGCCAGTCCCAGGACCGCAGCTGCCCGGACCCGAAGACCGTCCGGATCGACTCCTGCTCGGTCACCACCCTGGCGGACGGCTCCCGGTTGTACCTCAGCCGGGGCTACGAGTACCCGGACCACCGCGCCGACACCAAGGAGTGGATGGCGGTGCTGACCGGGCCGGACGGTCGGGAGATCACGGTCAGCGAGTGGAACGCGTCGCAGGAGAAGTTTGCGCCGGACAGCCGCCCCAACCCGCCGCTCACCCCGGAGCAGCTGAAGGCGATCGTCACCGACAAGTCCTGGGACCGGATCGTCGCGGCGGTCCAGTACGACGGGACCGACTACGCGGGGCAGGACACCGGCCTGTCCCTGGACGACCGCAAGGCCCTGCTGGCCAAGCTGCTGCCGGCCGGCGTGACCGTGACCCAGATCGACGGCAACGACGTCTTCGCGAACGTCCGGCTGGCCCAGGGGACGACCGCCGGATCGCTGGTCCTGAGGGTGCAGAAGCTGCTCCTGGTGCCGGGCGACCCGACGACGGACCAGCTGTTCGAGGGCGCGACCGTCCTTCCCGACGGGGGCAGGCTCAAGCTCTACGGCCTGGGCACGCCCGATCCGAAGAACCCGCCGATGGCGGACGTCCTGCGGGGGGACCTGCGCGTCATGGTCGCCCAGGGGCCGACCGGCAAGCCGCTGCTCACGCCGGACCAGCTGAAGGCGATCGCCACCAGCCCGGAGTGGAGGACGAAGAAGTAGCGACGCGGACAGTGCAGAAGCAGCGACGCGGACGGTAGCGACGCGGACGTGGCGGTGCCCCGGGCTGGGGAGGCCCGGGGCACCGCCGTGTGGGGGAGGGGTGGGGGTCAGGACTGCTGGTCCTCGGGGAGGCTGATCACCCAGCGGGTGGCCTGCCGGGGGCGCAGGTAGAGCAGCCAGTAGAGGCTGGCGGCGGCGGTGATGCCGCCGGTCCACAGCAGGGGCTCGGTGTCCAGCTTGGTCATCACGTAGACCAGGACGGCGATCAGCACCACCGGGACGGCCGGCCACAGCGGCATCCGCCAGGCGGCGGCGTGCTTGTGGTGGGCGCGGCGGGAGAGCAGCGCGGCGATCGCGACCAGCAGGTACATCCCGGTGACGGCGACGCCGGTGATGTTGCTCAGCAGTTCGCCCTTGACGAAGCAGAGCGCGGCGCCGGGCAGGCCGACGGCCAGGGTGGCGACCCACGGGGAGCCGAACCGGCCGAGGGTACCGAAGGCCTTGTTGACCGGCGCGGGCCAGGCCTTGTCGCGGGCGGAGGCGAACAGCACCCGGGAGTTCTGGATGACCATGACGATGCCGGCGTTGATGATGGCCAGCGCGACGCAGAGGCTGATGAAGGTGCCGACCGCGGAGTTGCTCCAGGCGGTGACCATGCCGGAGATGTCGCCGGAGGTGAGGGTCTGCAGGTCGGGGGCGCCGACGGTGATGGCGACGACCGGGACCAGGATGACCGCGGAGGAGATGCCGAGCGTCCACAGCACGGTGCGCGAGACGTTGCGGCGGGGGTTCTCCAGCTCCTCGGACAGGTAGACGGCGGTGGAGAAGCCCTGGGTGATGAACAGGGCGATGCCGAGTGCGCCGACGATGGCGCCGATGCTCACCGTGGTGGTGGCACCGCCGTCCCCGGCGACCACGCCGTGCAGCAGGCTGGGGGCGTGGCTGTTGGCGTGGGCGAAGCCGAGCACCGAGACGACGCCGGCCGCGATGACCTCCAGGACCAGGAAGACGCCGGTGATCCAGGCGTTGGCGCGCAGGTCGAGCAGGCCGGCCAGAGTGGCGGCGAGCATCACGGCGGCGCCGGTCATGGCCTTGTCGAGGTGCATGACGGGCGCGAGGTAGTCGGCGGTGCCGAGGGCGATGACCGAGGGGACGATCATCACCACGATCAGCGAGAGCACGAAGACCAGCCAGCCCATGAACCGGCCGGCCAGGGTGCCGACCATGGCGTACTCGCCGCCGGCGCTGGGGATCAGGGTGCCGAGCTCGGAGTAGCAGAACGCGACGGCGACGCACAGCACGGTGCCGATGGCGATGGCCAGGGCGGTGGCGCTGCCGATGCTGGAGAACAGCTCGGGCACGATCACGAAGAGCGTCGACGCCGGGGTGACGCAGGACAGCGTGAGCAGTGTGCCGCCCACCACGCCGATCGAGCGCTTGAGCTGCTGGGGCGCGGCCGCCCCGGCCGCCTGGGCGGCTACGGTCTGTGGCGGGCGAAGCGTGTCGGTCATGTGGCTTCCGATCGGCTCTGTGCGGTCCTGGAGTGGGAGCGGTATCGCCTCCGCTGGCTGGTCGCTCGGGTTCTGGTCCAGTCGCTCCCGGGCCGCAATGGAACCTTGGGCGTATTGATTGCGTCAACGTCGGAACTGCTTCGGAATCCGTTGCGGCGAACGGCATAAACATGCGATCCGATGATCACGTTCGGTCATTGCGCGGTTTGTCCGACTTGCTACTTTGGCCGCATCGCGAATGAATCAAAGGTAAACAAAGCGTTGAAGGCTGACATTCAAAGGCCATAGTCCCGGTGGACGGCGCTACGCCCAGGCGCTCCCCGAACGCCACCACAACTCCCCCACCGGGTACGGGAACCGCAGCAACGCCCCGGAAAGATCTAGGTAACGTTTCGGCACCTGGGACGCCGAAGGGGCCGGACTCGCGAAGTCCGACCCCTTCGATCACCGTCCGTGACAGGCGGCGCGGCTACGCCACCGGCAGCCAGCCCGTCTGGACCATCTGCCCGTTGGTCGCACGGCGTGACACGAACACCCCGCGCCCCGGCGGCAGCGCCTGCGGCCGGACCGTCCCCAGCAGCGCGCCCTCGTCCCGGTTGCCGGACAGGATCACGCCCTGGCCGCCCAGCTCGCGCATGCGCTGCAGCACCGGCTCGTACAGCGAACGCCCGGCACCGCCCGCGCTGCGGGCCACGATCACCCGCAGGCCGATGTCCCGGGCGAACGGCAGGAACTCGGCCAGCGGCGCCAGCGGGTTGCCCGAACTCGTCGCGACCAGCTCGTAGTCGTCGACGATCACGAACATGTCCTTGCCGCTGTACCAGCTGCGGTTGCGCAGCTGCTCGGCGGTCACGTCCGGGCCCGGCAGGCGGCGGGAGCAGGCTCCGCGGAGCATCTCCACGATGGCCGACATCGCCGGCTGCGCGGCCGCGTACTCCACCAGGTACTCCGGCGGCACCGTGCCCAGCAGTGCGCGCCGGTAGTCGCCGACCACGATGCCCGCCTGGTCCGACGAGTAGCGCTCGGTGATCTGCTTGACCAGCATCCGCAGCAGCGCCGACTTCCCCGACTCGGTGTCGCCGAAGACGATGAACAGCGGGTCGGTCTCGAAGTTGACGAAGAGCGGGGACAGCTCCGCCTCGTCCACGCCGAAGGCCACGCCGCGCTCCGGGTGCTCGAAGCCCTTCGGCAGCGAGTACCCGTCCAGGACGGCCGGCAGCATCCGCACCTGCGGGGCGCGCGGGCCGGCCCACGCCCCGTCGACGGCGCCGACCAGCCCGGACACGCCCTCCTGCAGGTCGTCCACCGACGAGGAGCCGTCCAGGCGCGGCAGGCCGGACAGGAAGTGCAGCCGGTCCGCGGTGATGCCGCGCCCGGCCTGCGGCGGGACGTTCTGCGCCACCCGGCGGTCCACCTCGGACTCCATCGCGTCGCCGAGCTTCAGCTCGGTGCGGTTCTGCAGCAGGTCCTTCAGCGCCGGGCGGACCTCCGCGTACCGGGCCGCGGTGACGACCAGGTGGACGCCGTAGCCGAGGCCGCGCTGCGCGATGTCGCCGATCACCGGCTCCAGGCCCTCGAACTCCTGCTTGAAGGTGTTCCAGCCGTCGATCACCAGGAACACGTCACCGAAGGCCTCGTCCGGCAGGCCGCCGGCCGCCCGGCGGGCCCGGTAGGTGCCGATGGTGTCGATCCCGGCGACCCGGAACAGCTCCTCGCGCCGGTTCATCACCCCGTGCACCTCGGAGACCATCCGGCGCACCTTGTCCACGTCCAGGCGCCCGGCCACCCCGCCGACGTGCGGCAGCCCGGCCAGCGACTGGAAGCTGCCCGCGCCGAAGTCGAGCAGGTAGAACTGCACCTCCAGCGGGGTGTGGGTGAGCGCGAACGAGGCCACCGTGGTGCGCACCACCGTCGACTTGCCCGAGCGCGGGCCGCCCACGACCAGGCCGTGGCCGGCCGCCCCCGCGTAGTCGACCTCCAGGATGTCCGTCTTCTGCTCGCGCGGCTTGTCCACGATGCCGATCGGCACCCGGAGCCGGCCCACCGGATAGCCGGGGGCGGTCAGCCCGCGCTCCGGCGCCACCTGCAGCGGCGGCAGCAGGTGGTCCATGCTCGGCGCCTCCTCCAGCGGCGGCAGCCACACCTGGTGCGCGGCCGGGCCCTGGCCGGTCATCCGCTGGACGAACACGTCCAGCACGGTGTCCACCAGCGCGTCGTCCTGCTCCGGTACCTGGGGCACCTCCTCCTCCACCAGGTCCGGCAGGTCCACGAAGGCCGCGGTGAACTCCACCGGGCGCGCGGCGACCCGCCGCCCGCCGGTCGACCGCTGCTGCCCCGGCGCGCGGTACGGCCCCGAGACGTAGGCGGCCTTGAACCGGTCCATCACGTCCTCGCCGAACTTGAGGTAGCCGACCCCCGGCACCGGCGGCAGGTGGTAGGCGTCCGGCACGCCGATCGCCGCCCGCGACTCGGCCGCCGAGAAGGTGCGCAGACCGATCCGGTACGAGAGGTAGGTGTCCAGGCCGCGCAGCTTGCCCTCCTCCAGGCGCTGCGAGGCCAGCAGCAGGTGCACGCCCAGCGACCGGCCGATCCGGCCGATCTGGATGAACATCTCGATGAAGTCCGGCTTGGCGGTGAGGAGTTCGGAGAACTCGTCGATGATCAGCACCAGCGAGGGCAGCGGGTCCAGCGCCGCGCCGGCCGCCCGGGCCCGCTCGTACTCGTGGATGTTGGCGTAGTTGCCCGCCGAGCGCAGCAGCTCCTGGCGGCGGTGCAGCTCGCCCTCGATCGCGTCGCGCATGCGGTCGACCAGGGTGAGCTCGCCCTCCAGGTTGGTGATCACCGCGGAGGTGTGCGGCATGTCCGCCATGCCGGAGAAGGTCGCACCGCCCTTGAAGTCGGCGAGGACGAAGTTCAGGATCTCCGAGGAGTGCGTCATCGCCAGCGCCAGCACCAGGGTGCGCAGCAGCTCCGACTTGCCGGAACCGGTCGCGCCCACGCACAGGCCGTGCGGGCCCATGCCCTCCAGCGCGGCCTCCTTGATGTCCAGGTAGACGTGCTCGCCGTTGGCACCGACCCCGATCGGCACCCGCATCCGCTCGTGCTGGGCCCGCTGGCGCCAGCTGCGGTTCACGTCGAAGGAGCCCGGATCGCCCGAGTTCATCATGTCGGTGAAGTCGAGGTTGGACAGCAGCGGCTCGTCGTCCCCGCCGGCCGAGACCCGGTACGGCGCCAACTGCCGCGCCAGCGCCTCGGACTGCCACACCGAGAGCAGGTCCGGCTTGCCGGTGTAGGTCGCGCCGGAGGCCGAACGCAGGACCAGCTCCTCGGAGTTCACCGTCACCATCAGGTGCCCGCTGGGCTCGTCCACCTCGCCCGGGACCACTTCGATGACCGTCACGCCCTGGACGCCCTCCGAACTCGCCAGCAGCGAGTCGTGCGGCACCCCGGCGCCGTCCATGACCACCACCAGGTGCGGCTGGTCGGCCGCGGGCGCCGCGTCCCGGACGAACCGCTGGCGCCCGGCCAGCTCGTCCTGCAGCAGGTGCTCCAGCTCGCCCAGGTCGGAGGCGAACAGCCGGCGCGAGCCCGCGCCGTCGGCCTCCTTGCGGTGCTGGTTGTGCGGGAGCCACTTGGCCCAGTCCCACTCCTCGGCCGCACCGGGCGCGGCGGCGACCGCCACCATCAGGTCGTCCGGCGAGTGCAGGGTGGTCAACTGGGCGATCATCGCGCGCACGTTGCCGTACACCGCGTCCGGCTCCCCGCACACCGTGATGTGGTAGAAGGCCCGCAGCGACACCGCGAGCGGCAGGTCCTGCAGGGTGCCGTGCGCCTTCAGGAAGGAGTGCATCGCGGCCGACGACATCGGCTCCAGCTCGTCCATCGGCGCGGTCTGCGGCGCCACCAGCGGGGTGGACAGCTGCACCGGTCCTAGGCCCACCCGGATCTGCGCGAAGTCGCCGTCCCCGGTGCGCCGCTCCCACAGCCGCCGCCCGTCCTCGACGATCGACCACAGCTGGTCCGGCGCCGGGTTCAGGAACAGCAGCGCGCCGCGCTGGCTCTCCGCCGTGCGGCGCACCTGGCGGCGCGTCTGCTGCAGGTACTTCAGGTAGTCGCGCCGCTCGTCCGCCATCGCGGTCGAGCCGCCCTTGCGGGCCCGCACGATCTGTGCCAGCACCATGCCGACCGTCGAGGCGATCATCAGACCGCCCATGACCTTCATCGGGGCGGCCGCGCCGGGCGAGAAGAAGAACACCGCCGAACCGCCCATGCCGAGCATCGGCAGGATGCTCATCAGCCAGTCCTCGCCGCCCTGCCTGGGCAGTTCGGGCGGGCTCACCAGCTCCACCGGCTCGTCCGGCACCGTGGGCGGATACGCCCTGGCCGGTCGCTTGACCGTGATCACACCCATGTGTCATCCACCCCGCGGCGTCGATCGATCACTTCGGCATCAGCCCTCACGCGACTGCGTACGGTCCGTACGGGGATCCGGCGGCTGAGGACGCCCCACACAGCGCAACCCCCGCAGCTTCGCGCAGGCGCCGATCCTAACGGTCGCTCCCGTACCGCCCGCCAGGCCCCGGCCGGTACGGACTCCGCACCGCCGCCGCACCGGCCCCGGCACCCGACCCGCACCGCCGCCGGGCACGAACCGAACCGGTAGGGTAACGCCGCGCCAACTCGCGGCCCGGCCGGGCCGGTTCCACAGCCACACCGAGCGCCGCCGGGCCTCGGCACCGTCAACAAGGGGGAGCGCCAAGTGCGTCGAAGGATCGAGGTGGGGGCATGAGCAATGCCACCGCGACCGGCTACTGCCGGGTGACGGTCGTCGCCCCGGACCGCCGGATCGACGTCGCCCTGCCCGAGGACATCCCACTCGCGGACGTGTACCCCGAGGTGCTGCGGCTGGCCAACCAGAGCCAGCCCGAGGGCACCCCCACCGGCTTCCACCTGGTCCGCCGCGACGGCACCGTCCTCGACAGCGGCCTGCCGCTGGCCGCCCAGCAGGTCCGCGACGGCGACCTGCTCGCGCTGCGCCCCTTCGCCGAGTCCCTCCCGCCGGCCGTCTACGACGACGTCGCCGACGCCATCGCCAGCGCCGTCGAGGCCGACCGCCGGTTCTGGACCGCCGAGCTGATGCGCGGCTTCGGCCTGATCGGCGCCGGGGTGCTGCTCACCCTGCTCGGCTTCGCGCTCTGGTTCTCCGACCTGCGCCACGACATGCACGGCCTGCCCGGCGTCCTGGCCGGCGTCACCGCCGTCGTGCTGACCGCGCTGGCCGGCGTCCGCGCCCGGGTCTACCAGGACGCCCACGCCGCCCTCGCCCTCGGCCTCGGCGCGCTGCCGCACGCCATGATCGGCGGCAGCGGCATCATCGCCGTCGCCCACCCGTGGGACGGCCCCGGCCGGCTCCAGTTCCTGGCCGGCTGCGTCTGCGTCCTGGTGGTCGCCGTCCTGCTGTCCGGCCTGCTGCCCGAGAAGGACGCGGTGTTCGTCGCCGCCGCCTTGGTCGCCACCGCCGGCGCGCTCGCCACCTTCGCCGCCGTCCTGATGCCCGGCACCCCGGCCGGCCACATCGCCGCCGTCACCGGCGTCGCCGCCGTCGCCGCCGTCGGCTTCCTGCCCGGCCTCTCCGCCCGCTTCGCCCGGCTGCCGGTCGGCTTCAGCGCCCCCGGCCAGACCCGCACCCGCAGCCGCGACTACGACGAGGAGGCCGAGCGCGCCGAGGCCGTCCAGTACGAGAAGATCGCCCACCAGGCCCGTCGCGGCCACGAGGCGCTGGTCGGCCTGGTCGGCGGCTGCGCCGCGGTCGTGGTCGGCGCCTGCGCCGTCCTCGGCTTCACCGACGAGACCTTCCCGGAACTGCTCGCGCTCGCCCTGGGCCTGGCCGCCATGCTGCGCGCCCGGCTGTTCCGCTACACCGCGCAGGTCCTCAGCCTCACCGTGGCGGGCCTGCTCGGCCTGTGCCTGCTGATCGTCGGGCTGTCCCTGCACACCCCGCAGTTCTTCCTGCGGGTGGCCGGCTCCACCACCCAGCTCGACCTGCGCACCGTCTGGATGACCGTCTCGATCGCCTTCGGCGCCGCGCTGCTCATCGCGATCGCCCTGGTGGTGCCCCGGCTCGGCGTCTCCCCGTTCTGGGGGCGCATCCTGGACCTGGTCGACAGCCTCACCCTGATCTCGCTCGTCCCGCTGGCGCTCGCCGTCCTGGACGTCTACCGGCTGGTCCGCGGGGCCACCGGCTGACCCCTCCGACGCCCCTCGTGCCGCCGCCCGTGCCGCCCGCCGGACCCGCCGACGGGCGGGGTGGGCGGCGCTGGTACGCTTGGCCTTCGAGCGCAGCCGTGTGCCCGCCGCCCCCTCGGGGGCCGCAGGACGCAGGCCGCGCTCACACCGAGTTCTCGATGAGTCCTGTGCTGTCGACCAGGACCGCTCGGTAGACCCGAAGGAGTTGCAGTGGCTCTCGCCTCTGACGTCAAGAAGCAGATCATCGCCGAGTTCGGCCAGAAGGAGGGCGACACCGGCTCCCCCGAGGTCCAGGTGGCCATGCTCTCCCGTCGCATCTCGGACCTGACCGAGCACCTCAAGCTGCACAAGCACGACCACCACTCGCGTCGTGGCCTGCTGATCCTGGTCGGCCAGCGCCGCCGCCTGCTGCAGTACCTGGCCAAGAAGGACATCGAGCGCTTCCGTACGCTCGTCGACCGCCTGGGCATCCGTCGCGGTGCCGCCGGCGGCGCCCGCTGACCACGCCGCTCGGGGCGGCTCCCCACACCGGGGAGCCGCCCCTCGCGCGTATGCCGCGGCCGCTGAGCCGCGGCGCCCGCACATAACAACTCGCGCGCACCTCCCCAGGTGGCCGAGGATTGCACCGTAGGGTTGTGGGCATGCCGGGTGATGGCGCACCAGCGCGCCACCCGGGCACGAGGACCCGAACCCCAGCGGGACGAAGGCTTCAAACGGAAGCCGCCCGCATCCGAGAGAGCGTCCAGACGCGGACCGCCCTTCCGGCCCGGCAGCCGTGAGGCGCCGGTCCTCGGTAGTGGCCGTCGGAACCCCCGCAGACCGAGCGGGGCACTCCGGGGGCTTCGATCGAAGACCGGCCCGACTGCCGCCCTCCCTGACGAGGGCCCAGGGCCAACCGGCAGGCAGCAGCACGCGGGGACGCTCTCCCGGAGACGTACGAAAGAGGAGATCTTCCAGGTGGAAGAGAACGTGTTCTACGCCGAAGCCGTGATCGACAACGGTTCCTTCGGCACCCGTACCATCCGCTTCGAGACCGGCCGTCTGGCCCGTCAGGCCGCCGGCTCCGCCGTGGCCTACCTGGACGACGACACCATGGTGCTGTCGGCCACCAGCGCGTCCAAGCAGCCGAAGGAGCACTTCGACTTCTTCCCGCTGACCGTGGACGTCGAGGAGCGGATGTACGCCGCGGGCCGCATCCCCGGCTCGTTCTTCCGTCGTGA
The DNA here is from genome assembly GCF_055664045.1 of Kitasatospora sp. NPDC023385. Classification (NCBI taxonomy): domain Bacteria; kingdom Bacillati; phylum Actinomycetota; class Actinomycetes; order Kitasatosporales; family Streptomycetaceae; genus Kitasatospora; species Kitasatospora sp. NPDC023385. The sequence goes on along the minus strand of NZ_JBVOOL010000030.1, from coordinate 8,696 downwards.
GGGCCGGCCCTCCGAGGACGCGATCCTCACCTGCCGCCTGATCGACCGCCCGCTGCGCCCGTCCTTCGTCAAGGGCCTGCGCAACGAGGTCCAGGTCGTCGTCACCGTGATGGCGCTCAACCCCGACCACCTGTACGACGTGGTCGCGATCAACGCCGCCTCCGCCTCCACCCAGCTGGCGGGCCTGCCGTTCTCCGGCCCGATCGGCGGCGTGCGCGTCGCGCTGATCAACGGCCAGTGGGTCGCCTTCCCGACCCACAGCGAGCTGGAGTCGGCCGTCTTCGACATGGTCGTCGCCGGCCGCGTCCTGCCGGACGGCGACGTCGCGATCATGATGGTCGAGGCCGAGGCCACCGACAAGACCATCAAGCTGGTCGAGGGCGGCGCCGAGGCACCGACCGAGGAGGTCGTCGCCTCCGGTCTGGACGCCGCCAAGCCGTTCATCAAGGTGCTCTGCGCCGCGCAGTCGAAGCTGGCCGCCCAGGCCGCCAAGCCGACCGGCGAGTTCCCGGTCTTCCTGGACTACCAGGACGACGTCCTCGCCGCGCTGACCGCCGCCGTCAAGGACGAGCTCGCCCAGGCCCTCACCATCCCGGGCAAGCAGGAGCGCAACAACGAGCTGGACCGCGTCAAGGCGCTGGCCGCCGAGAAGCTGCTCCCCGAGTTCGAGGGCCGCGAGAAGGAGATCAGCGCCGCCTACAACGCGCTGACCAAGAAGATCGTCCGCCAGCGCGTCATCACGGACAAGATCCGCATCGACGGCCGCGGCGTCACCGACATCCGCACCCTGGCCGCCGAGGTCGAGGCCATCCCGCGGGTGCACGGCTCGGCCCTGTTCGAGCGCGGCGAGACCCAGATCCTGGGTGTCACCACGCTGAACATGCTGCGCATGGAGCAGCAGCTGGACACGCTCTCCCCGGAGACGCGCCGCCGCTACATGCACAACTACAACTTCCCGCCGTACTCCGTCGGCGAGACCGGCCGCGTGGGCTCGCCCAAGCGCCGCGAGATCGGCCACGGCGCGCTGGCCGAGCGGGCCATCCTGCCCGTGCTGCCCTCGCGCGAGGACTTCCCGTACGCCATCCGCCAGGTGTCCGAGGCGCTCAGCTCCAACGGCTCCACCTCGATGGGCTCGGTCTGCGCCTCGACCATGTCGCTGCTGAACGCCGGTGTGCCGCTGAAGGCCGCCGTCGCCGGCATCGCGATGGGCCTGATCTCCCAGGAGATCGACGGCGAGACCCACTACGTCACGCTGACCGACATCCTCGGCGCCGAGGACGCGTACGGCGACATGGACTTCAAGGTCGCCGGTACCCGCAACTTCATCACCGCCCTGCAGCTGGACACCAAGCTGAACGGCATCCCGGCGTCGGTGCTCGCCGCCGCGCTGAAGCAGGCCAAGGACGCCCGCCTGCACATCCTCGACGTGATGAACGAGGCCATCGACTCCCCGGACGAGATGTCCCCGAACGCGCCGCGCATCATCACCATCAAGATCCCGGTGGACAAGATCGGTGAGGTCATCGGCCCCAAGGGCAAGATGATCAACCAGATCCAGGAGGACACCGGCGCCGAGATCACGATCGAGGACGACGGCACCATCTACATCGGTGCCGCCGACGGACCGGCCGCCGAGGCCGCCCGCACCACGATCAACCAGATCGCCAACCCGACCATGCCGGAGGTCGGCGAGCGCTACCTGGGCACCGTGGTCAAGACCACGACCTTCGGCGCGTTCGTGTCGCTGATGCCGGGCAAGGACGGTCTGCTGCACATCTCGCAGATCCGCAAGCTCGCCGGCGGCAAGCGCGTGGAGAACGTCGAGGACGTCCTCGGCGTCGGCGCCAAGGTGCAGGTCGAGATCGCCGAGATCGACCCGCGCGGCAAGCTCTCCCTGATCCCGGTCGTCGAGGGCGAGGAAGACGGCGAGGCCGCTTCCGAGTGAAGCGCCGCTAGCTGACTCCCTGCGGCCCGTACGCCTCGCGGCGTGCGGGCCGCACCCAGTTGTCCACGCTTTCGTCCGTACGTGCCCTTCCGCACGTGTGTTTCCCCTGGAGGTACCCCCCGTGGCGCAGGCCCCGGCGGTAACGCAGCGTCCCGGCACCACCCGGACCCTGCTCAAGGGCGTCGACGGCGCCGGCACGGTGCGCCGCACCGTGCTCCCCGGCGGCCTGCGGGTCGTCACCGAGACCCTGCCGACGGTGCGCTCCGCGACCTTCGGCATCTGGGTCGGCGTCGGCTCGCGGGACGAGACCCCGCAGCTCAACGGCGCCACCCACTACTTGGAGCACCTGCTCTTCAAGGGCACCGAGCGGCGCAGCGCGCTGGACATCTCGGCCGCCCTGGACGCGGTCGGCGGCGAGATGAACGCCTTCACCGCGAAGGAGAACACCTGCTACTACGCCCGGGTCCTGGACACCGACCTGCCGCTGGCCGTCGACGTGGTCTGCGACATGCTCACCGGCTCGCTGATCCGCCCCGAGGACGTGGAGGCCGAACGCGGCGTCATCCTCGAGGAGATGGCGATGGCCGAGGACGACCCGGGCGACGTGGTGCACGACCTGTTCGCGAAGGTGATCTACGGCAGCGGCCCGCTCGGCCGCCCGATCCTCGGCACCCAGGAGACCATCAGGACGCTCACCCGGGACCAGATCGCCGGCTTCTACCACCGCCGCTACCGGCCCGAGCACCTGGTCGTCGCCGCGGCCGGCAACCTCGACCACCGCAAGCTGGTCAAGCAGGTCGAGCAGGCCTTCGCGCCGGTGCTGGCCCGCTCCACCGCGGCCCCCGCCGAAGCCCGCCGCGGCGTCAAGGCGCTGCGCACGGCCGGCAAGGTCGAGGTGCTCAACCGGTCCACCGAGCAGGCCCACTTGGTGCTGGGCGTGCCCGGCGTGCCGCGGCACGACGAGCGCCGCTGGGCGATGGGCGTGCTCAACGCGGCCCTCGGCGGCGGGATGAGCTCCCGGCTGTTCCAGGAGATCCGCGAGAAGCGCGGCCTGGCGTACTCGGTCTACTCGTACTCCTCGTCCTACGCGGACAGCGGCCTGTTCGGCATCTACGCCGGCTGCCAGCCCAAGCGGGTCGAGGAGGTGCTGCGGATCTGCCGCGCCGAACTGGCCAAGGTGGTCGCCGAGGGCATCACCGAGGAGGAACTGCGGCGCGCCATCGGGCAGATCTCCGGCTCCACCGTGCTCGGCATGGAGGACACCGGCTCGCTGATGAACCGGATCGGCAAGGCCGAACTCAGCTACGGCCACCACCTGTCGGTGGACGAGATGCTGGAGCGGATCGCGGCCGTGACCCTGGAGGACGTCCAGGCGGTGGCCCGTGATGTGCTGGGCGCGTACCGGCCGTCGCTGGCGCTGATCGGCCCGGTCAACGACAAGCGGGCCGCCAAGCTCGCCGATCTGCTGGTGTGAGAGGACATTTCGCCATGAAGCTGCGCGTCGCCGTGATCGGCGCCAAGGGCCGGATCGGCTCCGAGGCGGTCAAGGCGGTGGAGGCCGCGCCGGACCTGGAGCTGGTCGCCGCCCTCGGCCGCGGGTCGAAGCCGGAGGAGCTGACCGAGTCGGGCGCCCAGGTGGCCGTCGAACTGACCCACCCGGACTCGGTGATGGGGAACCTCGACTACTGCCTGCACCACGACATCCACGTGGTCACCGGCACCACCGGCTGGACGGACGAGCGGCTCGCCACCGTCCGCGGCTGGCTGGCGCAGGCCCCGGAGCTCGGCCTGCTGATCGCCCCGAACTTCTCCGTCGGCGCGATCCTCGGCATGAAGTTCTCCCAGATCGCCGCCCGGTACTTCGAGTCCGTCGAGGTGGTCGAGCTGCACCACGACCGCAAGGCCGACGCCCCCAGCGGCACCGCCACCCGCACCGCGCAGCTGATCGCCGCCGCCCGCGCCGAGGCCGGCCGCCCGGCGCAGCAGGACCCGACCACCCACAGCCTGCCCGGCGCCCGCGGCGCCGACGTGGACGGGGTGCCGGTGCACGCCGTCCGGCTGCGCGGCCTGCTCGCCCACCAGCAGGTGATGTTCGGCGACACCGGCGAGACGCTCACCATCCGGCACGACTCGCTGCACCACAGCAGCTTCATGCCGGGCATCCTGCTGGGCGTGCGCAAGGTCGTCGAGACGCCCGGGCTGACGTTCGGCCTCGAACACTTCCTGGACCTGTGAGCCGCACGTGACCTCCCGTACCGGCTTCTTCGTCCTGTCCGCCGTGCTGCTGCTGGTCGCCCTGCTCTGCGTGGGGGAGGGCGTCCAGCTGATCGCCACCGGCAAGCCGCTCGGCATCGGCATCGGCCTCTGCGCCTTCGTCATCCCGCTGATCGGCGTCTGGTTCCTGCGCCAGACCGTCCGCTTCGGCCGGGCCAGCGAGCGGCTCGCCCGGGAGCTGGAGGCCGAGGGCGGCCTGCCGGTGGACGAACTGAAGCGCACCACCGGCGGGCGGATCGACCGGGCCTCGGCCGACGCGGTCTTCGCCCGCCGCCGGACCGAGGCGCAGGAGGCGCCGGGCGACTGGCGGGTCTTCTTCCGCCTCGCCGTGGCCTACGCCGACGCCGGTGACACCCCGCGTGCCCGCAAGACCATGCAGCACGCCATCAAGCTGCACAGCACCGAACCTGCAAGGAGTAACGCGTGAGCGACGAACCGACGGCCCCCAGCTTCCGCAGCGACGTGACGGTGGAGCTGGTCCGCAGCGCCGCCGCCGACTCGGACGTCATCTGGGCGGCCCGCGTCTCGACCGCGGGGGAGCAGTCCCTGGAGGCGCTCCAGCAGGACCCGGAGAAGTCCAAGGGCCTGATCAACTTCCTGATGCGCGACCGGCACGGCACGCCGTTCGAGCACAACTCGATGACCTTCTTCATCAGCGCGCCGATCTTCGTGTTCCGGGAGTTCCACCGGCACCGCAGCGGCTGGTCGTACAACGAGGAGTCCGGTCGCTACCGCGAGCTGGAGCCGGTCTTCTACGTCCCCGCCGAGGACCGCAAGCTGGTCCAGCAGGGTCGCCCGGGCAAGTACGAGTTCCACGAGGGCACGCCCGAGCAGCACCGGACCACCACCGGGGCGATGGAGGCCGCGTACCGCGAGGCGTACGCCCGCTACCAGGAGATGCTGGCGGCCGGCGTGGCCCGCGAGGTGGCCCGCGCGGTGCTGCCGGTCGGCCTGTTCTCCTCGATGTACGCGACCTGCAACTCGCGCTCGCTGATGCACTTCCTGTCGCTGCGGACCAGGCGGGAGAACTCGGCGGTGCCGTCCTTCCCGCAGCGCGAGATCGAGATGGTCGCCGAGCAGATGGAGCAGCACTGGGCCCAGCTCATGCCGCTCACCCATGCGGCCTTCGACAAGCACGGCCGAGTCGCCCCCTGACCTGGGACGACAGGCATACGGGCCGAGTGCCTGGCATGTCTGGATTGCGGCTTTTCCGGCCGCTCCCTACATTCATGAGCACGGATTCCGGTGCTGCCCGAACCCCCGAGCGGGCAGCACCGGAATCCCATCTCACCGCCTGTTTCCACCGCTCCCGCGCGGCCGACCCTGTCCGAACCCTGGACCGGTGTGGATACCGCCCCACCGCCTACGAGTAGTTTTGGACGCATGGCTCCGACCTCCACCCCCCAGACGCCGTTCGGCCGGGTCCTGACCGCGATGGTCACCCCGTTCACCGCCGACGGCGGACTCGACCTCGACGGCGCCCAGCGCCTCGCCACGCACCTCGTCGACTCCGGGAACGACGGCCTCGTCGTCAACGGCACCACCGGTGAGTCCCCGACCACCAGCGATGCCGAGAAGGCCCGACTGGTCCGCGCCGTGGTGGAGGCGGTCGGGGATCGCGCCCACGTGGTGGCCGGCGTCGGCACCAACGACACCCACCACAGCATCGAGCTGGCCCGGCAGGCCCTGGCGGCCGGGGCGCACGGGCTGCTGGCCGTGACGCCGTACTACAGCAAGCCCCCGCAGGAGGGCTTGTACCGGCACACCGTCGCCCTCGCCGACGCGACCGAGCTGCCGGTCATGCTCTACGACATCCCGGGCCGCAGCGGGGTGGCGCTGAGCCACGAGACGCTGGTTCGCCTCGGCGAGCACCCGCGGATCGTCGCCAACAAGGACGCCAAGGGCGACCTCGGCGCGGCGGCCTGGGCGATCGCCCGGTCCGACCTCGCCTGGTACTCCGGCGACGACATCCTCAACCTGCCGCTGCTGTCCGTCGGAGCCGTCGGCGTGGTCAGCGTCGTCGGGCACGTGGCGGCCGGTGAACTGCGCACCATGGTCGAGGCCTACCTCGCCGGCGATGTGGTCAAGGCCACCACCGTCCACCAGCGCCTGCTGCCGGTGTTCAGCGGTATGTTCCGGACTCAGGGCGTGATCCTGACCAAGGCCGCACTGGATCTGCAGGGACTGCCGGCAGGTCCGTTGCGGCTGCCGCTGGTCGGCGCGACGCCCGAGGAGATTGCCCGATTGAAGCAGGATCTCGCCGCCGGCGGGGTAGACCTGTAGCAGACAAAGACGTGCGCGCCCCGGCTCGCCGGACCTCCAGGGGTCTGCCGCTGGACCGGACCGAAGGCGCGGAAGCACCGACCCAGTAGGAAAACGACACTGAGTACGCACGCCATATGTCTCCAGGGGGAGGACCCCAGGCATATGGCGTGCGTCGTGAGGAGAGTCTTTTGAGCCACCCGCACCCCGAGCTCGGCGCGCCCCCGGCACTCAAGGAGGGCGCCCTTCGCATCACTCCGCTCGGCGGCCTCGGCGAGATCGGCCGCAACATGACGGTCCTCGAGTACGGGGACCGCATCCTGATCATCGACTGCGGCGTCCTCTTCCCCGAGGACGAGCAGCCCGGCGTGGACCTGATCCTCCCGGACTTCAGCTACATCCGGGACCGCCTCGACAAGATCGACGGCATCGTCCTCACCCACGGGCACGAGGACCACATCGGCGCCGTCCCCTTCCTCCTGCGGGAGAACCCGGACATCCCGCTGATCGGTTCGAAGCTGACCCTCGCCCTGATCGAGGCCAAGCTCGTCGAGCACCGGATCCGCCCGTACGTACTGGAGGTCAAGGAGGGCGAGCGCGAGCGCATCGGCCCCTTCGACTGCGAGTTCATCGCGGTCAACCACTCCATCCCGGACGCCCTCGCGGTCGCCGTCCGCACCCCGGCCGGCATGGTCGTCGCCACCGGTGACTTCAAGATGGACCAGCTGCCGCTCGACGGCCGCCTGACCGACCTGCCGACCTTCGCCAAGCTGGCGGAGGAGGGCATGGACCTGCTGCTGGTGGACTCCACCAACGCCGAGGTCCCCGGCTTCATCCCGCACGAGCGGGACATCTCGGCGGCTCTGCGAAACGTTTTCGCGAACGCGGACAAGCGCATCATCGTCGCCTCCTTCGCCAGCCACGTGCACCGCATCCAGCAGGTGCTGGACGCCGCGCACGAGTACAAGCGCAAGGTCGCCTTCGTCGGCCGCTCGATGGTCCGCAACATGGGCATCGCGCGCGACCTCGGCTACCTGAAGGTCCCCGGCAACCTGATCGTCGACGTCAAGCAGCTGGACGACCTCCCGGACAAGGAGGTCGTGCTGATCTGTACCGGTTCGCAGGGCGAGCCGATGGCCGCGCTGTCCCGGATGGCCAACCGCGACCACCAGATCCGCATCGTCGAGGGCGACACCGTCGTCCTGGCGTCCTCGCTGATCCCGGGCAACGAGAACGCCGTCTACCGGGTGATCAACGGCCTGACCCGCTGGGGCGCCAAGGTCGTGCACAAGGGCAACGCCAAGGTGCACGTCTCCGGGCACGCCTCGGCCGGTGAACTGCTCTACTTCTTCAACATCTGCAAGCCGCGCAACCTGATGCCGGTGCACGGCGAGTGGCGCCACCTGCGGGCCGCCGCCGAGCTGGGCATCGCCACCGGCGTGCCGCGCAACCGCGTGGTGATCGCCGAGGACGGCGTCTGCGTCGACCTGGAGGGCGGCGTCGCCCGGATCGTCGGCAAGGTGCGGGCCGGATACGTCTACGTGGACGGCGCCTCGGTCGGCGACATCACCGAGGCCTCGCTCAAGGACCGCAGGATCCTCGGCGAGGAGGGCTTCATCTCGGTCTTCGTGGCCGTCGACTCGACCAACGGCAAGATCGTCGGCGCCCCGACCATCCAGGCGCGCGGCTCCGGCATCGACGACAACGCCTTCGTTCCGGTGGTCGCCAAGCTCCAGGAGGCCCTGGACCGCTCGGCCGGCGACGGAGTGCTGGAGCCCCGCCAGGTGCAGCAGCTGGTCCGCCGGACCATCGGCAAGTGGGTCGCGGACAACTACCGCCGCCGGCCGATGATCCTGCCGGTCGTCGTCGAGCTCTGACGCTCGTTCGTCCCCGGCCGAGGCCGGGCTGAGGCTGGTTTGACGTGGGGCGACCCGGTGCGTAGTGTTCTCCGGGTTGCCCCACGGGACGGCCCCGCGGAACGGGCTCGAATCTGAATTCGAGAACGACCGCGGAAAACGGCCCGAGAAACTCTGGTAGAGTTCGGGAGCGCCGAAAGGCGAAAGCCAAATCCGATGAATGAAACTCCGGAAAACGGAGTGGAAAACATCTGATAAGCTGGAAACACGAAAGAACGAAGCCCGGAGGTTCCGCTGGAAGGCGGTCCGAAGGAAGCGTCCGTTCCTTGAGAACTCAACAGCGTGCCAAAAGTCAACGC
>NZ_JBVOOL010000029.1:0-74282 GCF_055664045.1 Kitasatospora sp. NPDC023385 | reverse complement strand
TGGGGCTCCTACCCTACTCGCCCCCCCCGGGGGGGGGGGGGGGGGGGGGGGGGGCCCCGCCGCGGGCGCCGGGGGGGGGGGGGGGGCGGCCGCCCGCCCCCCCCCCCCCCCCACGACCACGCACCGCTCGGGCTCCTCGCCCTCGGACTCGCTGCGCAGACCGGCGGCCGCGACCGCGTCGTGGACGACCTTGCGTTCGAAGGGCGTCATCGGCCGCAGCTTGACCTGCTCGCCGGTGCTCTTCGCCTGCTCGGCGGCCTCGGCCCCGAGCAGCGCCAGCTCGGTGCGCTTGCGGGCCCGGAAGCCGGCAATGTCCAGCATGAGGCGGCTGCGCTCGCCGGTCTCCCGGTGGACAGCCAACCGGGTCAGCTCCTGCAGCGCCTCCAGCACCTCGCCGTCCTGGCCGACCAGGCGGTGCAGCGCACGGTCGTTGCCGTCACCGACGATGGAGACCAGGGCACGGTCGCCCTCGACGTCCATGTCGATGTCGCCGTCGAGGTCCGCGATGTCCAGCAGACCCTCCAGGTAGTCCGCCGCGATGTCGCCCTCCTGCTCCAGGCGGGCGACGACGCTCTCGTCGGTGCTGGCGGCGGCCTCGGCCTCGACAGCGGAGGTGGTGCCTTCCGTCACTGATGGACTCCTTCGGAGTTGGGCCCGTCTGGCGGGCCGGGAACGAGGCTCTTCGCGGCGGTCGCGACCGGCTCGGGGCCGGTCAGGACTTCTTCTTCGGCCGTTGGCCGCCGCGCTTCGGCTGCTGCCGGGTGCCCTGCCTGGTGCCGGTGGGCTTGGCCGCGGTCTGCTTGGCGGCCGCCGGCTTGGCTTCGGGCTTGGCCTCCGGCTCGACCGGGGCCGCGTCGACGGGTTCCTCGGCCTCGGTGTCCTTGCCCAGCTCGGCCGTCTGGCCTGCCACACCGCCCTGCTGGCGCTGCGACTTGCTCTGCCGACGGGGCTGCTGGCGGCGCGCCTGCACCGACTCCTCCACCACGGCGGACGCGGCCGACGCGGCGTTGAGGGCCTCCTTGGACGGGGGCAGCATGCCCCAGAGCGCACCCTTGATCTCCGTACCGTCCGGACGCAGCCGGCCGGCCTTCTTCAGCCGCGCCTGGCGCTCCTGGAAGGCCTTGCTGCCCGGGGTCGGGTTGTTGTGGATGACGATCAGCTGCTGGCCCATCGACCAGACGTTGGTGGTCAGCCAGTAGACCAGGACGCCGACCGGGAAGTTGATGCCCATCACGGCGAACATCACCGGGAACACGTACATCAGCATCTTCTGCTGCTGCATGAACGGCGTCTTCACCGTGAGGTCGACGTTCTTGGTCATCAGCTGGCGCTGGGTGACGAACTGCGACAGCGACATCATGATGATCATCACCGCGGTGACGATCTTGACGCTGGTCTCGGGGCTGCCGAGGAAGGTCGCGGAGAGCGGGGCCCCGAAGATGTGGGCCTTGCCGGCGCTCACCAGCAGGTCGCCGTGGATGACGCCGATGTCCTGGCCCTTGGCGACCTTGGCGAGCACGCCGTAGAGGGCGGTGAAGAACGGCGCCTGCACGATGATGGGGAGGCAGCTGGAGAACGGGTTGGTGCCCGCCTCCTTGTACAGCTTCATCATCTCTTCGGACTGGCGCTGCCGGTCGTTCTTGTAGCGCTCCTGGATGGCCTTCATCTTCGGCTGGATCGCCTGCATGGCCCGGGTCGCCTTGATCTGCTTCACGAAGAGCGGGATCAGGCAGATCCGGATGACGACCACCATCGAGGCGATGGAAAGACCCCAGGCCCAGCCACCGTCCGGGTCGAAGACGTGGCTGTACAGCGAGTGGAACTGGACGATGATCCAGGACACCGCTGTGTACAGGGGATTCAGGAAGGAGAAGGTCACCGGTCAGGCTCCTTGGACAGGTGGATTGGCCGCACGGGGCCAATGGTCGCCGGGCCCTCGGGGTCCGGACCGGCGGGGGTGGCGGTCACCGGTTCTCCGGCGGCGGACCGGCTCTGCAGCCGGTCTCGCAACCGCCGGTGCCACACCGGATGCTTGCGCGGCGGGACATGATCGACCCCGCCTGGCGTCCACGGATTGCAACGCAGGATGCGCCACGCGGTCAGCCCGCCGCCCTTGACCGCCCCGTGCACCTTCACGGCCTCGTAGCCGTAGTGGGAGCAGGAGGGGTAGTAACGGCACACCGGACCGAGCAGTGGGCTGATGGTCCACTGGTAGACCCTGATCAGACCCATCAGCAGGTACTTCATCGCCCTGCTCCCGTCGGCGCCGTGGCGGCGGGCTCGACCCTCAGCAGCCGCTTCAGCGCCGCGTCCAGGTCCCGTTCGAGGTCCTGGTACGAGGCGGACGCGGCCGGGGGCAGCGCACGCACCACTATCAGGCTACCGGCGGGCAGCCTGGACAGGCGATCACGGATGAGATGCCGCAACCTGCGCTTCACCAGGTTGCGTACGACCGCCGGGCCGACGGCCTTGCTCACGACGAAACCCGCACGCGCCGAAGGAGTCCCCTCGGCGACGTGCGGGCGGGAGTCGCTGGTCCGGTCGGTCGGCCCCGGAAGGTCACCATCTCTGCTGAGATGGACGACCAGCAGGGGCCGGCCGGCCCGGCGACCGCGTTTCACCGCGGTCGCGAAGTCCTGGCGCCGCCGCAGCCGACTCTCGGAGGGCAGCACAACAGACTCTGGCGCGGATCAGGCGGACAGGCTGCTGCGGCCCTTGCCACGGCGGGCAGCCAGGATGGCGCGGCCGGCGCGGGTACGCATCCGCAGCCGGAAGCCGTGGGTCTTCGCGCGACGACGGTTGTTCGGCTGGAAGGTGCGCTTGCTCACTCGGGGGCTCCTGAGGTGAATCGTAGGATGACGGGGGGTCGCTTGGCCGTCACCGTGCGTCCGCGTGATCTCCCCTGATTCGGAAATCCGGCCCATCGCCCCAGTTCGGCTGGGGTCTGAGGCAATCCACGGCGCCCGTGCTGCGCGCCTTATGGAGCGGGTGGACCCGCGGACATGCGGCAGCGGCCATCGACAACTCGACCTGGTTACGGTACGCGGGACGGGGCACGAGGGTCAAACCAGCCGTCCGCACCCCGCTTTACCCACAGCCTGTGGACAACGACTTGATCCCGACCTGTTCGCTGACTACCGTTGCAGAACTTGTCTGGTTTGTTCTTGGAAAGCGTGCACCAGTGGCTGATGTCAACAGCGACCTCGTCCCGGTCTGGGCCAGGGTCGTCGAGCGGCTGGTCAACGACCCCGATGTCGGGGAGATGGACAAGCAGTGGGTGCAGCGCACCCAGCCGATGTGGATGATGCACGACACCGCCCTGCTGGCGACCCCGAACGAGCGGGCCAAGCAGGTGCTGGAGGGCCGGCTGCTCCCCCAGCTGACCGAGGCCCTGAGCCGCGAGCTCAGCCGCCCGGTCCGGATCGCCGTGATGGTGGACGCCAACGCCGTCCCCACCACCCCCTCGCCTGCCTCCCAGGCCTCGGCCGAGCCGTACCCCGGGCCGGCCGAGGACGGCGGCTACGGCGGCCAGGACTACCAGCAGCCGTACGAGCAGAACGAGCCGTACCAGCAGGACTACGAGCGCTCCCGCTACGACACCGGCGGGTACGAGCAGCGGCAGGCGCCCTACGGCGTGCCCTCCGCCGGCCCGCAGGGCTGGCCGGGCTACCAGGAGCAGCCGCCCGGCTACCACGACGCCGACGAGTCCCGCCCGGCGCCGCGGCCCGTGCCGGGGCCGCCCTCCACCACTCAGGGCGACCTCTTCGGCGGCGCCTACGGCCCCGGCCCGAACGAGCAGCCCCGCGTCGGAGCCGGCCGCCGCGCCGCGGGCTCCCGCCCCTCCGGCGGCCGGCCGGCCGAGAAGCCCGGCCCCGAGCGGGGCGATCGGCCCGCCGTCCCCGGGGTGCCGGCCCCGCCCGGCGCTCCCCCGGCCGGCGGCTCGCGCAAGGACGAGCCGGCCGCCCGGCTGAACCCCAAGTACCTGTTCGACACCTTCGTCATCGGCGCCAGCAACCGCTTCGCGCACGCGGCGGCGGTGGCGGTCGCCGAGGCTCCGGCCAAGGCGTACAACCCGCTCTTCATCTACGGGGAGTCCGGGCTGGGCAAGACCCACCTGCTGCACGCCATCGGGCACTACTCGCGCAGCCTCTTCCCGGGCACCCGGGTGCGCTACGTGTCCTCGGAGGAGTTCACCAACGAGTTCATCAACTCGATCCGGGACGGCAAGGCGGACACCTTCCGCCGTCGCTACCGGGACATGGACATCCTGCTCGTGGACGACGTGCAGTTCCTCGCGAGCAAGGAGTCCACGCAGGAGGAGTTCTTCCACACCTTCAACACCCTGCACAACGCGAACAAGCAGATCGTCCTCTCGTCGGACCGGCCGCCCAAGCTGCTGACCACGCTGGAGGACCGGCTGCGCAACCGCTTCGAATGGGGACTGATCACCGACGTCACCCCGCCGGAGCTGGAGACCCGGATCGCGATCCTGCGCAAGAAGGCGATCCAGGAGCAACTCAACGCCCCCGCCGACGTGTTGGAGTTCATCGCGTCCCGGATCACCCGCAACATCCGGGAGTTGGAGGGCGCGCTGATCCGGGTCACCGCCTTCGCCAACCTCAACCGGGCGCCGGTGGACCTGGAGTTGGCCGGGATCGTCCTCAAGGACCTGATCCCGGGCGGGGACGAGGACGCCGGCCCGGAGATCACCGCGCAGGTCATCATGCAGCAGACCGCCGCGTACTTCGGCCTGGGCGTGGACGACCTCTGCGGATCCTCGCGCAGCCGCGTGCTGGTGACGGCCCGCCAGATCGCGATGTACCTGTGCCGGGAGCTCACCGACCTCTCGCTGCCGAAGATCGGCGCGCAGTTCGGCGGCCGCGACCACACCACGGTCATGCACGCGGACCGCAAGATCCGCTCGCTGATGGCCGAGCGGCGCTCGATCTACAACCAGGTCACCGAACTCACCAACCGCATCAAGAGCTAGGCACCGCCGCAGGTGCGGCCCGGAGGGCGTCAGGAGCGATCCTGACGCCCTTTCGGCATGCCCGCAGGTGTGCACCGCGCGCCGGCTGGGCAGGGATGCCGTCGACGGACCTCCCGCCGGTCCACAGGCCGCGCCGAACAACTGACCGGTGATTCGAAAACCCGGGGCTCGCAAGGCCGTTGTCCACAGGAGGGGGGCCTTCCCGGTGGTCCACAGGCCGGGGCGCCCGGAGTTATCCAGAATTCGTCCACAGGCCCGTCGCCGCTACGCTCTTCCGCGCAGGTCAGGTGCCTGTGGACTTGTGCACAACCGTTGTCCACAGGCTGTGGACAATTGACGGGCCGCCAGTGGGCCATCCGGGTTGTCCACCGGTTGTCCCCAGGCCCGGGCCGGTTATCCCCAGGTTGTCCACAGCGGCGTCCACAGTTCGACAACCGTGAGCTGCCGTTCATACCCTGGTGTGAAAGGCGTCACGAAAAGTTGACCGGGCCCGGTGGATAACCCGGCCCGGATCTGGGGACAGGGCTGGGGATAACCTGTGGATACCGAGCGTGGCCTGTGGGTAACGCTGGGCTGTCCACAGCACGGCCTGTCCGTCCACAGCCGCCGTCCACACCCACTGTGGACAAAATTCGTGCTCTGACCTGCGGAAACGGGGTTATCCACGGTTTCCACAGGCCCTACTACTACCACTACACATTTAGACCGTGGACTTGCTTTGAAAGCAGGTGGGCGCCGAATCTGTGGACAACCGGGCTCCGACATCTGTTCGGTTGCCTCCGCCCGTCTGCCCCGTCTGTCGGCGGAGTACGTCAGACTGTCCTCTGCGACTGGAAGCGGAGCGGCAGAGCTCGGCGGACAGCCCAACGGACGATCAAGATCAGACGAACCAGAGTGCGAGCGGGAGCGCTCGATCCAGGAGGCGGTTACCGGTGAAGTTCCGGGTGGAGCGTGACGTCCTCGCGGAGGCGGTGGCCTGGGCTGCCCGCAGCCTCCCGGCACGGCCGCCGGTGCCGGTGCTGGCCGGCCTGCTGCTGACGGCGCAGGAGGGCAGCCTGGCGCTGTCCGGCTTCGACTACGAGGTCTCGGCCCGGGTCGAGCTGGAGGCGGACGTCGAGGAGGCCGGGACGGTGCTGGTCTCCGGCCGCCTGCTGAACGACATCTCCCGCAACCTCCCCAACCGGCCGGTGGAGATCTCCACCGACGGCCAGCGGGTCAGCGTGGTCTGCGGCAGCTCCCGCTTCACCCTGCCCACCCTCCCGGTGGACGAGTACCCGGCCCTGCCCCAGATGCCGACCGCCACCGGCACGGTGCCGGGCGACGTCTTCGCCTCCGCCGTCAGCCAGGCCGCGGTCGCCGCCGGCCGGGACGACACCCTCCCGGTGCTCACCGGTGTCCGGGTCGAGATCGAGGGCGACCGGATCACCCTGGCCGCCACCGACCGCTACCGCTTCGCCGTCCGCGACCTGCTCTGGAAGCCCGAGCAGTCGGACATCTCCGCGGTCGCCCTGGTCCCCGCCAAGACCCTGCAGGACATCGCCAAGTCCCTGGGCAGCGGCGACAGCGTCTCCATCGCGCTCTCCTCGGGCGGCGCGGGCGAGGGCCTGATCGGCTTCGAGGGTGCCGGCCGCCGGACCACCACCCGGCTGCTGGAGGGCGAGTTCCCCAAGTTCCGCAGCCTCTTCCCGACCGAGTTCAGCGCCGTCGCCGCGATCCAGACGCAGCCCTTCCTGGAGGCGCTCAAGCGCGTCTCGCTGGTCGCCGAGCGCAACACCCCGGTCCGCCTGAACTTCGAGCAGGGCGTGCTGACCCTGGAGGCCGGCTCGGGCGACGACGCCCAGGCCACCGAGCGGATCGATGCCGACCTCGAAGGCGACGACATCTCGATCGCCTTCAACCCGGGCTACCTGGAGGAGGGCCTCAAGGCCATCGACTCCCCGTACGCCCAGCTCAGCTTCACCACCCCGACCAAGCCCGCGCTGCTCAGCGGCAAGGTCTCGGTGGAGGCCGAGGAGGACAAGGCCTACCAGTACCTGATCATGCCGGTCCGCCTCTCCGGCTGACCCGTCCCGCGTGACCGTCCACAGGCTGTGCACACCCGCTGTGCACAGCCTGTGGACGTCTCCCCCGGTCGGCCCCGACCGCACGCGGGCGCCGGTGCTCCAGCGCGTAGGCTCAAGGCGTGCGGCAACGGCGCCGCCGGCAGGCACGTCACCACAGGTAAGGACTTGGTCATGGAGCTCGGCCTCATCGGTCTCGGCAAGATGGGCGGCAACATGCGCGAGCGGATCCGCCGCGCCGGCCACACCGTCATCGGCTACGACCGCAATCCGGACATCTCCGACGTCGAGAGCCTGCAGGAGCTCGTCACCAAGCTGCAGGGCCCGCGCGTGGTCTGGGTGATGGTCCCGGCCGGCGCCGCGACCCAGGCGACCGTCGACGAGCTCGCCGAGCTGCTCTCCCCCGGCGACGTGGTGGTCGACGGCGGCAACTCCCGCTGGACCGACGACGTCAAGCACGCCGAGGCGCTGGCCGCCAAGGGCATCGGCTTCGTCGACTGCGGCGTCTCCGGCGGGGTCTGGGGCCTGGAGAACGGCTACGCCCTGATGTACGGCGGCGACGCCGAGCACGTCGCCCTCGTCCAGCCGGTCTTCGACTCGCTCAAGCCCGAGGGCGACTTCGGCGCGGTGCACGCGGGCGCGGTGGGCGCCGGCCACTTCGCCAAGATGGTCCACAACGGCATCGAGTACGCGATGATGCAGGCCTTCGCCGAGGGCTGGGAGCTGCTGGAGGCGGCCCCCGAGGTCACCGACGTGCGCGAGGTCTTCCGCAGCTGGCAGGAGGGCACCGTCATCCGCTCCTGGCTGCTGGACCTGGCCGTCCGCGCCCTGGACGAGGACGAGCACCTGGCCAAGCTGCGCGGCTGGGCCGCCGACTCCGGCGAGGGCCGCTGGACCGTCGAGGCCGCGATCGACCACGCCGTGCCGCTGCCGGCGATCACCGCCTCGCTGTTCGCCCGCTTCGCCTCCCGCCAGGACGACTCGCCGCAGATGAAGATGATCGCCGCGCTGCGCAACCAGTTCGGCGGCCACGCGGTCGAGTCCAAGTAACCGACGGTTCCTCCCCAGAAGGCGGGCGCAGTCCACAGCCATGCACGTCGCGCACCTGTCGCTCGCCGACTTCCGGTCGTACGCCCGGGCCGAGGTTCCCCTCGACCCGGGCGTGACGGCCTTCGTCGGGCCCAACGGCCAGGGCAAGACCAACCTGGTCGAGGCGATCGGCTACGTCGCCACCCTGGGCAGCCACCGGGTCGCCACCGACGCCCCGCTGATCAGGCTGGGCGCCGAGCGGGCGGTGGTCCGCACCTCGGTGGTGGACCGCGGCCGCTCCACGCTGATCGAGCTGGAGCTCACCGCGGGCAAGGCGAACCGGGCCCGGATCAACCGCTCCGACAACGTCCGTCCCCGTGACGTGCTGGGACTGCTGCGCACCGTGCTGTTCGCCCCCGAGGACCTCAGCCTGGTCAAGGGCGACCCCGGCGAGCGCCGGCGCTTCCTGGACGAGCTGCTGACCGCCCGCGCGCCCCGGCTGGCCGGCGTGCGGCAGGACTACGAGCGGGTGCTCAAGCAGCGCAACGCCCTGCTGAAGACGGCCGCGATGGCCCGCCGGGCCGGTGGCGGCAAGGGCGCCGACCTCTCCACGCTGGAGGTCTGGGACGGCCATCTGGCCCGTGCCGGGGCCGAGTTGACGGCCTTCCGGATCCAACTGGTGGCCGCCCTGCAGCCCTTGGTGACGGCCGCGTACGGGCAGCTGGCTCCCGGTGGCGGCGAGACCGCCCTGGAGTACCGCAGCTCCTTCGAGGGTGAGCTGCCGACGAGCCGTGAGCAGGCCGAGGAGCAGCTGCTGGCGGCGCTGCAGGCGATCCGCAAGCAGGAGGTCGAGCGCGGGATCACCCTCGTCGGCCCGCACCGGGACGAGCTGGTGCTCAAGCTCGGTCCGCTGCCGGCCAAGGGCTACGCCAGCCACGGCGAGTCCTGGTCGTTCGCGCTCGCCCTGCGGCTGGCCTCGTACGAACTGCTGCGCGCCGACGGCGGTGAGCCGGTGCTGATCCTGGACGACGTGTTCGCGGAGCTGGATGCCGCCCGCCGGGACCGGCTGGCCGAGCTGGTGGCCGACGGCGAGCAGGTGCTGGTGACCGCGGCGGTCGCCGAGGACGTGCCGAAGGCGCTGGCCGGTGCCCGGTTCACGGTCGCGGACGGCGCCGTGCGCCGGGTCGACGCCTGAGCGCGTACCCGCCCCGCGGCCGCCGCCCCCGCCCGTCGCCGCCGGGCGCTCCCGTACGCTGGACGGCTCGGCGGTCGCGCGGTCGCGCCCGTCGTCCACAGGCTGGGGAAAGGAGATCGCCGTGAGCGAGCCGGCGGACGCTGAGCACCCCCTCCCCGGGCCCGGCGCCCCCGCGCCGACCGGCGCCGACCTCGCCCGCTCCGCGCTGAGGGCGGCCCGCGCCCAGGCCCGCCAGCGCGGCGAGCAGGTCCGGGAGAAGCGCGAGGCGAAGCGGTACGGCCTGCGCAGCGGCGCCCGCTCGGACGGCCGCGACCCGGTCCCGCTGGGCACGGCGCTGAACCGGCTGCTGACCGAGCGCGGCTGGGAGTCCTCGGCCGCCGTCGGCGGAGTGATGGGCCGGTGGCCGCAGATCGTCGGCCCGGACATCGCCGCGCACTGCCACCCCTCCTCCTACGACGAGGCCGCCGCGGTGCTCACCGTGCAGTGCGACTCCACCGCCTGGGCCACCCAACTGCGCTGGTTGGCACGGCAGTTGGTGGCGCGTCTGAACCACGAGCTGGGCCACGGCACGGTCAAGACCATCAAGGTGCTGGGCCCGGCGGCGCCCCCGCGCGGCTACGGCCGGCTGCGGGCGCCGGGGAGCAAGGGGCCGGGCGACACCTGGGGGTGACCGGTGCCGGCCCGGTCCGGATCGGATGGCGATCTTCCGGAACCCCTGACAGCCGCCCCAGGCGCCCTGGGGCCCCCAGTCGAGTATCGGGACATGTGCAGAGGGGATTCAGGGCGGCGTATCTGCCTTCAAGGGCTGCCAAACGCCCATCTATGTCAGTCGTACCGGTAGACTGAGAGCCAAACACTGTTGCTAGTGGCAACCGAGTCGTAACGCCGTGGTCGCACGCCCGCCCGCACGGGGCGGGAATGCGGCCCGTGCTGTGCCAGAGAGGGCGCTTCGTGGCCGATTCCGGCAACCCCAGCCAGACCCCAGACCAGCAGTCCGACCAGCTTTCCTACACCGGTAGCAACATCCAGGTGCTGGAAGGCCTCGACGCCGTCCGCAAGCGCCCCGGCATGTACATCGGGTCCACCGGCGAGCGTGGCCTGCACCACCTGGTGCAGGAGGTCGTGGACAACTCCGTCGACGAGGCGATGGCCGGGTACGCGGACACCATCGACGTCACGATCATGGCCGACGGCGCGATCCGCGTCGTCGACAACGGCCGAGGCATCCCGGTGGACATCGTCCCCGGCCAGGACAAGCCCGCCGTCGAGGTCGTGCTCACCGTCCTGCACGCCGGCGGCAAGTTCGGCGGTGGCGGCTACGCCGTCTCCGGCGGTCTGCACGGTGTCGGCGTCTCCGTGGTGAACGCACTGTCCACCAGGCTGTCGGTGGAGATCCACAAGGACGGCAGCACCTGGACCCAGGACTACAAGCTGGGCGCCCCGACCGCCCCCCTGGCCAAGGGCGCGCCGACCGAGCGCACCGGCACCACGGTCACCTTCTGGGCGGACCCGGACATCTTCGAGACCACCGTCTACTCCTTCGAGTCGCTCTCCCGGCGCTTCCAGGAGATGGCCTTCCTCAACAAGGGCCTGTCGATCTCGCTGACCGACGAGCGCCCCGAGCACGTGGACGAGGAGGGCAATCCGCTCACCGTCACGTACAAGTACGACGGCGGCATCGCCGACTTCGTCGCCCACCTCAACTCCCGCAAGGGCGACGTCGTCCACCCCTCGGTGATCGACTTCGAGGCGGAGGACAAGGACAAGGCGATCTCGGTGGAGATCGCGATGCAGTGGAACTCCTCCTACACCGAGGGGGTCTACAGCTTCGCCAACACCATCCACACCCACGGCGGCGGCACCCACGAGGAGGGCTTCCGCGCAGCGCTGACCGGCCTGGTCAACCGCTACGCGCGGGACAAGAAGCTGCTCCGCGAGAAGGACGACAACCTCTCCGGCGAGGACATCCGCGAGGGCCTGACCGCGATCATCTCGGTCAAGCTCGGCGAGCCCCAGTTCGAGGGCCAGACCAAGGACAAGCTCGGCAACACCGAGGCCAAGACCTTCGTCCAGAAGGTCGTCCACGAGCACCTCAACGACTGGTTGGACCGCAACCCCACCGAGGCCTCGGACATCATCCGCAAGTCCATCCAGGCCGCCACCGCGCGCGTCGCCGCCCGCAAGGCCCGCGACCTGACGCGCCGCAAGGGCCTGCTGGAGTCCGCCTCGCTGCCGGGCAAGCTCTCCGACTGCCAGTCCAAGGACCCGGCCGAGTGCGAGATCTTCATCGTCGAGGGTGACTCCGCCGGCGGCTCGGCCAAGCAGGGCCGCGACCCGCGCACCCAGGCCATCCTGCCGATCCGCGGCAAGATCCTGAACGTCGAGAAGGCCCGGATCGACAAGGTGCTGCAGAACACCGAGGTCCAGGCGCTGATCTCGGCCTTCGGCTGCGGCATCCAGGAGGACTACGACGAGACCAAGCTCCGCTATCACAAGATCGTCCTGATGGCGGACGCCGACGTCGACGGTCAGCACATCCGCACCCTGCTGCTCACCCTGCTGTTCCGCTTCATGCGGCCGCTGGTCGAGTCCGGGTACGTCTACCTCGCCATGCCGCCGCTGTACAAGATCAAGTGGGGCAAGGACGACTTCGAGTACGCCTACTCCGACCGCGAGCGCGACGCGCTGATCGCCTCCGGGGCGGAGGCCGGGCGCCGGCTGC
Organism: Kitasatospora sp. NPDC023385; assembly: GCF_055664045.1. NCBI lineage: Bacteria > Bacillati > Actinomycetota > Actinomycetes > Kitasatosporales > Streptomycetaceae > Kitasatospora > Kitasatospora sp. NPDC023385. The sequence goes on along the minus strand of NZ_JBVOOL010000029.1, from coordinate 62,286 downwards.
CCAAGGACGACGCGATCCAGCGCTTCAAGGGTCTGGGCGAGATGAACGCCGAGGAGCTCCGGGTCACCACCATGGACGCCGAGCACCGGCTGCTGCTCCAGGTCACCCTGGAGGACGCCGCCCGCGCCGACGAGCTGTTCTCCGTGCTGATGGGCGAGGACGTCGAGGCCCGCCGCTCCTTCATCCAGCGCAACGCCAAGGACGTCCGCTTCCTGGACGTGTGACGCCTGCACCCCAGGCCCCGCACGTACCAGTCCGCGTGAAAGGAAACTGACCACCAGTGGTCGACGACAACCGTCCCGAAGGCGAACAGCCCGAGACCCCGGAGGCCACCGCGGCCCCCACCCAGATCACCATGCGGATCGAGCCGGTCGAGCTCGAGACCGAGATGCAGCGCTCGTACCTCGACTACGCGATGAGCGTGATCGTCAGCCGTGCGCTGCCCGAGGTCCGCGACGGCCTCAAGCCGGTGCACCGCCGCGTGCTCTACGCGATGTACGACGGGGGCTACCGGCCCGAGAAGGGCTACTACAAGTGCGCCCGCGTCGTCGGCGACGTGATGGGCAACTACCACCCGCACGGTGACACCTCGATCTACGACACCGTGGTGCGACTGGCCCAGCCGTGGTCGCTGCGGATGCCGCTGGTGGACGGCAACGGCAACTTCGGCTCGCCGGGCAACGACCCGGCGGCGGCGATGCGCTACACCGAGTGCAAGCTGATGCCGCTGGCCATGGAGATGATGCGCGACATCGACGAGGAGACCGTCGACTTCGCCGCCAACTACGACGGCCGCTCGCAGGAGCCGACCGTCCTGCCGGCCCGCATCCCCAACCTGCTGGTCAACGGTGCCACCGGCATCGCGGTCGGCATGGCCACCAACATCCCGCCGCACAACCTCCGCGAGGTCTCCTCCGGCGCGCTCTGGTACCTGGAGAACCCCGAGGCCTCCAACGAGGAACTGCTGGACGCCCTGATCGAGCGGATCAAGGGCCCCGACTTCCCCACCGGCGCGCTGATCGTCGGCCGCCGCGGCATCGACGACTACTACCGCACCGGCCGCGGCTCGGTCACCATGCGCGCCGTGGTCGAGGTCGAGGAGATCCAGGGCCGCCAGTGCCTGGTGATCACCGAGCTGCCGTACCAGGTCAACCCGGACAACCTCGCGCTGAAGATCGCCGACCTGGTCAAGGACGGCAAGATCGCCGGCATCGCGGACGTCCGCGACGAGTCCTCGTCCCGCACCGGCACCCGCCTGGTGGTCGTGCTCAAGCGCGACGCGGTCGCCAAGGTCGTGCTGAACAACCTGTACAAGCACACCGAGCTGCAGACCAACTTCGGCGCCAACATGCTGGCCCTGGTCGACGGCGTGCCGCGCACGCTCTCGCTGGACGCCTTCATCCGGCACTGGGTCAACCACCAGGTCGAGGTCATCGTCCGGCGCACCACCTTCCGCCTGCGCAAGGCCGAGGAGCGCGCCCACATCCTGCGGGCGCTGCTGCGCGCCCTGGACATGATCGACGAGGTCATCGCGCTGATCCGGGCCTCGGCGAGCGCCGACGCCGCCCGCAGCGGCCTGATGGGCCTGCTCGACATCGACGAGCTCCAGGCCAACGCCATCCTGGAGATGCAGCTGCGCCGCCTGGCCGCCCTGGAGCGCCAGCGGATCATGGACGAGCACGACGAGCTGCAGCGCAAGATCGACGAGTACAACGCGATCCTGGCCTCGCCGGCCCGCCAGCGGGAGATCATCTCCGAGGAGCTCACCGCGATCGTCGACAAGTACGGCGACGAGCGGCGTTCCACCCTCATCCCCTCCGACGGCGACCTCTCCATCGAGGACCTCATCGCCGAGGAGGACATCGTCGTCACCATCACCCGTGGCGGCTACGTCAAGCGGACCCGCTCCGACCTGTACCGCTCGCAGAAGCGCGGCGGCAAGGGCGTGCGCGGTGCCCAGCTGAAGCAGGACGACATCGTCGACCACTTCTTCGTGACGACGACCCACAACTGGATCCTGTTCTTCACCAACAAGGGCCGGGTGTACCGGGCCAAGGGCTACGAGCTGCCGGACGCCGGCCGTGACGCCCGCGGCCAGCACGTGGCCAACCTGCTGGCCTTCCAGCCGGACGAGCACATCGCCCAGGTGATGGCCGTCCGCACCTACGAGGACAAGCCGTACCTGGTCCTCGCCACCCGGGCCGGCCTGGTGAAGAAGTCCGCGCTCAAGGACTACGACTCCCCGCGCTCCGGCGGCCTGATCGCGATCAACCTGCGCCAGGACGACGAGGGCCGGGACGACGAGCTGATCGGCGCCGAGCTGGTCTCCGCCGAGGACGACCTGCTGCTGGTCTCCAGGAAGGCCCAGTCGATCCGCTTCACCGCGACCGACGACGCCCTGCGGCCCACCGGCCGCGCCACCTCCGGCGTCAAGGGCATGGCGTTCCGCGAGGACGACGAGATGCTGTCGATGAACGTCGTCCGCCCCGGAACGTACGTCTTCACCGCCACGGACGGCGGTTACGCCAAGCGCACCGGTGTGGACGAGTACCGTGTCCAGGGACGCGGCGGCTACGGCACCAAGGCGGCGAAGATCGTCGAGGGCCGTGGGTCGCTGGTCGGCGCGCTCGTGGTCGACGAAACCGACGAGATCATGGCGATCACCCTCTCGGGTGGGGTGATCCGCACGAGGGTTTCCGAGGTTCGTGAAACCGGACGTGACACGATGGGCGTCCAACTGATCAACCTCGGTAAGCGCGACGCGGTCGTGGGCATGGCCCGCAACGCGGAAGCCGAGGACGAGGAGATCGCGGAGGACGAGGTCGCGGGTACCGAGTCCACCGAAACGGCCGAGGGAACGGTGACGGCGGTCGACGGAGACGTCGAGGCCTGAAGCGAACCGCGGGCCGGTGTCACCGCGTCCACCCAGTGGGCGCGGTGACACCGGACGCCGACCAGTTCCGGGCAATCCCGCCGGGCGCTGGATGACGAGTGACGAAGCAGGGCGGCGCCGCCGCCCTGGTGGGAAGTGCGGGAGGACCAGGTGAGTGGAGCCACGGGTGCTGCGGGAGGGACCTCCGGCGGCCGTCCGGGCGCGCAGGGTGGGGGTTCGTACGGCGTCCCGCAGCCGCCGACCGAGCACTCGGCCGCGTCCACCTCGCTGATGCCGCCGGCCGGCGGCGCGGGCCAGAGCGGCGCGACCTACGGCGGCCAGACGCCCCCGCCGCCGCCGAACAGCCCGGCGTCCGCCCCGGGCGGCTTCTCGCCGCCGACCACGTACGCCAAGGGGCAGCCGACGCCGGCCCGGGGTACCCGGACGTCCGGCAACACCCCGCCCGGCGGCACCCCCGTGCCCGGGGCGGCGCGCCGCCCCGCCGCGGCCGGGCCCGCGGCCGGCGGTGTCGGCCTCGGCCGGACCCGCAAGGCCAGGCTGCGGGTGACCAAGGTCGACCCGTGGTCCGTGATGAAGGTCAGCTTCCTGCTGTCGCTGGCCGTCGGCATCATCCTCATCGTGGCCTCGGCCGTGCTGTGGATGACGCTGGACTCGCTCGGGGTCTTCGACTCGCTGAGCAAGACCCTCAAGGACGTCACGGGCTCCGACAGCACTGGCGGCCTCAACCTGATGGACTACGTCGGCTTCGGCAAGGTGATGACCTTCACCGCGCTGATCGCGGTGGTCGACGTCGTCCTGCTGACCGCGCTGTCCACCCTGTCCGCGTTCATCTACAACGCGGCGGCCGGCTTCACGGGCGGCGTCGAGCTGACCCTGGCCGAGGAGGACTGATCCCGACGGGATCCTGACCCCCGATCAGTTCGCCGTCCACGGACGGAATGGACGGGCCCCACCGGCTGTTGCAGCCGGTGGGGCCCGTCGGCATTTCGGGTGACAGCCGGCACCCCGCGGCGTGCCGCCCGGAAGCGGGTCGGCCGCGGTGGGATTAGCTGGGTGGCGCCCGTCCCGCGCCTGGGAGTGCCGCAGGCCGCCCCCGGTCCGCTCGACCGGGTCAGCTGAGTTCCGCAAGGACGACTGGACGGAGGCGCGCGGTGGCGAAGCTCGCAGGACAACTGGTCGAGGCCCTGGACGGGCTGTTGGGGGTGCCGGTACCGCTGCGGGTACAGGTCTGGGACGGCAGCGCCGCCGGGCCGCCGGGGGCGCCCACGATCGTCCTGCGCAACCGCCGGGCGCTGCGCCGCCTGCTCTGGCAGCCGGGCGAGCTGGGCCTGGCCCGAGCCTACGTCGCGGGGGACTTGGAGATCGCCCCCGGCACCGACCTCTACGAGGTGCTCTCGGTCGTCGGCCGGTTCGCCGAGCGGCCGGAGATCCGCACCCTGGACCTCGGACCGGGCGCCGTCCTCGGCGCCAAGGGCCGCCGGGTCCTCGCGGCCGCCCTGCGGGCCGGGGCGATCGGCCCCGAGCCGGCACCGCCCCGGGAAGAAGTCCGCAAGGCCGGTGGGCGGCCGCACAGCCGCAGCCGGGACCGCGCGGCCATCAGCCACCACTACGACGTCGGGAACGACTTCTACGGCCTCGTGCTGGGCCCCTCGATGGTCTACTCGTGCGCCTACTGGACGCCGGAGGCGAAGAGCCTGGAGGCCGCCCAGGAAGCCAAGCTCGACCTGATCTGCCGCAAGCTCGGCCTGCGGCCCGGAATGCGGCTGCTGGACGTCGGCAGCGGCTGGGGATCGCTCCTGCTGCACGCGGCGAAGCACTACGGCGTCACCGCGGTCGGCGTCTCCATCTCCCGGGAGCAGGTCGCGATGGCCCGCGCGCGGATCGAGGAGGCCGGTCTGGCCGACCGGGTCGAGATCCGGCTCCAGGACTACCGGGAGATCACCGACGGGCCGTTCGACGCGATCTCCAGCGTCGGCATGGCCGAGCACGTCGGCTCCGAGCAGTACCGGGTCTACGCCGAGGGCCTGTACCGGCTGCTGACGCCCGGCGGCCGGCTCCTCAACCACCAGATCGCCCGCCGCCCCGACCACCCCGGCGAGCCGCACCGCACCAGCCCCTTCATCGACCGCTACGTCTTCCCCGACGGCGAGCTGTCCCCCGTCGGTTCCACCGTGGCCCGGCTGGAGGAGGCCGGCTTCGAGGTCCGGGACGTCGAGGCGCTGCGCGAGCACTACGGGCTGACCCTGCGCGAGTGGGTGGCCAACCTGGAGGCGCACTGGACGGAGGCGGTCCGGCTGGTCGGCCGCGGCCGAGCCCGGGTCTGGCGGCTGTACATGGCCGCCTCCGCGCTGGCCTTCGAGCAGAACCGGATCGGGATCAACCAGGTCCTCGCGGTCCGCAGCACCGAGGACGGCGCGGCCGGCCTCCCGCCGACCCGCCAGGACTGGCTGCTGCGCCCGGCCGCCGGCACGCCGCAGCCGGTCGACGGGTTCGGTGCCGCCGCCCCGGTCCGACCGGATTTGGGAGATCGGCCGTCGGTCCGCTAATCTTTCAGTGCGGCGAGGGCCTATAGCTCAGACGGTTAGAGCGCTTCCCTGATAAGGAAGAGGCCACAGGTTCAAGTCCTGTTAGGCCCACCACCGCGAAGGCCCCGGAGTGATCCACTCCGGGGCCTTCGACGTTTTCGCGGATCGGGCGGATTCCGGTACGCTCTCTGTTCGGCGAGGGCCTATAGCTCAGACGGTTAGAGCGCTTCCCTGATAAGGAAGAGGCCACAGGTTCAAGTCCTGTTAGGCCCACCTCCCCGAAGGGCCCGGAGTGATCCACTCCGGGCCCTTCGGCGTACCCCTGCGCCGGATCTCCGGGGAGGGGAGCGTGGCGGATCGGACACGGTCGCCGGACGGCCGGAAGCGCGGGCCTGACCGGGGTTTGCCGGGCAGGCAGTACACGGGCGGACCGCCCGCCAGGAGGTGCGCCGTCAATCCTCGGACCGCACCGCCGGGTTGGCCGCACCGGTGGCTGGTCACGATTGGGATACCGGTGTGTATCATCGGCCGCAAGGGCAGTCTGGCACCCGGCCGCCCGTTCGCGCTCGAAACACAATCGGACTCGTCGGCCCGGTCAGCCCGGCCGGTTCCGGCTCTTGAGTCCACCAACGCAAGAAGGACGAGGTCCCGCGGTGAAGAAGCTTCTCCTGGTCGCCCTGGTCGCCCTCGGCGGCTTCTTTGTCTACCGTCAGGTCCAGGCGGACCGCGCCGAGCAGGACCTGTGGACCGAGGCCACCGACCCGGTCCCGGCCGGTCGCTGAGCCCCGGACGATCTGACGATCGACGGTCTTCGGAGGCGCCGACCCGCGCCTCCCAGGGCCGGCCGGGACCGGTCGACCGACCGGTCCCGGCCGGTTCCCCCGGGAATGGCACTGCCCGGGGGGACGGCGCCGAGACGGCGCCGGAACCCGGTACGCTAGTGCCCGTCGGCACGCGCGGTGCCTTCGAGGGGCATTAGCTCAGTTGGTAGAGCGCTGCCTTTGCAAGGCAGATGTCAGGAGTTCGAATCTCCTATGCTCCACAGCGCCGAAAGGGCGGCTGACCTGTAGAAGGTCAGCCGCCCTTTGTCGTTCGCGGGCCCGGTCAGCACCGTGCCGGCACGTCAGTGGGGGTCCGGCCGGTCGTCCTCGGTGCCTTCGGGAGCGGGTTCTACGACCTCGCCCTCGGGGCCGGAGCCGTTCACCGGGGCGGTGGCGGCGTGGGCGCCCACCGGGTGGGACTCCGGTGCGGCCGGGGGCTCGACCAGCCACTCCGGGTTGCTGTGCCGGCGCCACCGCTGCCAGGCCACGATGCCGCTGCCGATGGCCAGCAGGCCGGCCACGGCGAGACCGGTGGCCCAGCCGTTGCACCGCTTCCTCCTGGCGTTCCGGGCCGCGAGCTCGCTGATCTCGGCCGAACTGACGTTGCCCTGCAGGGCGGTCAGTGCGGCGGCGCCGCGGGCTTGGGCCTCCTGGGCGACCGGGGTGACGGCGGCGCGGGTGCCCTCGACGGCCTGGGCGACCCTGGGGCCGACCGTGGTCCGGGCCTGGTCGGCGGCGCGGGCGGCGGAGAGACGGGCCGCCAGGGCGGCCTCCTGGGCCCGGTGGAGGGCCCTCAGTGCGTTCTGCTGGGCTTCGGGGGGCAGGCTGGCGAAGGCCTGGCCGAACTGTGGGGCGAGGTGTTTGTCGTACTGGACGCGGAGATTGTGGGCGGCCTGGGCGGTTTTCGGCCCGAGGGCGTCCAGGGCGGGCCCGAGGCGCTGCAGGGCACCGTCCGCGATGTGCGTGGCGGTGTCCCGGGTCCTGGTGGCCGTCTCACGGGCTGAGTCCGAAAAGCTCACGAGTCTCTCCTCCTGGGTGGCGTCCTATATGCACATATCCACCTGAATGCTGATCATGCATCCTTATTTGTCCATTGGCACGCCGGGTGGGCCGTACGCGGGGCCCCGGTGAGGGGCGGGGCGTGTGGGGACGGGGGCGGAGGGGATGTGGGGGAGCGCGGCCGTCGGAGGGGGGTGCGGCAGTAGGCTGGCGGTTTCGGAGGACGCGTACGGGAAGGGGACACCGCTGATGCTCCCGGACGAGCCGCGGTCGCCGGCCGGACGGTCCCCGGAGGCCGGGCCGCCCGGCTGCTACCGGCACCCGCAGGCGCCCACCGGGATCTCCTGCGCCCGGTGCGAGCGGCCGATCTGCCCGCAGTGCATGGTGACCGCCTCGGTGGGCTTCCAGTGCCCCGAGTGCGTCGGCAACGGCCACGCCGGGCGGCGGGAGGCGACCACCCGGTTCGGCGGGGCCCTGAACGCCGACGGCGGCCTGGTCACCAGGGTGCTCATCGGGATCAACGTGGCGGTCTGGCTGCTGGCCGCCTACGTGCTCGCGCCGCGGCTGGGCCACACCTGGTCGCTGTTCAGCGCCGGGCGGGACATCCTCGGCGGCCCGGCCGGCATCGCCGACGGGCCGGACCAGTGGTACCGGCTGCTGACCGCCGTCTTCCTGCACCTGCAGTGGTGGCACGTCGGGCTGAACATGCTGGTCCTGTTCTGGCTCGGCCCGCCGCTGGAGGAGGCGCTCGGCCGGCTGCGCTTCCTGGCCCTCTACCTGGTCTCCGGCCTCGGCGGCAGCACGTTCGCCTTCCTGGTGGCCGGCAACCTGATGGACTCGGTGGGAGCCTCGGGGGCGATCTTCGGGCTGATCGGCTCCACGATCGTGGTGCAGCTGCGGAACAAGGGGCCGCTCGGGCCGGCGATGGCGTTCCTGGTCTTCAACCTGATCGTCACCTTCTCGCGCCCGGGGATCGACTGGCGGGCGCACCTCGGCGGCCTGGCGCTGGGCGCGCTGACCACGGCGGGCCTGGTGTACGCCCCGCGCGAGCGGCGCGGCCTGGTCCAGGGCCTGGCGGTGGCCGGGGCGCTGGCCCTGGAGGCGGCGATGCTGTTGGTCGGGATGGCCCTCTACGGGGCGTGACGCCTCGGGCATTTGTCCACAGCGGGTGCGGGGTTGTGCACAGGCTGTGCGCCGCCCCACTTGTGGACTGTTGTTCTACGCGTGTCCTGCTGTACGGATTTCCCGCTTGCGGGAAGTCGCGCCCGGCAGCGGACGGTTTCGGTGGCGATGGTTATCCACAGGCCGGGGAGACTTTTCCCCAGTGTGGATAACCATGTGGATAAGCCTGACAGTCGGATGGTGGGGATAGCCGACCGGATCCCCGCGTAGGCATGCCTGACCGCCGCCCCGGGACGTGCGATCCGAAGCGGCGGCAACCGGCCCGGCGGGGCCTCAGGACGAGCGGGTCGTCACTTCCACTGGGTGGAGACGCCGAACCCCGCGGCGATGAAGCCGAAGCCCACCAGGATGTTCCAGTTCCGCCAGCTCTCGATGGGGTAGGTCGCGCTGGTCACGTAGTACGTGACGATCCACACCAGGCCGATCAGGAACAGTGCCAGCATCAGCGGCGCGACCCAGCCGCGGCCCGAGCTGATCTTCACCGGGGCCGTGGTCGGCGGGGTGTAGTCGGACTTCTTGCGGAGTCGAGACTTCGGCACGAGGGGATCTCCTGTCGATGCGCTGTGAGACCGCGCAGCGGTGCAGCGGGTGAGTCGGACGGCAGCCTGCTGTGGAGAACGCCCTGGGGACCGCTCCGCACACGCCACCGGCGTCCGTTAGCGTAGTGGCTCGGCGGGCCTTGAGGAGATAAGGGTACGGTGACTAATTTGTCGATTCCCCCTGAGCCGGCCCGTACCCGCCCTTCGGGTATCCGAATTGTCGGACGTGTCCTGACCTGCGCCGTGTTCGCGCTCGCCGGCCTGCTCTTCTACATCAGCGCGCAGACCGCCCGCGGCACCGACCTGCGGACCGACAACTCGCTGCTGAGCCTCGGCGACGTGATCCGCCAGCGCAGCGCCCAGAACCAGCAGGCGCAGTCCCAGCTCGCCGACCTCCAGGCCCGCGCCCAGGACCTCACCGAGCAGCAGGGCCGCAGCCCCGCCGACGCGGCACGACTGGACGGCCTGCGGCTCGGCGCCGCTCTCGAGCCGCTGCAGGGCGGCGGCCTGACCGTCACCCTCAACGACGCCCCGCCGAACGCCACCGCGCGCATCCCGGGCGTCCCCGAGCCCGGCGTCAACGACCTGGTCATCCACCAGCAGGACATCCAGGCCGTGGTCAACGCGCTGTGGCGGGGCGGCGCCGAGGGCGTGCAGGTGATGGACCAGCGGCTGATCTCCACCAGCGCCGTCCGCTGCGTCGGTAACACCCTGCTGCTCCAGGGGCGGGTCTACTCCCCGCCGTACGTGGTCAAGGCGGTCGGGAAGACGGACGGGCTGCGCTCGGCCGTCGAGGCGGACCCCACGATCCGGAACTACCTGCAGTACGTCCAGGCGTACGGACTGGGCTGGAAGGTCCAGGAGAGCGGGGACCTGACCCTGCCCGGGTACTCCGGCACCACCGAGCTGCGGTCGGCGGGCGGGCAGCAGTAGCGGACCGGCCTCGCGGGCGTGGAAGGCGGGTCTACTCTTGACCCCAGTCCGCTGCGTCGAGGGAGCACCATGTACGGGTTCATCTGGCGTCACCTCCCGGGGAACATCCTGGTGAAGGCCGTCATCTCGGTGCTCCTCGTCCTGGGGATCGTCTACCTGCTCTTCACCTACGTCTTCCCGTGGGCGGAACCGTTGCTCCCCTTCGGTGACGTCACAGTGGACGGCGGCGACGGCGCCGCGGCCGGCTGAACCGGCGGGCCCGGCACTTCCACCCAGCACCGCCACCCGGCACCGCACCCCACGGAGACCACGCGCGCATGACCACCCAGTCGACCCCGCCCCGCATCCTGGTGGTGGACAACTACGACAGCTTCGTCTTCAACCTGGTCCAGTACCTGTACCAGCTCGGCGCCACCTGCGAGGTGGTGCGCAACGACGAGGTGACCGTCGAGCACGCCGTGCGCCGCGCCGGGGCCGAGGGCTTCGACGGAGTGCTGCTATCCCCCGGGCCGGGAGCGCCGGAGGAGGCCGGGGTCTGCATCGAGATGGTGCACCACTGCGCGCGGATCGGGCTGCCGGTCTTCGGCGTCTGCCTGGGCCTGCAGTCGATCGCGGCCGCGTACGGCGCGGTGGTCGGCCGGGCGCCGGAGCTGCTGCACGGCAAGACCTCGCCCGTCGAGCACGAGGACGGCGGGGTGTTCGAGGGCCTTCCCTCGCCGCTGACCGCGACCCGCTACCACTCGCTCGCGGTCGAACCGTCCACCGTGCCGGAGGAGTTGGTGGTCACCGCGTGGACCGGCAGCGGGATCGTCATGGGCCTGAGGCACCGTGAACTGCCCGTCGAGGGAGTGCAGTTCCACCCCGAGTCGGTGCTCACCGAGGGCGGTCACCGGATGCTCGCCAACTGGCTCGCGGAGTGCGGCTACCCGCAGGCCGTGGACAGGTCGGCCGGGCTCGCCCCGGTGATCGGCCGGGGCTGAGCGGCGTGACCGCGCTGCGTCCGGAGGGGCGTTACCAGCCGGAGGCGGCCCAGTACGGCGGGTCGCAGTACGGAAGCCCGGAGTACGGAGGCCCGGAGTACGGCGGGTCGCCGTATGACGGCTCGCAGTATGACGACGGGAGCCACGGCGGCCGCGAGGGCGCGTCGCACCGCCAGGAACACCCCGTCCAGACCGCGCCCGAGGACGCCTGGGGCGTCTACGAGCAGGCCGAGGCGCCCCTCGTGGGCGGCCCCAAGTACCCCTGGCTGCCCGACCAGACCCTCCAGTTGCGGCTGCCCGGCATCGGCGCACAGACCGCCGAGCCGGTCACGCCCACCGGCGGCCGGGCCGAGCGCCGCCGGGCCGCGCAGGGCCGCACCGCGATCCGTTCGGGCAGCGGCCGGCGGCGGGCGGGCAGCCGGGGGGCCGGGCGGGTGCGGCCCAAGGAGTCGGCGGTCGTGGTGGCCGCGCGGCTCGTCGGCGAGATGTGCATAACGCTCGGCCTGGTGATGCTGCTCTTCGTCGCGTACCAGCTCTGGTGGACCAACGTGCAGGCCGACGCGGCCGCCGACGGGGCTCGCAACCGGCTGGAGCAGCAGTTCGACGCGGCCCCGCCGCCCGCCCAGCCGGGGCAGCCGGGACAGCCGGCCCCGGACCCGAACAAGCCCGAGGTGTTCGAGCCGGGCAAGGGCTTCGCCATCATCTACCTGCCCAAGCTGGGGCTGAAGTTCCCCATCGCCGAAGGCACTTCCAAGCCGGCGGTGCTCGACAAGGGGCTGGTCGGCCACTACCCCGGCACCGGCATGCCCGGCGACAAGGCGGGCAACTTCGCGCTGGCCGCGCACCGCAACACCCACGGCGAGCCGTTCCGGTACATCAACCAGCTCTCCAAGGGCGACAAGGTCGTGGTGGAGACCGCCGCCGGGTACTACACCTACGAGATCACCGGGGGCATCCCGGAGACCTCCCCCACCAACGTGAGCGTGATCAAGCCGGTGCCGAACGGCGCCGGGTACGCCGGCCCCGGCCGCTACATCACGCTGACGACCTGCACCCCGGAGTTCACCTCCAAGTTCCGCCTCATCGTCTTTGGGAAGATGATCGAGGAACGGCCGCGCAGCCAAGGCAAGCCGGCCGCGATCACGGGCGGGTAGCCGCCCGGCCGCCGGGCCCGGAGGGGGAGCACCGCAGATGCAGGACGACGAGACCGCGCAGCCGGCCGAGCCGGGGCAGGAGGCCCTCCCGCCGCCCGGTCAGCCCGCCGGGGGCCGTCGACGGAGCCGGGCGCTGGCCGCGCTCGGCGTCCTCGGCGAACTGCTGATCACCATGGGACTGGTGCTCGGCCTGTTCGTGGCCTACTCGCTGTGGTGGACCAACGTGCAGGCCGACCGCTCGGCCTCGGCGGCCGCCGACCGGCTGCGCGGCGCCTGGACCGCCGGGCCGACCGCCACCCCCTCGACCGGGCCCGGCGGCACCCCCGTCCCCGGCGCCCCGCCCGCGCCGAAGCGGTTCGCGGTCGGGGACGACGTCGGCTTCCTGCACGTCCCGGCGATGGGCGGCGACTACCAGGTGCTGATCCGGATGGGCACCTCCACCGAGGTCCTGGACGAGGGCGTGGCCGGGGTCTACGAGCAGCCGTACCAGGCCGCGATGCCCTGGGACCAGGCGGGCAACTTCGCACTGGCCGCCCACCGGGACGGCCACGGCGCCAAGTTCCACGACCTGGACGCCGTGCACAGGGGCGACGCGGTCGTCGTCGAGACCAAGGACAAGTGGTACGTCTACCGGGTCGACAGCACCCTGCCGGAGACGACCAAGTTCGACACCGGCATCGTGGCGCCCGTCCCGGCGCGCTCCGGGTACACCGGCCCCGGCCGCTACATCACCCTGACCACCTGCACGCCGGTCTACACCTCGCGGTACCGGATGGCGGTCTGGGGGAGCCTGGTGCGGGTGGACGACGTGGACGCCAAGCGCACCCCGCCGCCGGAGCTGCGCCACTCCTGAGGCCGGGGGACGGGGCCGGCACGGCTTCGGACGGGACGGAACGCCCGAGGGCCCGCCGCATTCGCTGCGGCGGGCCCTCGGGCGTCGTCCTCCGGTACTACCGCCCTTCCGGCTCCTGGTTCACCGGTTCAGTTGAACCAGGGGAAGACCGGGGGCCTAGTGGTCCCCTTTGGCGGGTGGGGTGGTGGGGTCGCCCCCTTTGGGCGGCTCGGCTGCCTTCGTGAACAGCTGGACCTGGGTGTTCGGGTCCAGCATGGTGCCGGCGCCCGGGTTGCTCATCTGGACGATCGCGTTCGGGTCCTGCGGGCCGACCACGGTGTAGCCCAGGCCGGCCTTCGAGAGCTGGGAGATGGCGTCCGACAGCTTGACGTTCTGCAGCGGCGGGACCTGGGCCTTGTCCGGTGCCTTGTAGATCGTCAGCGCGACCTTCGTGTTGGGCGCGGCCTTGGTGTTGGGCTGGACCGACTGGGAGGCGACGGTGTTGATCTTGGTCGGGTCGTTGGTCGCCGTGGTCTTCGAGGAGTCGACCTGGAGGCCGAGGCCCGTCAGCGTGGCCTCCGCGGCCTCCTTCTGGGAGCCGACCACGTTCGGGACGGTCACCTTCGTCTTGCCCTGGGAGACCGTCAGCTTGATCGGGGCGGTCGGGTCCGCGGGCCCGTTGGCCGGCGGGTCCTGGGCGGTGACGGTGTCCTGCGGAGCGGTGTCGTCGTCCTTGTACTCAGGGGTGCCGACGTTGGTGAAGCCCGCCGCCGCCAGGGCCGCCAGCGCCTGGTCCTTGGGCTTGCCGACCACGTTCGGGACCTGGGCCTTGGCCGGGCCGGAGGAGACCTGCACCGTGATGGTGGCGGTCTCGGCGACCTGGCTGCCGGACGTCGGGTTCTGGGTGCAGACCTGGTCCTTCTTGACGGCGGCGTCCGGGCAGGCGACCTTCTCGCCCTCGGTCACCACGAGCTTGGGCCCGGCCGCGGCGGCGGCGGTCTTGGCGTCGGCCACGCTCTTGCCGACCAGGTTCGGCACGGTGACCTTCGCGGCGTCCTTCTTGCCCTTGTCGCTGAACATCGCCTGGGCCACGAAGAAGGTGCCGACCAGGACCAGCACGGCGGCGACCGCCAGCACGATCCAGGAGGTGTTGCTCTTCTTCGGCTGGTCCTCGCCGCGCCGGCCGCCGCGGCCGTGGCCGTCGTCGTAGCCGTCGTTGCCGCCGCCCGGGGCGCCGGCGTAGGTCTGGCCGTAGCCGTCGTCCTGGTAGCCGCCCTGCTGGCCGTAGCCGGGCTGTCCGGAGGCCTGTGGCAGGACGGTGGTCGGGCCGCCGCCGGGCTGCTGCGGCAGCACGTTGGTCTGGCCGTACGGGTCGTGCTGCTGCGGGTAGCCGTTCTGGTCGTAGCCGTAGCCGGCCGCGCCCATGCCGTACGCGGCCTGCTGGGCGGCGGCCACCGGCAGGCCGTCGAGGAAGCGCTCGATGTCGTCGCGCATCTCGTCGGCGCTCTGGTAGCGGTAGTCCCGGTCCTTGGCGAGCGCCTTCAGCACGATCGCGTCGATCTCGGGGCGCACCTCGGGGTCGAAGACCGACGGCGGCTGCGGCTCCTCCCGGACGTGCTGGTAAGCCACCGCGACCGGCGAGTCGCCGACGAACGGCGGGCGGACGGTCAGCAGCTCGTAGAGCAGGCAGCCGGTGGAGTACAGGTCGGACCGGGCGTCGACCTGCTCGCCCTTGGCCTGCTCGGGGGAGAGGTACTGGGCGGTGCCGATGACGGCCGAGGTCTGCGTCATGGTCATCCCGGCGTCACCCATCGCGCGGGCGATGCCGAAGTCCATCACCTTGACGTTGCCCTGCCGGGTCAGCATCACGTTGGCCGGCTTGATGTCGCGGTGCACGATGCCGGCCCGGTGCGAGTACTCCAGGGCCTGGAGGATGCCGATGGTCATCTCCAGCGCGCGCTCGGGCAGCAGCCGGCGGCCGGAGTGCAGCAGTTCGCGCAGCGTGGACCCCTCGACGTACTCCATCACGATGTACGGGATGGAGATGCCGTCGATGTAGTCCTCGCCGGTGTCGTACACGGCGACGATCGCGGGGTGGTTCAGGGACGCCGCCGACTGCGCCTCGCGGCGGAAGCGGGCCTGGAACGACGGATCCCGGGCCATGTCGGCCCGGAGCGTCTTCACTGCGACGGAACGGCCGAGCCGGGTGTCATGGCCGAGGTACACCTCTGCCATGCCGCCGCGTCCGAGGACGCCGCCGAGCTCGTACCTGCCGCCTAGGCGACGAGGCTCTTCCATAGTTCCGACCCTCTCCCTCACCCGCCGGTGAGGTTGTGACGTAGGTGTCCCCGCACGCTCTGGGTGACGCCGCGCGGTCCGCCGCCGGTTCTCCGGCCGGGCCGTTCGGTGCCTCGCGGGCGGCAACGGGCACACCCGCTGCTGGCGGATACGCTACCGGTCGCACCGGATCCGGCCGGAGTCAGCCGTCGGCCGATATCAGACCGGTATCCGGACGGGGGTGTCGATCGTGACGTTCCCCTCACTGCGCACCCGGCTCGCTACTTGCCGAGTGCGGCCTGCATCACCGCCTTGGCGATCGGGGCCGCGAGCCGGCCGCCGCTGATGCCGTCGCGGTTCTGGGAGCCGTCCTCGACCACCACCGCGACCGCGACCGACTGGCCGTCCGCGCCCTTGGCCCAGGAGGTGAACCAGGCGAAGGGCAGCCCGGCGTTGTCCTCGCCGTGTTGCGCGGTGCCGGTCTTGCCGCCGACCTGCAGGCCGGGGATCTTGGCGTTCTTGCCGGTGCCGTTCTCGACCACCGAGACCATCAGGTCCTGCATCTTCTGCGCGGTGGAGGGGCTCATGGCCTGGGAGAACTGCTTCTCGGTGTGCTTGGAGATGGTGGTCAGCGAGGCAGAGCGCTCCTGGTCGACCAGGTAGGGCTGCATCAGGCTGCCGTTGTTGCAGATCGCGGCGGAGACCATGGCCATCTGCAGCGGGGTGGCGCGGGTGTCGTGCTGGCCGATGGAGTCCTGGGCGGTGCCGTCCAGGCTGGGGCTGTCGGGGAAGACGCTCTTCTCGGAGCGGACCGGGATGTCGACCGTGCTGTTGAAGCCGAACTTCTCGGCCTGCGCCCGCATCTTCTCCTTGCCCAGGTCGGCGCCGATCTTGGCGAAGACCGTGTTGCAGGACTGGTCCATCCCGGACTTGACGGTGGCGTTCTCGCAGCGCTCGTCGGGGCTCTCGTTCCTCAGCTGCGTGGTGGTGCCGGGCAGGATGTAGGGCTCGGGCGTGGTCGTGGCGTCGTCGATGCCCCCCGGGAACATGCCGTTCTCGAACGCGGCGGTCGCGGTGACCAGCTTGAAGGTCGAGCCGGGGGGGTACGTCTCCTTGAGCGCCCGGTTGAGCAGCGGCTTGTTCGGGTCGGCGTTGAGGTCGTTCCAGGCCTTGGTCGAGGCGCCGTCGAAGCCGGAGAAGCTGCCCGGGTCGAAGGACGGTGTGGAGACCATGGCGAGGATGGCGCCGGTCTTCGGGTCGATCGCGACCGCGGCGCCCTTCTTGTTGCCCATGGCGTCCCAGGCGGCCTTCTGGACCTTGGCGTTGATCGTGGTGAGGACGTCGCCGCCGCGCTTCGGCTCGCCGGTCAGCATGTCCAGGGTGTTGCGGAAGAACAGCCGGTCGTCGCTGCCGGAGAGGACGCCGTCCTCCAGCGCCTCCAGGCCGACGCTCTGGAACTGGGTGGCGTAGCCGGTGACCGGCGCCCACATCGGGCCGTCGATCCAGGAGCGCTGGTACTTGAAGCGCAGGCCGTTGACGAAGTCGGACTTCGTGACCGGCTGGCCGCTCGCGATGATGTTGCCGCGCGGATGGGCGTACCGGTCGTACAGCTGGCGCTTGTTGTTCTTGTCGGTCGCCCAGGAGTCGGCCTGGACACCCTGCACCCAGTTGGTTCGCACCATCAGGGCGAGTATCAGCACGAGGCAGAAGATCGAGACCCGGCGGATCGGCTTGTTCATCGGGCGGGTCCTCCCGGGCCCTCGGTGGCGGGGGTCGGCTCGACGCCGGGGCGGCGGGCGCTGTCGCTGATCTTCAGCAGGATCGCGACCAGCGCCCAGTTGGCGACCACGGACGAACCGCCCTGCGCGAGGAACGGCATGGTCATACCGGTCAGCGGGATCAGCCCGGTCACACCACCGGCCACGACGAACACCTGCAGCGCCATCGCCGAGGCGAGGCCGACGGCGAACAGCTTGCCGAAGGGGTCGCGGGCGGCGATCGCGGTGCGCAGGCCGCGCTGGATCAGCAGCCCGTACAGCAGGAAGATCGCCATCAGGCCGGTCAGCCCGAGCTCCTCGCCGAAGGAGCCGAGGATGAAGTCGCTCTTGGCGGCGAAGTTGATCAGCCAGGAGCGGCCCTGGCCGAGGCCGGAGCCGGTGACGCCGCCGGAGCCGAGGGCCATCAGCGACTGGCCGATCTGCTCGGTGGCACCGGGCGGCGGCTTCGGGGCGAAGGCGGCCATCGGGTCGAGCCAGGCGTTGATGCGGACCTTCACGTGGTTGGCGGTCGAGGCGACCACGACCGCGCCGCCGACGGACATCAGCAGGCCGAACAGGATCCAGCTGGTCCGCTCGGTGGCGACGTAGAGCATCACCACGAACAGGCCGAAGAAGAGGAAGGAGGTGCCGAGGTCGTTCTCGAAGATCAGGATCAGCAGGCTCAGCAGCCAGATCACCACGATCGGGCCGAGGTCGCGGCCGCGCGGCAGGTACAGGCCCATGAAGCGGCGGCTGGCCAGCGCCAGGGCGTCCCGCTTGACCATCAGGTAGCCGGCGAAGAACACCGTCAAGATGATCTTGGCGAACTCGCCGGGCTGGATCGAGAAGCTGCCCACCCGGATCCAGATCTTGGCGCCGAAGTCCTCCGCCCGGGCCGGGAAGAAGGCCGGCGCGGCGAGCAGGACCAGGGCCAGCACCATCGAGATGTAGGTGTAGCGCTGGAGCACCCGGTGGTCCTTCAGGAGGACCATCACCGCGATGAAGCCCGCGATGCCGAGGCCCGACCACATCAGCTGGTTCTGGGCCGCCGGGAAGTTGCCGCTGAGCAGCTTGCCCGCCTTGTCCAGCCGCCAGATCATCACCACCCCGAGCCCGTTCAGCAGGGTGGCGATCGGCAGCATCAGCGGGTCCGCGTACGGCGCGAAGCGGCGCACCAGCAGGTGCGCGACCAGCGCCAGGGCGCCCATGCCGAGCCCGTAGCCGAGCATGCCGGCGGGCAGCTTGGAGTCCATCGCGAGGCCGACGTTGGCGTACGCCAGGACCGGCAGCAGCACCGCGAAGAGCAGCAGGGCCAGCTCGGTGTTGCGCCGGTTGGGCGCCTCCTGAGGCGAGATGGTGGTGTTGCCCCGCCGGCGGGGGACGGCGCGGCCGGCCGACGTGCGGCGCCGGACGGACCGGCCGGTGTCTTCGCTCAGCTCGTAACTGCTCACGTGGTGACCGCTCCCTGACGGCCGGCAAGCCCGCTCGGGGCGGGCCTATGTCGGATCACGGTGGTCACTGCTTCGGGCAGGAGTTGGCCCGGCTGAGTTCGTCGTCGGTCAGCTGGGGCTGGTCGCCCTGGGCGCCGGCCGCCGGAGGCGTGGCGTTCGGCGCCGGGGCGGACGCGCTCGGGGAGGCCGGGGCGGTCGGCGTCGGCGTGGTCTGGGGGGTCGTGGTCGGGGCCGCCGCGGCCGGGCCCCGGTTCTTCTCACCCGGGGTGGGCGTGGCGGCCAGGAACGCGGCGTGGGTGGCCTGCGTCGCCTGGGCGCCCTGCGCGGGGACCGTCGTCCTGGCGGCCTTCTGGCAGAGCTGGACCCAGCCGTCGAGTTCCTGGACGGTCGACTGGGCGTCCTTCAGGCTGCCGACCGAGATGGTCTTGCTCACGTGGGCGCGCTGGTCCTGCGGCAGCCACTTGAGCTGGACGCCGCTGTACGAGTCGTGCACCGAGGACAGGCTCAGGCCGGCCAGGTTCTGGTTGATGCCCTGGTAGACCGCGACGTGGTCGCCGTCCTCGCCGATGTAGTACTGGTCCTGGGTCCACTGGTAGCCGAAGTAGCCGGCGCCGCCGAGCAGGCCGAGCGCGACCAGGACCGCCACCGAGATGGTCATGCCCCGGCGCCTGCGCTTCGGGGCGGGCTCCTCGTCGAAGTCCTCGGTGCCGTACACCGAGGGCTCGGCGGAGCCGTAGCCGTGCTCGCCCTCGTAGCCCTCGGCCGGGCCGAAGCCGCCCGGTCCGCCCTCGTAGCCCTCGGCGGGGCCGAAGGCGCCCTGCGGGCCGCGGCCGAGGCCGGCGGCGCGGCCGGCCGGGGTGTCCGCGATCGAGCGGTCGGCGGCGGCCGAGGACGGCGGGGCGTCGGCGACCGCGCCGACGACCACCGGGACGTCGCTGAACCGGCCGCTCGTGGTGTCCGTGGCGCCGACGTCGATGACGTCCGCCACGATGCAGGTGATGTTGTCCGGACCGCCGCCGCGCAGGGCGAGCTGGATCAGCTCCTGCACGGTCTGCTCGGGCGCGTAGAAGCTGCCGAGGGTGTCCTGGAGGGTCTGGTGGCTGACCGGGCCGGAGAGGCCGTCGGAGCAGATCATGTAGCGGTCGCCGGCCCGGACCTCGCGGATCGACAGGTCGGGCTCGACCTGGCCGCGGCCGTCCAGCGCCCGCATCAGCAGCGAGCGCTGGGGGTGGGTCTCGGCCTCCTCGGGCGTGATCCGGCCCTCGTCGACCAGGCGCTGCACCCAGGTGTGGTCCTGGGTGATCTGCACCAGCGCACCGTCGCGCAGCAGGTACGCGCGGGAGTCGCCGACGTGGACCATGCCCATCCGCTGGCCGGTCCAGAGCATGGCGGTGAGGGTGCAGCCCATGCCCTCCAGCTGCGGATCCTCCTCGACCATCTGCCGGAGCCGGTCGTTGGCGCCCTGGACGGCGTCGCCCAGCAGGGTCAGCAGGTCGGCGCCCGGCACGTCCTCGTCCAGCCGGACGATCGAGCCGAGCACCTCGGAGGAAGCGACCTCGCCGGCCGCGGCGCCACCCATGCCGTCGGCCACGGCAAGCAGCCGCGGCCCGGCGTAGCCGGAGTCCTCGTTCCCCTCCCGGATCAGTCCCTTGTGGGAGCCGGCGGCGAAGCGCAGCACCAGGGTCATGCGACCTGTGCCCCCCTCTGGGTCATGGACGGGATGCTGTCCCTCATGCGCTACTACTTCCGCAGTTCGATGACGGTCCTGCCGATACGGATCGGCGTGCCCGGCTGGAGCGGGGTGGGCGCGGTCAGGCGCTGCCGGTCCAGATAGGTGCCGTTGGTGGAGCCTAGATCCTCGACCGTCCACTGCCCAGTCTGATCCGGATAGATCCTGGCATGCCGGGAGGACGCGTAGTCGTCGTCCAGCACGATGGTGGAGTCGTGCGCACGGCCGAGCGTGATGGTCTGCCCCTGCAGTGCCACGGTGGTCCCGGCCAGCGAGCCCTGCACCACGACGAGCTGGGTCGGGGCGCCGCGACGGCGTCCGCCGCCGCCCTGGGTCTGGCCCGTCGCCGTCGTCGCCGCGGCCGTGGCCGGGGAAGGCGCGGGGCGGCCCGTGGCCGCGGGAGCCGCGCCGCCGCCGGCCGTGGCGCCCGCGCCGCGACGGGAGGAGCGCGGGTTCACCTTGGTGCCGAAGAGGTCGCTGCGGATCACCTGGATCGCGACGATGACGAACAGCCACAGCACGGCCAGGAAGCCCAGCCGCATGACCGTGAGGGTCAGTTCTGACATGGCCGTCCCGCCAGTCGGTGCGCGAGGCGCGCGAACAATTCGGTCACTACCCTTCGACCTGCCGGTAGACGATGGTGGTGGAACCCACGACGATTCGCGAGCCGTCGCGGAGCGTAGCGCGCTGGGTGTGCTGCCCGTCCACCACGATGCCGTTGGTGGAGCCCAGGTCGAGCACCATCGAAGGGGTTCCGGGCCGGATCTCGGCGTGCTTGCGGGAGACCCCGGGGTCGTCGATCCGCACGTCCGCCTCGGTCGAGCGGCCGAGCACGCAGGCCGAACCGGTGATCTGGTGCCGGGCGCCGTTCACCTCGATCCAGCGGCGGAGCGAGGCACCGCCGTGGCCGGCGCCGGGGAAGGCCCGGACGTTGCCGCCGGCGGGCGCGGGCGGGCCCGGGGGCATCGCGGGGGGCGCGGCCGGCGGCGGGGGCGCGTTGTACGGGCCGGCGCCGGCCTGCTGCCACGGTGCGCCGGGGGCAGGGGCGGCCGGCGGGCGGTCGTAGCCGGGCTGCTGCGGCGGGGCGTACTGCTGGGGCTCCTCGGCGGCGAGGGTGCGGCTGCGCACCCGGTACAGACCGGTGTCCAGGTCGTCGGCCTTCTCCAGGTTCACCTGGAGCGGGCCCATGAAGGAGTACCGCTGGGCCTCCGCGTACTCGCGGACCATGCCGGCGAGCTCGGTGCCGAGCTGCCCGGAGTAGGGGCTGAGGCGCTCGTGGTCGTGGGGGCTCAGCTCGACGATGAAGTCGTTCGGCACGACGGTGCGGTCGCGGTTCCAGATGCTCGCGTTGTTGTCGCACTCGCGCTGCAGCGCACCGGCGATCTCCACGGGCTGGACCTCGGACTTGAACACCTTGGCGAAGGTGCCGTTGACGAGACCCTCGAGCCGCTGCTCGAACTTCTTCAGCACTCCCATGGGGCACCCCCTTCCAGGGTTCGTTCGCCTGCCTGCCGGCCGGATCCCGGTGGGGAGACGGTCGCGCCTACTTGCGGTACTTCCGTACTGATCGTATCCACGCCGGGCCCTTCCGTACGGTTCCCGGAGCGTGTGGTGCCCGGGGGTGGGCTCGGACACACAGGGTGACGCATCCCGGGTGCGGGACGCCAGGTGTGCCCGTCGGAGCGCTGCCCGCCCTTCGCGCACGCGTTCGTCGAGCGCCCGTTCGGATGCGGTCGGTCCCGCCCGACCACGGATTCGGAGCTGCCCTCCCGGCCGTGCTAATGTTTTCCACGTCGGAAGGGCCGCCCGGAAGGGAGGCCGGTCCAAGGAAACGCGAAGGCCTCACGGTACCGAGCGGTTCCGGAGATCGGTCGGCAACGAGGACAACACCCATGCGCGGGTGGCGGAATAGGCAGACGCGCTGGATTCAGGTTCCAGTGCCCGAAAGGGCGTGGGGGTTCAACTCCCCCCTCGCGCACAGCGAAGCCCCGCAGATCTACGGATCTGCGGGGCTTTCTCGTTGTTCCCTGACCCCTTGTCCTGCGCCTCCTCGCCGGGGTCGGGGGCGGTCAGGAGGGGGTGGCGGGCAGGTCGGCGCGGACCTCGAAGCCGCCGTCCTGGGTCGGGCCGGCGGTGAGGGAGCCGCCCAGCAGCTGGGCGCGCTCGCGCAGGCCGACCAGGCCGTGGCCGCCGCCCGGGAGGGTCTCGGCCGGGTGGCCCGGCGGAGCCTCGTTGCGCACCTCGACCCGCAGCCGGCGCCCCTTCGCCCGGACCTTCACGTGCACCGCCGCCGCCGGGGCGTACTTGGTGATGTTGGTGAGAGCCTCCTGCACCGTGCGGTAGGCGGCCCGCTCCACCGCCTCCGGCCACGGGCGGTCGCCGGGGCTCAGCTCGGCGTCGGCGGCCAGGCCGCTCTCCGCGATCAACCGGGGCAGGTCGGCCAGCCGGGGCTGCGGGGCGAGCGGGGCGTCCGGCGGCCCGCCGGTGGTGCCGCGCAGCACCCCGACCATCTGGCGCAGCTCGTCCAGGGTCCGGACGGACAGCTCGCGGATGGTGCGGGCGGTGGTCACCGCGGCCGGGTCGGCCGTGCTGACCTGGAGCGCGCCGGCCTGGATGCTGATCAGGCTGACCTGGTGCGAGACCACGTCGTGCATCTCCCGGGCCAGTCGGCCGCGCTCGCTGATCAGCACCCGCTCGGCCAGCAGCCGGCTCTCCCGCTCCTGGCCGCGGGTCAGTTCGTCCAGGCGGGCGGCCAGCTCCCGGCGGGTGCGGGAGAGCAGGCCGGTGGCGGCCGGGCCGGCGGCCAGCATCACGTCCTGGATGGCGTCCAGCGCGGTGTTCCGGCTGAGGTCGACGACCGGGGACGGCAGCGGCCAGTGGAAGAAGGTGACCAGGGTGAACAGGGTCGCGCAGGGGAACAGCACCCTGGCGCCGGCCCGTTCGGTGGCCAACGTGTAGACGGCGGTGATCGGGGCCAGCCAGATCGCCTCCACCCAGGTGCCGGGCATGGTGACCAACAGCACCGTCACCGGGAAGCGGCGGCGCCAGAACAGCGCGACGGCGGCCAGCGTGGAGAGCGTCATCTGCCACCAGGTGGCGTCCCGGGCCACCAGCGCGGCGTCCACCAGGGAGTAGAGGACGGGCAGCAGCAGCATCAGCCAGGGGGCGGTGCACCAGGCCGGCAGCCGCCGGGACAGCAGGCGGTCGGTGGCCGTCATGCCCCGTCGCCGGGCTTGGGTCGGACCAGGCCGGCCCGGTGGGCGAGGACCGCGGCCTGCACCCGGTTGGCGGCGCCCAGCTTGCCCAGGATCGCGCTGATGTGGTCCTTGACCGTGCCGGTGCCGAGGAAGAGCCGGTCGGCGATCTCGGCGTTGGACAGGCCCTCGCCGAGCAGCGCCAGGACGTCGAGCTCCCGGCCGGTGAGGGTGCGGGCGAGCGCGGTGGCCTCGGCGTCCGGGCCGCCGCCGTCCACGTAGCCGCCGATCACCGTGCGGGTGACGGTCGGGGAGAGGATGTTGCCGCCCGCCGCGAGCACCCGGACGGCGTGCACCAGCTGTTCGGGGGCGGTGTCCTTGAGCAGGAAGCCGGTCGCTCCGGCGCGCAGTGCGGTGCCGATGAACTCGTCGGTGTCGAAGGTGGTGAGCATCGCCACGGCGGGCGGGTCGGGCAGGGCGCGCAGGCGGCGCAGCACGGAGATGCCGTCGAGGTCCGGCATCCGGATGTCGAGCAGCACCACGTGCGGGCGCAGCCGCTGGACGTGCTCCTCGGCCTGCCCGCCGGAGCAGTCGCCGACCACCTCCAGGTCGGGGGCGGAGCCGACGATCAGGCCGAGGCCGGAGCGGACCAGGATCTCGTCGTCGACGATCAGCACGCGGGTGGTGGTGATGGTGCCTCCTCGGTTCGGGGCGGCCGGGTGGGGGCGGTCCGCGTGGGTCGTTTCGAGGGTAGGGGTAGCCGGGGCGGGGCGCCGAACGCCCGGGGGCCCGGCAACCCCGCCGTTCGGCGGGGGTGGGAATCCGCTACCCGGTTCACGCAATTCTCAGGCTTGGTGGGGAACCATGGAGTTGGCTGACTCTTTCCGGCCCGGCCGCCACCTGGGCGGACGTCCGAGCGGGAGTCGCCGGTCAGTCCGTCGGGCCCGTGCGGGCGCTCGGCGCCGGGCCGTTCGCGGATGCGCCCCACCATCTGATCGTTTGGAATTGAGCTGTGTCGTCCACTGTGAAGTCGGAGCCGTCCGCCACGTCCAGCGGGCCCCGGCCCGTCGGCGTGCTCGACCGCTGGCGTCCGCGGGCCGCCGTGGCCTCCGTCTGGTACCTGCGGCTGATCGCGCTGCTGAATGTGGCCACCGTGCTGCTGGTGCCCTTCCGTGACCAGGTCAGCGAGCACAACGAGGGTGAGTACTTCACCCCGTACCTGATGACCTCGGGCTTGGCCAGCGCCGTGCTGTCGGTCTTCCTCGCCGTCGCGATGCGGCGGCGCAAGCGGGCCGCGTGGATCTTCAACGCGGCGCTCGGCGGGGCGTTCGCGCTGCTCTACCTGGCGGGCATGCTGGTGCCGGACGAGCGGTTCAACAAGCACCCGCTCAACTACATCTCCACCGTCCTGACCTGCCTGTTCGTGCTGGCGCTGCTGATCGGGCGCAAGGAGTTCACGTCCAAGGGCGACAGCTCCAACCCGAAGACCGCGGCGGCCACCTTCGTCGGCGGCCTGGTGTTCGGCGGCGGCGTCGGCGCGCTGCTCGTCTGGGCGACCAACGAGCTGTCCGGCGCGGGCTTCTGGGACCTCTTCCGGTACTCGGTCGGCCGGATGATCACCATCACCCCGTCCGTGCACCTGCGCTCCGTGATCAACGCGCCGACCTGGGTGAACGCCGCGATCAACGCGATGGGCGCGGCGCTCTTCCTGCTGGTGCTGTACGTGGCCTTCCGCAGCCCCCGGGGCAAGGAACTGCTCAACCCGGAGGACGAGGCCAAACTGCGCGGGCTGCTGGACAAGCAGGGCGAGCGGGACTCGCTGGGCTACTTCGCGCTGCGCCGGGACAAGGCGGTGATCTTCTCGCCGAGCGGCAAGGCGGCGGTCACCTACCGGGTGATCGGCGGGGTCTCGCTCGCCTCGGGCGACCCGATCGGCGACCCGGAGGCCTGGCCGGGCGCGATCGACGCCTGGCTGTCCGAGACGCGTGAGCACGCCTGGGCGCCGGCCGTGATGGGCGCCTCCGAGGAGGCCGGCGTGATCTACGCCCGGCACGGCCTGGACGCGCTGGAGCTGGGCGACGAGGCGATCGTCGAGCTGGACGAGTTCTCGCTGGACGGCCGCGCGATGCGGGTGGTCCGGCAGGCGTACAACCGGGTCAAGCGGGCCGGGTACACGGTGCGGATCCGCCGCCACGAGAACATCTCCGAGGCGGAGATGGCCGCGCTGGTGGCCAAGGCCGACGAGTGGCGCGACGGGGCGACCGAGCGCGGCTTCTCGATGGCGCTCGGCCGGCTCGGCGACCCGGGCGACGGCCGCTGCGTGATGCTCGAGTGCAGCGACGGGGAGGGCGAGCTCAAGGCACTGCTGAGCTTCGTCCCGTGGGGCCCCGACGGGCTCTCGCTGGACCTGATGCGCCGGGCCCGGGACACCGAGAACGGCCTGATGGAGTTCATGGTGATCGAGCTCCTGCAGCGCGCCGAGGAAGTGGGACTGAAGCGGGTGTCGTTGAACTTCGCGATGTTCCGATCCGTTTTCGAGCGCGGTTCGCGGCTGGGGGCCGGCCCGGTGCTGCGGCTGTGGCGTTCCGTCCTCGGATTCTTCTCGCGCTGGTGGCAGATCGAGTCGCTGTACCGCGCCAATGCCAAGTACCGGCCGATCTGGGAGCCGCGGTACCTG
This sequence comes from Kitasatospora sp. NPDC023385, assembly GCF_055664045.1. Lineage (NCBI taxonomy): Bacteria > Bacillati > Actinomycetota > Actinomycetes > Kitasatosporales > Streptomycetaceae > Kitasatospora > Kitasatospora sp. NPDC023385. The sequence goes on along the minus strand of NZ_JBVOOL010000029.1, from coordinate 36,343 downwards.
CTGTTCGAGAAGAGCAGCGAGATCCCGCGGATCGGCATCGCGAGCGCGCGCGCCGAGGGTTTCATCGTCGCGCCGAGCCTTCCCGCCCTGTTCCGACGCCGGCACGCCCGGGCCGCCGTGGTGGCGCCCCGGGTGCCGGTGGCGGCCCGGGACGGGAAGGGGTAGCCCTCCGTCGGGGGGCGGAGGGGGCCGACGGCCGGATGGGGGTCCGGTGGGGGATCTTTCTCCCCCCTGAGGATGACCCTTATCCCCATCCATGCCGATGTGCCCTTTGTTAAGAGGCTTCTAATGTTGGAGTAGACGAAAGTTCGGGGATTCAGGAGAAAACGGTTGTGATTCACAGGACCCACGCGGGGGGCGTGCGAAAGGGGCCGCTGGCGGTAGCCAGAACGGCCGCTCTCGCCGAGTGGGGAACGTTGTTCGCGACGGTCCGCGAAACGGTGGTGCGAAAGAAGTTCGCCGCCGCTCCGCTGGCCACGCTGGCGACGTCTCTGATCCTGCTGTTCAGCATCGTCCAGCACGTGCCGGGCGGTGAGCGTTTCGTCAGTCACATCGGGGTGGTGCGGGCGGCGTTGCCGTTGGAGGTCTCGCTGCTGCGGACCCCGCTGTCGCTGTACGTCCCGGCGCTGGACCTGCCGGTCTGGGGGGCGCTGGCCCAGGTGTTCGTGGTCTTCGCGATCGCCGAGATCGTGCTCGGCCGGCGGCTGACCCTGGTGGTGGCCTACGCCTGCACCCTGGCGGGCACGATGTTCGCCCGGTTCGGGGTGGCGATGGGGCCGGGCCACCTGTTCGGCTTCCCGAAGTGGGTCGCCTACGTGCGGGACACCGGGCCGTCGGCCGCGGTGGTGGCGCTGGCGATCTGCATCGCGTTCCGCTGCCGGGCCTGGTTCACCGCCGGCCTGGTGGTGACCCTGATGATCGGCGAGGCGGTCGTGCTGCCGAACCTGGCCGGCCTGGAGCACGTGGTCGCGGTGATCACCGCGCTGCTGATCGCCGTCTCGGTCGAGGTCTTCGGGGACTTCTGGCCGCGGGTGCTGGCCGGGGTCGGCGCCGCCACCTCGGTGGCCACGGCCGCCTCCCGGGAGGTCGCGGTGGAGGCCCGGCGGCGCCGGTCGGCGGGGGCCGTCATCCCCTGAGGGGCACCGGATCCGGCCTGACGGCCGGGGTACGGGCAGCCGCCCGTACCCCGGCCGTCACGCGTGCGGGAGGGGGAGCTCGAACCAGACGACCTTCCCCACCGCCTTGCGGGCGGTGCCCCAGCGCTCGGCGAGCTTGGTGACCAGGGTGAGGCCGCGGCCGGTCTCGCCGAGCTGCTCGGCCGGCTCCAGCGAGGGCAGGTTGTGGTTGTCGTCGCTGACCTCGACCAGCAGCTTGTCCACCCGGATCAGCTGGAGGCGGACCCGGTCTCGAGCGACCCGGACGGCGTTCGTCACCAGCTCGCTCACCAGGAGCTCGGTGGTGTCGCTGAGCGCCTCCAGGTGCCAGCCGGCCAGCTGCTCGCGGACCAGCGCGCGGGCCCGGCGGACCTCGCGGTGGTCCACGGTGAGGTCCCAGGTGGCGACCTCGGAGGGTGCGACCCCGTCGAAGCGGGCCACCAGCAGGGCGACGTCGTCCTTGCGGTCGTCCGTGTGCAGCCGCCGCAGCACCTCGTCGCAGGCCTGCTCGGGGCTCTGCTGCGGATCGATCAGGTTGCCGCAGAGCGCGGCCAGGCCCGCCCCTATGTCCCCGCCCCGGACCTCGACCAGGCCGTCGGTGCACAGCACCAGCATCGAGCCGTCCGAGACGTCGATGGTCTTGGCGACGAACGGCACCCCGCCGACGCCGATCGGGGCGCCGGCCGGGATCTCCAGCAGCTCGCCGGTGCCGTCCGGGTGCACCAGGACGGGCGGGACGTGGCCGGCGCTGGCCAGCTCGCAGGTCCGGTTGATCGGGTCGTAGACCGCGTACAGGCAGGTCGCGAGGTGGTCGTCGCCGAGCTTGTGGGCCAGGTTGTCCAGGTGGCGCAGCAGCTGGCCGGGCGGCAGGTCCAGGGCGGCGAGGGTCTGCATCGCGGTGCGGAAGCGGCCCATCGCGGCCGCCGAGTGCAGGCCGTGGCCCATCACGTCGCCGACCACCAGGGCGACCCGGCTGCCGGGCAGCTGGATGGCGTCGAACCAGTCGCCGCCGACCTCGGCCTTGGGGTCACCGGGCAGGTAGCGGTGGGCGATCTGCACGCCGGGGATCTGCGGCGGGCGGGTCGGGATCATCGAGCGCTGCAGGGTGGTGGCGACCCTCGCCTCGGCGCGGTGCAGCCGGGCGTTGTCCAGCGACAGCGCGGCGCGGACGGCCAGCTCCTTGAGCGTCGCGGCGTCGCTCTCGTCGAACGGGGCGCGGTCGGGCAGCCGGAGCAGCTTGAGGATGCCCAGCACGGTGCCGCGGGCGGAGAGCGGGACGACCAGCATCGAGCGGCCGGAGACCACCGGGGCCAGCCGGACGCCGCCGAGCGCGATCGCGTAGTCGACCGCGACGTCCGCGCTGATCACCGGGACCAGCACCGGCTGGTTCAGCTGCAGGGCCATCCCGGGCGGAGTGCGGCGGGGCATGCTGACCAGCGAGCCCTCGGCGAGCACGTGGTCCCAGGCGCCGCCGGTCTCGTTGCAGACCAGGGCGACCCGGCGCAGCATGGTGTCGTCGTCGGGGCGGGAGACCGGCAGCTCGGAGTCCGAGATCAGCCCGTCCACCAGGTCCACGCAGGCGAAGTCGGCGACCCGGGGGACCAGCACCTGGCACAGCTCGTGGGCGGTGAAGCCGAGGTCCAGGGTGGTGCCGACCTTGCCGCCGACCTCGTTCAGCAGGGCCAGCTGCTCGCCGGCCTGGCCGTTGGTGAGGAACGGGCTGAGCCGGCCGGGCGGCGGGGCCCCGGGGCCCGCGGGGGCGGGGACGGGCAGGGGGCCGGGCGGGGCCTGGTCGGCACGCGGCGGGTGGCCATCGGCGGACGACTCGATGGCGGCTCGGTCGATGGCGGCTCCTCCTGTGGTGGGTGGGGGCACGTCCCGGCCGGAGGCCGGGGGAGGGACGGACGGGCCGCCGGCCGCCGCGGCGCCGCTGACGGCGGCGACGGGCCGGGCGGTGGGCCGGGCGGCCGACGGGGCGCCGCTGACCGTGGCGGACAGGGCGGCGGCCTGGACAGCGGATTGGGCGGTGGCCGGGGGAACTGGCCGCTCGGCGGCCTCGCGCGGGCCTGGCAGCGGGGCGGCCGGGCGGCGGCCGGGAGCGGTCTGGGCGGGCTGCGGCGGCGGGCCGACCCGGGCGGCGCGCTGCTGGGGCGTCGGGTAGCGGCGGCCGAGGCCGGCGGCCGCGTGCGCCGTCCCGCCCTGGGCGTCGGCGGGCAGCACCGGCAGCACGGTGACGGCGTCGAGCCGGAGGGCGGGCAGCCCGCCGTGTTCGACCGCCGCCAGCAGCGGCGCGCGCAGGGCGGCGGGGAGCAGCCGGGCCAGCGGCTCGGGGAGCCGGCCGGCGGGCGCGGTGAGCGTCGCGGTCAGCCCGTGGAAGCCGCCCCGGGCGGCGGAGGCGGCGGCGAAGGGCAGCAGCCGCTCGCCGAGCGCCAGCCGGGGGCCGGTGGTGCGCAGCGGGCGCGCGTCGGCGGCCAGCGCGAGCAGCCCGCCGGACGGGCCGGACAGCGGGTACGCCCACCAGAGGACGTCGCGCTGGTGCTCCTCGCGGTCGGTGACGGTCAGCCGGCCGGCCCAGGGGCGGCCGGCCGAGGTCAGTTCGGCGAGGGTGTCGAAGGCGTCGCAGGGGCGGCGGACGGAGCAGCGGCCGAGCGCCCGCGACTCCACGGCGGGCAGCAGGCCGGAGGCCGGGCGGTCGTGGGCGACCTCGGCGCGGTGCCCGAACAGCTCCTCGGCGGCCCGGCTCCACTGCGCGATCCGGCCGGACCGGTCGACCAGGACGAGGGCGAGCCGGACGAGGGCGGCCACCCCCGTCGGATGGTCGCCCGGTGCGGCCCCGTCGGCCGCCGGACGCGGTGTGGAGTTGGACTCGGCCACCATGGATTCGGTCTGCTCCCGCCTGGCCGCCGCGCCTCGGGGCGGCCGTCGCTCCGGAGGAAGGGACGCTGTGCGGATACCAGCGAAGCACGGACGGGGGCGGGCTCGTCACCGAAACGGGGAGATTCCTCAGTATCGGTTGCGTGTCGCGCGGTGCGCGCCGGTCGACGCCCCCGGTTCACCCGGTCGGGGCTTTCGCGCACGGCGGTAGGGTGGCAGGCCGGGCCGCCCGTACGGGGCCCGCAGGACGCAGCCGGCCGGACGAGACAGAGGCGACAAGTGAGCGCGCAGAGCCCCGCCCGCTGGACGGACCCGGAACGGCAGGAGCTGGAGGAGCGGGTCGCCGCCGCCGAGCTCGCCTGGCTCAGCATGGACGTGGACGTGCAGACGCTGCGGGTCGAGATCGACAACTTCGCCCTGATCCACCACCAGCTGCTCGGCCCGCTCTACGCCCGGCTGGATGAGCTGGACGCGCTGGTCGCCGAGGCCGTCGCGGCCCGCACCGGCCGCCCCGAGGACCTGCGCCGGGCCGCCGAGGCGCGCCGGCAGGTCGAGGAACTGCCGGACCTGGACGCGCTGTTCGACTCCGTACGGGAGCAGTCCGGGCAGGGGCAGGAGGCGGCCCCGCCGCCCGCCGCACCGACCAGGGTGCGGCCCGGCAAGGACGCCCAGCGGGTCTACCGCGAGCTGGTCCGCCGCGCCCACCCCGACCTCACCACCGACCCGGGCGAGCAGCGGCGCCGGGCCGCCTTCCTGGTCCGGGTCAACGAGGCCTACGCGTACGGGGACGCCGCCGCGCTGGAGGGCCTGGCCGCCGAGTGGTCCACCGCGCCGGAGGCCGCGCCCGCCGTCGACTCCCCCGACCGGTCGGACTGGCTGCGCCGCCGGCTGGACTGGCTGACCGCCAAGATCGCCGAGACCGCCACCGAGCAGGTCCGGCTGGAACAGACCCCGATGGGCGAACTGCTCGCCCTCGCCCCGCAGGACCCGGACCGGCTGCTGGAGCAGCTCGCCGAGGAACTGCTGGCCAAGGCCGCCGAACGGCAGGCCGAGCTGGAGCGGCTGCTCGGCGGCCACGCGCCGGCCGACGGCCGGGTGTCCGCGGACGGCCGCGCACCGGCGTCGGTGGGCGACAATGGCACGGACCCGAACCTCCCCCAGCCTCCGGCCGGGAGGCACCCCGATGCCCAGGAGAGCCACACGATGTTCGCGCAGATCCCCACCGCCGACGCCGCCGCCGTGCCCGCCGACGCCGCCCTGCTGGACGTGCGCGAGCAGGACGAGTGGGACGCCGGCCACGTGGACGGCGCGCTGCACATCCCGCTGGGCGAGGTGATCGCCCGGCTCGGTGAGCTGCCCGACGACAAGCTGTACGTGCTCTGCCGGGTCGGCGGCCGCTCCGCACAGGTCGTCCAGTACCTGGTCCAGCAGGGCCGGGACGCGGTGAACGTGGACGGCGGGATGTACGCCTGGCAGAGCGCCGGCCGTCCGATGGTGAGCAGCACCGGCCAGGAGGCCTTCGTCCTCTAGCGGCGGCCCCGGGTAGCGGCGGACCCTCCCCCGGGGCGGATCCGCCCAGGCCACCGGCCTGGGACGGAAGGGCCCGCGGCGCCCGCCGCCCGGTAGGGCAGGATGGGCGCGCGCGAGCGCGCCGGTACCGGGCCGGCCCCAGCCCGCGCGCCGGGCTGGGGGAGGCCATGACGGAGACCACGGACCGGTCGGACCCGGGGCGGGTCTGGTCGGGGCCCGCGCGGCTCGTCCTCGGCCTCGCCGGGGTGGTGCTGGTCGGGGGCACCGGGCTGTTCCTGGGCGCCGTGTTCCTGCACGTCGCGCCCGCCAACTCGCTGTCCCGGCAGTACCGCGCCGAGATCGACGGCATCGTCTACCCGGAGTTCGAGCAGAACTGGAAGCTGTTCGCGCCCAATCCGCTGCAGCAGAACGTCAGCCTGGACGCCCAGGTGCGCACCGTCGCGCCCGGCGGGGCCACCCGGACCCACGACTGGACCGGGCTGACCGCGCGGGACATCGCGGCGATACGGGGCAACCCGGCGCCCAGCCACGTCGACCAGAACCTGCTGCGCCGCGCCTGGGACCTCTACGACGGCTCGCACGACCCGCAGGACGAGGCGTCGGCCACCCCGCGCGGCAAGCTGGCCGAGCAGTACCTCAAACGGATCGCCCTGCAGCGGATCGGCCGGACGGCGGACGCCGAGCGGATCCTGGAGATCCGGTTCCGGGTGACCACGGCCACCGTCCCGCCGCCGGCCTGGAGCGGTGAGGCCGCGCCGCTGGAGCCCAGGGTGCGGGAGCTGCCGTGGTGGCCGGTGTCGGACGAGGACTACCGGGGGCTGCTCGGATGAGCGGGGTGTCGGAGCAGGCCCCGGGGCCGGACGGGGCGCTGCTCCCGGACGGCGTCCCCCGGCAGGCCGGGGCCGGGCAGCCGCCCGTACCCGGGCCGCCCGTCCCGGGGCCGCGGCGGGCGGGGGCGGCGGGACTGTTCGGGCAGGCCGCGGCGGTCTTCACCGGGCGGGTGCTCGGGCGTCACCAGGCCGCGGTGGTGCGGGTCGGGTTCGGGCTCGTCTGGCTCGTCTACCTGCTCCGCGAGTGGCCCAACCGGCGGGTGCTGTACGGCGACCGCTCCCCGCTGTCGATGGAGCTCGCCGAACGGCTGCTGGGCGACGACGGCGCGTTCACCGTGCTGCCGTGGTTCGGCGGGCGCCTCTGGTTCGAGCTGGTCTACCACCTGGCGGTGCTGGCGGCGCTCGCCGTGCTGCTGGGCTGGCGGACCAGGGCGAGCACGGTGCTGTTCCTGGTCACCGTGCTGTCGCTGCAGAACCGCGACGTCTTCCTCGGCGACGGCGGCGACAACGTCGTCCACCTGATGGCGGTCTACCTGGTCTTCACCCGCTGCGCCCGGGTGTGGTCGCTGGACGCCCGGCGGGCCCGGCTCGGGCGGACCGGGTGGACCCGGTGGACGGGATGGACCCAGTGGACGGGGGTGGCGCTCTGGGCCGTCCTCGGGGCCGCCCTGGCCGTCAGCCAGGCCGGCGACTTCTCCGGACACAGCCTCACCTGGACCGGCCGGACCTTCCCGTACCTCGGCTGGGCGCCGCTGTTCTGGGGGCTCTGGGCGGTGGCCGCGCTCTGGTGGGTGCTCGGGCGGCTGCGGCCGGACGGCGAGCCGCGGGCGGTACTCGACGCGCTGGCGACCATGGTGCACAACTGCGCGATGCTGGTGATCGCCGTCGAGGTGGTGCTGATCTACGCCACGGCCGGCTGGTACAAGGTGCAGGGCACCCGCTGGCAGGACGGCACCGCGCTGTACTACCCGCTGCACCTGGACTACTTCACCCCCTGGCCCGGGCTGTCCGCGCTGGTCGGCTCGGCGCTGCTGCCGGTCTTCCTGGTCTCCTACGGCACGGTGGTCGTGCAGGTGGCCTTCCCGTTCACCCTGCTGAACCGGCGGGTCAAGAACGTGCTGCTGGCCGTCATGATGCTGGAACACGCGGCGATCGCGGTGGTGCTCGGGCTGCCGGTGTTCTCGCTCGCGATGATCGCGGCGGACGCGGTGTTCCTGCCGACCGGCGCCCTGCTGTGGCCGGCGGCGCGAGTGCGCCGGATCGTTGCCCGCCCGACCCGGCGCAGGCCCGCACCCTAGGATGTCGATATGTCCTGGTTCGACGCGCTTCGTGACACCGCGCGGACCGGACTCACCCTCGACCGGGCGCTCACCGACCCCAAACGGGCCGCGCGCGGAGCGGTCGCCGTGGCGCTCGTGCTCTTCCCGACGCTCGCACTCAGCGGGGTCGCACTCGCCACCTCCGCCGCGATGGGCGCCTTCATCGCAGGCTCCGCCACCTTCCAGCGCAGCTTCCGGCCCCGGGCCAGCCTCGCCGTCGCGGCCGGGACCGGACTCGGGATCAGTACCTTCCTCGGCTACCTGGCCGCCGGCGTGCCCGGCCTGTTCCCGGTGCTGCTCGCGGTGTGGGCGTTCGGCGCCGGCCTCGCCTGGGCGATCGGGCCCACCGCCGGGGTGGTCGCGACCAACACCGTCTCGGTGATGCTGATCGTCGTCCAGCTGCCCGTCAGCGCGACCGCCGCGCTCGGCCACGGACTGGTCGCCGCCCTCGGCGGCGTCGCCCAAGCCGTCGTCATCACCGTCTGGCCGATCGGGAGCTGGACCGCCCAGCGGGACGCCCTCGCCGACACCTACGCCGAACTCGCCGACTACGCCCGCCGGTTGCGGCAGGACCCGACCGCGCACGTCGACCCGGCGCCGTTCATGACCGCCCGGCACGCCGCCGCGCTCACCCCCTGGCAGGACCGACACCGGCCCCCCGAACTGCGCGGCCTGCGCGGCCTCGCCGAACGGATCCGGCCCACCCTCGCCGCCCTCGCCGACCCCAGGATCGGCGCCCCCGAGGAAGGCCCGGAACGCGACCGGGCCCGGGAGGTGCTGGCCGCCGCCGCCGAGGTCATGGACGCCCTCGCCCGGGCGATCCGCACCGGCGACCCCGTCCGGCTCCCCCGGTCCGCCCCCTCGCTCACCCTGGTGCGGCCGGACGACGACGGCCCCCGGCTGCAGGGCGCCGCCAGGCGCTCCGCCCGGCGGCTCGGCGGCCTGCTGCGCAAGGCCGCGGACGCCCTGGACCGCGGCGACGAGGACACCATCACCACGCCCGTGGTCGGAGCCGGCGGAGCGCTGCACAAGCCGTCGATCGTCCGGATGCTGCCCGTCGCGCTGCGGACCGTACGACGCCAGCTGCAGCCGCGGTCGGCCGTCTTCCAGCACGCCGTCCGGCTCACCGCCGTGGTCACCGTCGCCTATCTGCTGGCCCGGATCGCCGGGTTCCACCACGGGTACTGGGCGCCGATGACCGCCGCGATGGTGATGCGGCCGGACTTCGCGCAGACGTACAGCCGGGGTGTCGCCCGGCTGACCGGGACGGTCGTCGGGGTCGCCGTCTCGACGCTGGTGGTGCAGCTGGCCCACCCCGGGGAGTGGGTGCTGGCAGGGCTCGCGGTGGCCTGCATCGGCGGGTCGTACCTGGCGTTCCGGACCGGGTACGCGCTGACCACGGTCGGGATCTCCACCTACGTGGTGTTCCTGCTCGGACTGCAGGAGGGCAACCCGCTGGTGACCGCCGTCGAACGGGTCGGGCTCACGCTGCTCGGCGGGTCGATCGCGCTCGTCACGTACGCGCTGTTCCCGACCTGGCAGACCGCCAGGCTCGGGGAACGGCTCGCCGAATGGCTGGCCGCGGCCGGGCGGTACGCGGCGGCCGTGGTCGCCTGCTACGAGCAGCCGGCGGCGCCCCGCGACCGGGCCGTGCGGAGCGCGCTGCTGGACTCGCGGGAGGCGCGCTCCGAGCTCATCCAGGCCATGCAGCGCGCCGACGCCGAACCGGGGCGGCACGCGTCCGGGCTGGCCGGGGTGAGCCGGCGCCAGATCGACCGGGCCCGGGCGGCAGTCGGCCACCTCGGACGGGCGGCGGTCCTGCTGGAGGCCCACCTGCCGGCGGCGGACGCCGAACCGGTGCCCGGGACGGGCGAGTACGCGGAGGAGCTGCGGCTGGCCACGGCGCTCGCGGGCGCCGCCCTGCTGACCGGACAGCCGGTGGAGTTCGGGGCGGTGCGGGACGCCCAGGCGCGGTTGGAGGAACGGCTGGCGAAGGCGCCGCCGGGGGTGCAGCGGGACGTGGTGCGGGCGGGCACGCGGCTGATCGAGCAGGCGTTGCGGGACCTGGAGCGGGCGCTGCGGGGGAGCGCGGAGGGGCCGCCGCCGGGGAGGGTGGGAGAGTGAACGCCATGGACGACACCGTGGACGGGCCCGTGGACAGGCTCGTGGACAGGCTCGTGGACGAGGACGAGGTGGTGCGGGCGTGGCGGGCCGCCGAGCGGCAGCCGGGGGCGGTGCTGCTGGACGGCTTCCACGCGCTGAAGCACGCGCTGCGCTTCGGCGGTGACGTCCGGCGGGTGCTGACCGCCGACCGGGCCGCCCTGCGGGCGCTGGCCGCCGAGCTGGCCGGGGACGTCGCCCCGGCGGTGGACGCGCTCGCCGTGGAGCTGCCGGAGGCGGTGCTGCGGACCCTGGCACCCCGGCTGCACCCGACCGGGGTGATCGCGCTCGCCGTCCGGCCCACCCCCGAAGCCAACCTGGCCGCGCTGGCCGGGCGGCCGCGCCGGGCTCCGGTGGTGCTGCTGGAGAACCCGCGCAACCTGGGCAACGTCGGGGCGGTGATCCGGCTGGCGGCCGGGTTCGGCGCCACCGGGGTGGTCACCACCGGCGACCTGGACCCGTGGCACCCCACCGTGCTGCGCGGCAGCGCGGGCCTGCACTTCGCCACCGCCGTGGAGCGGCTGACCCTGCCGCGGCTGCCCGCCGGGCCGCTGTACGTGCTCGACCCGGAGGGCGCCGACATCCGGGACCTGCCGTTCCCGGACGACGCGCTGCTCGCCTTCGGCACCGAGCGGCACGGCGTCTCGGCGGAGCTCAAGGCACGCGCCGACCGGCTGGTGGCGGTGCCGATGCAGCCGGGGGTGTCCAGCTTCAACCTGGCGACCAGCGTGGCGATGGGCCTCTTCCACTGGATGTCCGGCAAGCGCTGAGGCCCGCCCGGGCGCCGGGGCGCCGTGCCCCGGGCGGGCCGGGGGCGTCAGCCGAAGAGCCGGCGCCAGGTGTCCTTGCCGGGGATGCCGTCGGCCTCGCTGCCGCGCCAGCCCTGGGCGAGCTGGAAGGCCTGGACGGCCCGGCGGTCGCTCTCCGTCCAGCGCGGGCCGGGCCCGACGCCGTACGGGGCGCCGAAGCCCTTGCGGACCAGCTGCTCGCCGAGCTGCCGGACGTGGTCGTCGTCCCGGCCCGGGCCGAAGTACTGCGCCCCCGGGAAGTCGGGGGCGGCGGGCGGCGGCGGGGCCGGCGCGGCGCCGGCGTCGATGTCGCGGCCCTTGCCGTTGACCAGGTAGTCCCAGGTGCCTTTGCCGGGGATGCCGTCGGCCTCGCTGCCGCGCCAGCCCTGGGCGAGCTGGAAGGCCTGGGTGGCCTTGCGGTCGGCCTCGCCCCAGCGCGGGCCGGGGCCCTCGGAGTAGAAGCGGGCGCCGCCGCGCTTCACCAGCATCTGGCCGAGCTTGGTGACGTACGCGTTGTCGGCGCCCGGGCCGAACTTGTCGGCGCCGGGGAAGGCCGTCGAGGAGGCGCCGCCGTCGTTGCTCGCGGCGGACAGGCCGGTGTAGCGGTACGGGACGTAGGAGCCGGAGTTGTTCCAGTACGCGTACGGGGTGGAGCGCTTCTTGGCGCCGGGGGAGGTCTGCTCGTAGGCGACGTACCGGGTGCGGGAGGAGTCCGTCCAGCCGCCGAAGAGCGTCACGTGTGAACCGCCCTGCGGGTTGGCCGGGTTGTTGTAGATCAGCACGTCGCCGGGCTGGAGGTCGGTCTTGCCGATCCGCTCGGCGACGTCCGGCAGGGTCCAGGTGGTCTGGTTGCTGTCCAGGCCCCAGGCCATCGAGACGAAGCCGGAGCAGTCCTGGCGGTAGCCGTCCGACCAGTAGCGGCTCATGCTGTAGGGCACGCGCTGGTCGACCCAGCCCTGCGCACGCCGGATGATCTGCGCCCGGGTGACCGGCTGGGCGGTGGCGTGCGGGGCGGCGAAGGTGCGGGCCCCGGGGGCCTCGCCGTAGAGGTCGCCGGCCTCGCCCTGTGGGGTCTCCGACGGCTGCGCGGTGCTGCTGCCGCCCGGGGTGGGGCTGGGCGCGGTGACCGCGACGGCCGTACCGGCGGCGCCGGCGGCGGCCGTCCCGCCGCCCACCGCGGTGCCCACGGCGGCCACCAGCACGGCGGCCCGGCGGCGGATGCTGCGGGCCGCGGCGTGGCCGCCCTCGTGGACCGGCGCGGCCCGCAGCCGGGCGTGGCGGCGGGCACGGCAGCCCCCGCATATGCAGTCGTCCGCCGGTTCGACGTCGTCGAACTCCATCAGCGGCGACAGGGGGTCGGTCAGGGTCATGCTCCGCCTCTTTCCTGCGGTCTCTCCGGGTCACGGCCTGACGGCGTGACAGGACCGGCCTTTCCGGGCCGGCTCCGCGGGTCATCGGGACCAAAGTCCCAAAGCGGGCGGAGTGCGGCGCGGCGGATTGAGCCGGGAGGGTGACGACCGTTCGGCTCGTGGGCGTGGCGCGGGCGGGCCGGAGCAGTTAGTGCGGACCCGTCCGGACCTGACCCCCGATCAGCGCGGGATGGCGGGCGAGTACTCGGGATCGGTCCAGGTCAGAGGGGTTGCGTCGGCGAGTTCGACCACGCCGGTGACGGCCAGTTCGACCATCCGCTCGGCGCCCGGGACGGCCTGCCGGGCCTGCTCGGACCAGTCGGTGCGGGCCTCGCCGGTGACCAGCAGCGCCCCGCCGGTCTCCCAGTCGGGCAGCAGCAGTCCGGCCCGCGGGTCCAGCTCCAGGTTGCCGAGGGTCATGAACATGCTGTTGCCGGGGTACTCCGGCCAGCGCAGCCGGTCCGGCGCCACCGCCTCCAGGACGCCGGGGAAACCGCCGCGGTGGGAGGCGTCCACGCTGCCGTCCGGCCCGGCGGTGGCGATGAAGAAGGTGTCCGCGGTGGCCGCGGCCAGGCGCTGCGCGGTGGTCAGCCGCGGCCCCGCGGCGACCGTACGGGCGGGGCCGGCGGCCGGGCGGTCCAGCGGGGTGCGGCGCTGGATGTACTTCGGGCAGTTGGCGACCACCTCGTCGGCGCTGATCAGCAGCCCGCCCCGGCCGTCCGGGGCGCAGCCGCCGTTGAGCCGCATCCGGCGCCGGCCGGCCGGGTCCAGGGCGATGGTGCCGACCCGGGCCGGGCGGTCCAGCGCCTCGGCCAGCGGGTCGGCCGTGGCCGGGCGGGCGGCGACCGCCATGGTCCGCTCGTCCGCGGCCCGCAGGAAGCCGGCCGGTCCGGCCAGCTGGGTGGCCCAGAGCCGGCCGTCCGGGTCGGCGGCGCCGACGACCAGCATCCGGCGCTCGGCCAGGAAGCGGGCGGCGACCGCGGGGATGGTGTCGCGGATCGACCGGCCGGCGTGGTCGGCCCGCTCGGTCCGGCCGGCCCGGGCCTGGGCGGCCCGCTCGCCGGCGTGGTACGGCGTGCTGACGGTGGTCATGGGCGGCTCCCCCTTCCGGGGCTGGTCGGACTCGGTCGGCCGGATCCGGTCGGATTCGGCCGACCGGTCTCTCGGTATCGGCGGGGGTGCGGCCGGTCGGGGCCGGCCGGGTTGCGGCGACGGTCGGGCAGAGGCCTAGAAGAAGCCGCAGGTCGGGGCGCCGACGGTGGGCGCGGCGGCCTCGGTCTCGTCCAGGCCGCTGCGGGTGTAGATCTCCAGCCGGATGCCGTCCGGGTCGGTGAAGAAGATGCCGCCGGAGGCGGAGCCCTCTCTGTGCGGGACGACGCCGTCGTGGGCGAAGCCGGCGCCCAGTTCGCGCAGCAGCCGTTCGGCGGCGCGGATCTCGTCGAGGCTCTCGACCTCGAAGGAGAGGTGGTGCAGGCCGGGGTTCGCGGTGGGGAAGGTGCCGGTGCTCTGCTGCCAGAGGGTCACCACCAGGCGGCCGTCGCGGCCGAGGAGGGCGTAGCGGCGCTCGGGGTCGGTGCCCTCCTGGGTGACCTGGAGGCCGAGGACGGCGCGGTAGAAGTCGATCGAGCGGGCCAGGTCGGTGACGTTCAGGCCGACGTGGCCGGTCTGCAGGGTGCGGAGCAGGGTGGTGTCGGACATGCCTGGTCACTCCTGGGGCTGGGGCGTCCGGCCGGGCTTCTGCCTAACCGATACTCATGAGAGTAGGAGTTAGGTGATGCAGCGTCAACCACTATGTGCGGGCGAAGCGGTTAGGTGCTCGGGCGGGAACGCGCGCCGACCGGGAACGCGACGGCCCCGCCGGACCGGACGGTCCGACGGGGCTCGGTGGGGACGCGCGTGGGTGGGAGCCGGGGGCTACGCCCACTCCCAGCGGATGCCGATGTGGCCCGGCTGCTGGTCCGGGGCCAGGACGTGTGCGCTGGCCGAGGCGCCGATCCACAGCTGCTCGCGGCGGTGGTCGACGTCGGCGCCGGGCTCGCGGTCGTAGCGCTCGCAGTGCGCCGGGACGGACGCCGGGTCGAAGTGCACCTGGAGCACGTACTCGCGCACCGGGGTGGCGAAGCGGCGGCTGTACTCCATCGTGGGGCCGCCGGGCGGGATCTCCACCTCGTACTCGAAGACCGTGCTGTCGCCGAGCGCCAGCGGGCGGTCCAGCATCAGCTCGCCGACGGTCAGGCCGACCTCCGGGCGGCGGCGCACCCGTCCCAGCCGGCCGTGCCGCACCGCGGTGATCTCCGGGCAGCCGGTGGCCTCCTCGTCGGCCTTGTGCACGACCAGGCAGCGGCTGACGCCGCCGACGGTGGCGCGCACCACCTGGCGCATCCGCAGCAGGTTGGCGCGCCGCTCGGCGTCCACGTAGTAGGAGTCGTGGATGCTCAGGCGCTCCAGCTCGCCGGCCGGCGGGGCGTCCAGCTCGGCGAAGATCGAGGCGATCTCCTGCTCGCCCGGCCAGACGTCCTCCAGCCCGAGGTGGCAGGTGTTGGCGGCGGCGGCCCAGCGGCCGCGCGGGCGGGGCGGGCCGAGCAGCGAGGAGAGCGCGCTGTGCGGCAGGCCGAGCAGTTCCTCCAGCAGGTGGACGGCGCGCAGCGAGCTGGCGCGTTCGGGCTGGCTGCGGCCGCGACGCCAGTAACTCAGCGTCGTGACACTGACCCTGACGCCCCGTTGGGCGAGGGCGGCGCGGATCCGGTCCAGGCTGAGGCCGCTGGCCTCGATGGCCAGGTGGAGGGTGTCCGCGAAGCCGCCGACCGGGGCGAGCCGGGCGGCGGGTGATGCCGGGGTCGGTGCCGGACCGGGCGCGGGCGGCCCGGGACGCTCCGGGTGCGCTCCGACCAGCCGCAGCCGCGCGGCGTCCTGAGGCTGCTGTGCGACCATGCGATGACCCTCCCCACCAGGTGAGTTCGGTGGGACCGGACCGACTCCGGGGCGCGCCGCGAGCGGCTTCACCGAGCTTTGGGGAACCCTATGCACGGTCGAGAGGCTACGTCATCAGTCGTGCGTATGACAGTGGTCACGGCAGGTCGACCGGATGGTTATCGATCTTGAAACAGTCCGGAAACACGGGGCTCGTCCGGGCCCCCGGATCCGGGGGCGGTCCGCCGGACGCGACACCGCCGGGGCGGGCCATGACGGCGCCGCCCCGGCGGGGGTATCGGTGGTGCTGCCGGGTGCTACCCGGTGCTACCGGCCCGGTGGTCAGCCGACGTTCACCGCGACGTCGTCGATCACGAAGCTGGTCTGCTGCGACGAGTCCTCGGTGCCGGTGAACTTGATGGTCACGGTCTGGCCGGCGAAGGAGGTCAGGTCCAGGGTCCGCTGCACGTAGCCGGGGGCGGCGTTCACGTTGGAGTAGGTCGCCAGCGTGGTGCTGTTGGCCTGGACGGTCAGCTTGTCGTACGCGGTGGTGCCGCTCTCCGCGGTGTCGATGTGCAGCCAGAAGGTCAGCTTGGCGGAGGTGCAGCCGGCCGGGATGGAGACGGACTGCGACATGGTGTCGGTGTGGGCCGAGCCGTAGCCGTCCATCCAGGCCTTCCAGCTGCCCGTGTGGGCGGCCTGGGAGGAGCTGTTGTCGACGATGCCGCTGGAGGCGGTCCACGGCGAGGCGGAGCCGGTCTCGAAGCCGCCGTTGTTGACCAGCTGGGCGGCGGTGCAGCCGCCGGGGGGCGGGGTGGTGCTGCCGCCGCCGAGCAGGGCGGTGGTCAGCGCGTCGGCGACCGGGGAGCCCCAGCCGGTGACCTGGTCGTAGCCGGCCTTGGCGGAGAAGTCCTGGTTTGCGCCGGTGGTCACGTCGTGGAAGGTGCTGCCGTAGCTGCTGCTGTTCGCGACCGAGTACAGCCGCGGGCTCGCCTCGCCGAGGGCCGGCTGCCCGGCGGCCTTGGCCTTCTGGTTGAACTGGGCCGCGTAGCCGGACCACAGCGGCGCGGCCGCGCTGGTGCCGCCGTAGACCTGCCAGCCGCCGGCCGTGTAGATCGCGAAGCCGCTCTGCGGGTCGGCGTTGGAGGCGACGTCCGGGACGGTGCGCATGGTGCCGTTGACGCCGGTGCCGGTCTGCCAGCTCGGCTTGCTGAACACGGTGGAGACGCCGCCGCCGGCGGTGCTCCAGGCGCTCTCCGAGGAGTAGCCGTTGCCGCTGCCGACCTTCAGGTTGGTGCCGCCGACACCGGTCTGGTGCGGGCTGGAGGCCGGGAAGTCGACGGCCTTGACGGTCGAGCCGCTGGTGGAGCGGGTGCAGTCGCGCGAGCCGTCGTCACCGGAGGCGGAGAAGATCGAGATGCCCTGGGCGGCGGCCTGCTTGAAGGCGTTGTCGACGGCCGTCATCGAGGCGGCGGTGGTGTCGGGCTCGCAGGAGCCCCAGGAGATCGAGATGACCGAGGCCCGGTTGTCGGCCACGATCTTGTTGGCCATGTCGATCTCGCCCTGGTCGCTGTTCGGGGCCTCGTAGACCAGCTGGGTGGCCTTGGGCGCCGCGCCGCGGACGATCTCGCTGTCCAGCTCGACCTCGCCCTGGCCCTGGCCGGGGGCGGAGTCGTAGCCGGCGCCGTCCACCGAGACGGTGGAGACGGCCGGGCCGGTCAGGCCGTACTGCGAGTCGTAGGTGGTCAGGTTCGAGGACTGGTAGCCGTCGAACTCCCACAGCGCGACGGTGGTGCCGGTGCCGTCCGCGCCGGTCTTGTTCAGGTTGTACGCGCCGGTGTACTGGGCCGGGGCCATGCCGCTCGGGCTGGCGGTGGCGGCGTTCGGGGCGATCGAGCCGGGGGCGGCGGCGGGCTGGGCCAGGCGGTTCTTGCGCACCGCGTGGTTGTCCAGGCCGCTGACGCCCTGGACCACGGCGGCCAGGTCGGACGGGATCGAGGCGGCGGCGTCGTTCGCGAAGAAGGCGCGCTGCAGCTGCGGGTCGACGTAGGAGCTCTCGTGGGTGCCGAAGGCCTGCGAGATCTGGGCGGCGGTGCCGCGGGCGTTGACGACCTGGCGGTTGGCGCTGACGTCGGAGACGGTCAGGCCCTGCTGGGCCAGGTAGGTCCTGACCTGGTCGACGTCGGCCTGGGTCGGCCCGAACCGGGCGGTGAACTGCTCCGGCGTCAGGTAGCGGCCGTACTCGGGGGCGCCGGGGGTGGTCACCGCGGCGAGGAAGCGGTCCAGGGCGTCGGCGTTGCGCAGCTTCAGGTTGACGGACACCGAGATCTGCTGCTCGGAGGGGACGTCACCCTTCTTCTCCGAGTGGGACACCGCGGGGTTCACGGTGTTCGGCAGGGAGACGCGCGGGGTGGCGTTCGGGGCGGCGGCCTGTGCGGTGGAGACGCCGAGCGAGACGGCGGTCAGCGGCAGCACGGCTATCGCCGCGGCGAGAGCGAGGGAACGGGGGCGCACGGGATCCTCCTCCGGCCGGCTGTGGGGGCCGGCAAGGGGCCAGGCGTTCCGGGGTCGAGAACGCTGGCTAGAACATGACAGAACCCGTGTGCGAAGTGGCTCATGGCCAGGCAATTCGTTGCTAAAAAACAGTCAACTGTGGAGGCCGGGAAACTCCCGGATTCCATACAGTGAATGAACGGAATTCGGGGGCCGGTCCATACCAATCGGCGCTGCCGGACGCGGACGTAGAATCGGGTGGAGCCGAGGGAGAACGATGACTGACGTGATGCCAGACCCGAGGGATCCACGACCGCTGACCGGCGAACCACTCGCGCTCGACCTGCTCAACACGCGCTGGGCCGGGACGCCCGTCAACGACCTGCTCACCGGAGTCGACGGGTACCGCGTCTGGCTCTCCTCCGCCGGGCTGGGCGGGCGCTGCGCGGCCGACGAGGCGGGGCTGGCGGCCATCCGGCAGGCCCGCGAGGCGATCCACCTGGCGGCCCAGGACGCCCGCGAGCAGGGCGAGTTGGGCGCTGCGGCGCGGGACGGACTGGACGCGGTGCTGGCGCACGGTCGGATCCGCCGGACGGCTGGGCCGGGCGGCCCCGAGGACCTGGCCGAGGCCGACCAGCCGCAGTGGCTGGCGCCCTGGCTGGCCGCGGACGACTTCCTCACGCTGCTCGGACAGGGCGCGCAGCGGGTCAAGCAGTGCGCGCACGAGGCGTGCATCCTGCATTTCTTCGACGCCTCGCAGAACGGGCGCCGGCGGTGGTGCCGGATGGCGGTGTGCGGGAATCGCGCGAAGGCGGCGCGGCACTACGTGAAGGCGCGGGGTTAACCGACGACCGAACGATGGTTCGGTGCTTCGGTGTTCGAACCGCGAGGTCCGGGCGGGTGCGCCGGTGAGGGCACGCCCGCCCGGAACGACGGTCAGGCGGGGGTGCCGAGCCAGCTGGTGAGGGCGGCGCGGAGTTCGCCCTGGCCGGGGTCGACGGCGGCCCAGGCGACGTAGCCGTCCGGGCGGATCAGCAGGACGGTGTCGCGCAGCTTGCCGTGCGGATCGGCCGGGGCGGCGGAGACCATCCGGTCGGCCCAGGGCGCGGCGGCGGCCAGTTCGTCGTTGCTGACGAGGACGAACCTCCCGGCGCGCAGCGCCTCGTAGAGCCGCGCGGGGGCGGGCGGAGCGCCCTCGGCGGGCTTGCTCAGGGCGGTCAGCCGCAGGTCCGGGACGCGCTTGCCGACCTGCGGGTGGGCCTCCTTGGGCGCCGGGTAGGAGATGCCGATGCCGGAGACCAGCCGGGCGCCGCGCTCGCTGACCACGTCGAGGTGGCTGCCCAGCGCGGTGAGCGCCCCGCGCAGGGCGCGGGTGGGGGCGGACTCGGCGAGGGCGAGCCGGATCAGTGCACCCGAGGTGCGCAGGACCGTCTTCCCGACCGGGTGCCGCTCCGTCTGGTAGGTGTCCAGTAGCGCGTCGGTGGCCCGGCCGCGCACGGTGGCGGCGAGCTTCCAGGAGAGGTTGGCGGCGTCCTGCAGGCCGGTGTTCATGCCCTGGCCGCCGGCCGGGGAGTGGCAGTGGGCGGCGTCGCCGGCCAGGAAGACCCGGCCGGAGCGGTAGTTGGGCGCCTGGCGCTCGTCGCTGTGGAAGGTGGAGCTCCACCGCACCTCGTGCAGGCCGTAGTCCTCGTCGAGGACGGACCGCAGGAGGGCGGTGAGCTGCTCGGGCGTCGGGGCGGTGCCGTCCGGGAAGCGCTCGTTGCGGTCCCAGGCGATGACCCGGTACCAGCCGTCGCCGAACGGGGCGATGAAGGCGAAACCGGTCCCGCCCGCGCCGACGGTGATCGCCTCGGCGGGCTCGCGCTCCAGCCGGACGTCGGCCAGCACCACGGAGTCGACCACCGACTCGCCGGGGAACGGGATGCCGAGCAGGTCGCGGACGGCGGAGCGGACGCCGTCGGTGCCGACCGCGTAGGCGGCGCGGTGGGTGCGCCCGTCGGCGGTCTCCAGCGTCACGCCCTCGGCGTCCTGGCGCAGCCCGGTCACCTCGGCGCCGCGCACCAGGGTCGCGCCGGCCTTCTCCGCGCGTTCCAGGAGCAGCCGTTCGACGTTGTACTGCGGCGTGATCAGGACGAACGGGAAGCGGGTGGGCAGCGAGCCGAGGTCGACGGCGAAGCGGTCGAACATCCTCAGCGCGGCGAGCGGCCGGCCGGTGGCGATCAACTCGTCGGCCAGGCCCCGGGCGTCCAGCAGCTCCAGGCTGCGGGCGTGCACGGCGAAGGCCCGGGTGAGGTTGGACTCGGCGGCCCGCTTCTCCAGGACGGTGACGCCGACCCCGGCGGCGGCGAGGTCGCCGGCCAGCAGCAGCCCGGTCGGTCCGGCACCGACGATCAGGACGTCGGTTTCGGTCGTCGGCTTCACGGTCATGTATCAGCTCCCGTTGTTCGGAGGGTGGTCGGACGCCGTTCCCGGCGTTCTCCCAGCCTCCATCATCGCGGGCCCGGTGGGAGCTGTGAACCGCCGGGCCCCGGCGGTGGGTGACCGCCGGGGCCCGGGGTGTCGCTGCGCGGGCTCGGCCGGGCCGGTTCGCGGGCTCGGCCGGCGCCGGGGACGGGGGCTCAGCCGTGCCGGCGGACCTCCACCGTACGGAACCGGTTGGCGACGAACGCGCCGTCGCAATAGGCCGAGTTGGCAGCCGGGTTGGCGCCGGTGCCGTGCAGGTCCGAGAAGGCGGCGGTCTGGTTCGGGTAGACGCCGCCGGTCAGGTTGAGGGAGAGCGAGACGCCGGAGTCCAGCGCGGCCTCGACCAGCAGCGCCTCCACCTCGGGCGAGGTGGTGTAGCCGGAGGCCGTCATGGCGCCCTTCTCGCGGACCGTGGTGCGCAGCAACTCGATGCCGGCGGCGGTGGATTCGACGGCGACGGCGAAGGAGACCGGGCCGAAGCACTCGCTGCGGAAGACGGCGCGGTCGTCCGGCTTGTCGGCGTCCAGTTTGACCAGGGCGGGGGTGCGGACGGTCGCGCCGGGGAAGTCCGGCGAGGTCACCGCGCGCGGGGCGAGGACGAGTTCGCCGTACTCGCCGCCGGCCGCGGCGGCGGAGCGCTGCAGCACGCCGGGGTTGACGACGGCGCCGAGGATGGCGGCGGCGCGGGCGTCGTCGGAGAGCAGGCCCTGGATCGCGCCGGCGAGGTCGCCGACCACCTCGTCGAAGGACTTGTCGCCCTGGTCGGTGGCGATGCCGCCGCGCGGGATCAGGACGTTCTGCGGGGTGGTGCACATCTGGCCGCTGTAGAGCGAGAGCGCGAAGGCCAGGTTGCCCAGCATGCCCCGGTAGTCGTCGGTGGAGTCGATGACGACGGCGTTGACGCCGGCCTTCTCGGTGTAGACCTGCGCCTGCTTGGCGTTCTCCTCCAGCCAGTCGCCGAAGGCGGTGGAGCCGGTGTAGTCGATCATCTTGATCTCGGGGCGGACGGCGAGGGTCTGGGCGACGGTGCCGCCCTCGTGCTCGGCGGCCAGGCAGACCAGGTTGGCGTCGAAGCCGGCCTCGGCCAGCACCTCGCGGGCGGTCCGGACGGTCAGCGCGAGCGGCAGCACGGCCCGCGGGTGCGGCTTGACCAGCACCGGGTTGCCGGTGGCCAGGGAGGCGAACAGGCCGGGGTAGCCGTTCCAGGTGGGGAAGGTGTTGCAGCCGATCAGCAGCGCGAGGCCGCGCGGGACGACGGTGAACTCCTTGGTCATCACCAGCGGCTCGCGCTTGCCCTGCGGCTTGGTCCAGCCGGCCCGCCGCGGCAGGCGGGTCTGCTCGGCGTACGCGTAGGCGACGGCCTCCAGGCCGCGGTCCTGGGCGTGCGGGCCGCCGGCCTGGAAGGCCATGCCGTAGGCCTGGCCGGTGGTGTGCATGACGGCCTGGGCGAACTCGTGGGAGCGGGCGTTGATCCGGTGCAGGATCTCCAGGCAGACGGCGGCGCGCTCGAGCGGGGAGGCGGCGGCCCAGCCGGGGCGGGCGGCGGTGAGCGCGGCGATCAGGGCGTCCGGGTCGGCGTGCGGGTAGGTGATGCCCAGCTCGACGCCGTACGGGGAGGCCTCGCCGCCGACCTGGTCGCCGTCGGTGGGCTGGCCCGGCAGGGCGAAGGGCGCACCGAGCAGGGCGTCGAAGGCGGCCTTGCCGTCCGCCGGGCCGTTCTCGCCGTAGGCCTTCGGGAACTCGGGGTAGGGCGACCAGTAGTCGCGCTTGGCGGCGGCGTCTAGCGCGGCGTCCAGGGTGGCCTGGTGGCGTTCGACCAGCTCGCTGACGAGGGGGTGGGTGACCGCTGCGGACATCTGTGCGCTCCTCAGAGGGGAGGACGGGACACGTCACAGAGTAACCGAACGATCGGTCGGCTCAAGAGGGTGCGGCGGGGGGATCGCGCCGGAACGGACGGAGGGCGCGTCCGCGGCGGACGCGCCCTCCGGGGCTCGGGTGCTCCGGGTCTACGGCACGCCCAGCTCGAACAGCACGTACCCGGCGTACCAGCCGGAGGCGACCGCGCCGGTGCCCAGCACCGCGGCCAGCACCGGCCAGCTCAGCTTGCGCATCCCGACCGCGAGCGCGATCAGCAGGGGGAACGCGGGCAGCAGGTAGCGCGAGGTGTTGCCGAAGATGCCGAGGCTGCCGAGCACCGACACGATCGTGGCCAGCGTGTACGCGGTCAGCACCAGCGGCGGCCGCAGCCGGACCATCAGCACGATCAGCACCGGCAGGGAGAGCACGATCAGGGTGGCGAGGAGATCCGGCACCAGGAAGGCGAACGGGTAGTCGCTGCGGCCCAGCAGCACACCGCGGATCGCGTGCCAGGTGCCCTGGCCTCCGTCGAAGTAGTGCAGCCAGGCGTCGTGCTGCAGCCGGAAGTAGCCGCCCCACTCGCCGGTGCGCCAGCCCACCCAGCCGACGTAGCCGAGCAGGCCCAGCGGGGCCGTCACCATCGCGGCGAGCGGGCGCAGCACGCCGCTCTCCCGGCGGTACAGCTCGACCAGCGCGGCCAGGCCCACCGCGCCGATCAGCGCCGCCGCCGTCGGCCGGTTCAGCCCGGCGACCAGGGTGATCACCCCGGCCGCGACCCACTGCCTGGTCATCACGCAGTAGCAGGCCCAGGCGGCCAGCGCGACGAAGGTGGAGTCCGAGTAGACCGCCCACTCGGCGCCCGAGCCCGGGGCGATCGCCCAGATCCCGGCCGCGATCACACCGGCCCGCACGTCCCCCGACAGCTTCTCCACCACGGCGTAGATCCCGGCGGCGGCGAACAGCGAGGCCACCACCGAGACCAGCATCCCGGCGCCGTACAGGCCGAGGCCGGTGACGTTCGAGGTCAGCCGCATCAGGCCCGGGTAGAGCGGGAAGAAGGCGGCCGAGTTCTGCTCGATGTTGAAGCCCTCCGGCCCCGCGATCGGGACCAGCGCCGGGTGGTAGCCGAACTGGGCCACCTGCTGGTACCACCAGCCGTCCCAGCTGCCCAGCACGTCCCACGGGTTGGCGCCGCCGCCGAACCGGGCCGGCTTCTTCGCGTAGCCGCCGGCGAAGGAGAGCAGCTTCATGAAGACGGTGAAGCCGACCAGCTTCAGCACGGCGTAGCACCACACGGCCGGGCCGAACCGGACCACCAGCGCGCGGGCCCGCTCCTTCCGGCTGGGCGAGGCGCCCTCCGGATCCCCGCCAAGCCGGTCGGGCACGTCGGAGGCGACTGCCGGTATTGCGTTCATCAGCCGTGGACCCCAGCCTGCTGGACGTGGACGGATCGTCCGCAGATTCTAGGGCCCGTCTTCAAACTCCCGCCTGCGGGGCGACGCCGGGAATTTGAAGACGGGCCCAAGGGCCTGCACCCCACGGCCGGGGTGGGCCGGCCGGACCCGACCGCGTACCGCGCGGGGCGGGCGGGGATACTCAGGGGATGGCCGATCACACCACGCGCACCGCCTACACCGTGGAGTCACTGCTCGCGGTGACCGTCGACGTGTTCAACGAGCGCGGCTACGACGGCACCTCGATGGAGGACCTGTCCCGGGCCGCCGGGATCTCCAAGTCCTCCATCTACCACCACGTGCGCGGCAAGGAGGAACTCCTCCGGCTGGCCGTGGGGCGGGCACTGGACGGGCTGTTCGCGATCCTGGCCGAGCCGGCCGCCGTCGAGGGCCCGGCGGTGGAGCGGCTGGAGCACGTGGTGCGGCGCACCGCCGAGGTGCTGCTCGCGGAACTGCCGTACGTCACGCTGCTGCTGCGGGTGCGCGGCAACACGGCCACCGAGCAGTGGGCGCTGGAGCGCCGGCGGGACTTCGACCACCAGGTCGCCGAGCTGCTGCGGGCGGCGGTCGCGGACGGCGCGCTGCGCGTGGACGTGGAGCCGCGGCTGGCGACCCGGCTGCTGTTCGGGATGATCAACTCGATCGTGGAGTGGTACCGGCCGGGGCTCAGGGGCGCCGACGGCGTCGCGGACGCGGTGGTGCACCTGGCCTTCGACGGGCTGCGGGCGCGGTAGCCGGTAGTCGTTCGCTGGTCGCCGTCGGGGGCCGGCGGCGCTCTGGCAGGGCGGCAGGGGCCCGTCAGTCCGGGGGGACCTGGTCGGTCTCCTCGAAGACCAGCATGGTGCGGGTGCCGAGCACCTGGGGGATGGACTGGATGCGGTTGAGCACGAGCTCCCGCAGCACCCGGTTGTCGGCGGTGTGCACCAGCAGCAGGACGTCGAAGTCCCCGCCGACCAGGGCGATGTGCGCGACCCCCGGCAGCTCCAGCAGCTGCTCGCGGACCGT
This sequence comes from Kitasatospora sp. NPDC023385, assembly GCF_055664045.1. Taxonomy (NCBI): domain Bacteria; kingdom Bacillati; phylum Actinomycetota; class Actinomycetes; order Kitasatosporales; family Streptomycetaceae; genus Kitasatospora; species Kitasatospora sp. NPDC023385. Next base: position 12,097 of record NZ_JBVOOL010000029.1, on the reverse strand, counting down.
GCGCCAGGAGTTCTGGACGATCTTCAGGGTGATGTACGCGGACGCGGTCTGACCGGCCCGTTCGTGGTCCACCCGGGCGGTGAAGCCGCGGATGATGCCGTCCTCGACCATCCTGGAGATCCGGGCGTACGCGTTGGCCCGGGACACGTGCACCCGCTCGGCCACCGAGCGGATGGAGGCGCGGCCGTCCTGCTGCAGCAGCCGCAGGATCGACCGGTCGACCCGGTCGAGTCTGGACACCTGTTCAGCCGACATGACCCCCCACCCTCAGCGATTGGACGTACTGCCACCAGTCGACCGCCACTCGGACCGAATGTCCACCACCTTGTCACGCTTCTGGTCAAGATGAACAGACGACCGAACAATCGGTAGGGAGCCCCCGCAACCCCTGGAGGTGCCCCGAGATGACCGTTCTCGACCACAGACACCACACGGGCGTGCCAGGTTGGCTGCCCGGGGCCACCGCCCCGCGCACCGACCCCGCCCCCCTGCTCCCGGACCCCTCCCCCGTCCGGGTGCTCGGCACCCCCGCGCTGGAGAAGTACGACCCCGCGCTGCTGCGCGAGCTCTACCGCCGCCTGGTGGTCGGCCGCCGCTACAACCAGCAGGCGACCACCCTGACCAAGCAGGGCCGCCTCGCCGTCTACCCCGCGTCCACCGGCCAGGAGGCCTGCCAGATCGCCGCCGCCCTGGTGCTCGGCGAACACGACTGGCTGTTCCCCAGCTACCGCGACACCCTCGCCGTGGTCTCCCGGGGCATCGACCCCCTGGAGGCGCTGACCCTGCTGCGCGGCAACGCCCACACCGGCTACGACCCACGCGCCGGCCGCACCGCCCCGCTCTGCACCCCGCTCGCCACCCAGGCCCCGCACGCCGTCGGGCTCGCCCACGCCGCCCGGCTCAGCGGCGATCCGACGGTCGCCCTGGCGCTGCTCGGCGACGGCGGCACCAGCGAGGGCGACTTCCACGAGGCGCTCAACTTCGCGGCCGTCCTCAACGCGCCGGTGGTCTTCCTCGTGCAGAACAACGGCTACGCGATCTCCGTCCCGCTCAGCGCCCAGTCCGCCGCGCCCAGCCTGGCCCACAAGGCCGTCGGCTACGGCATGCCGGGCCGGCTCGTCGACGGCAACGACGCGCCCGCCGTGCACTCGGTGCTCACCGAAGCGGTCGAGCGGGCCCGCGGCGGCGGCGGCCCCACCCTGGTCGAGGCGCTGACCTACCGGATCGAGGCGCACACCAACGCCGACGACGCCACCCGCTACCGCACCGAACCCGAGGTGGACGCCTGGCGCGACCACGACCCGGTCCTGCTGATGGAACGCGCACTGCGCGAACTCGGCGTGCTCGACGACCGGCTGGTGCAGGACGCGGCGGACGAGGCGGAGGCGCTGGCCGCCCGGATGCGCGCCGAGTTCCACACCGAACCGGACCTCGACCCGATGACGCTGTTCGCCCACGTCTACGCCGAACCCACCCCGCAACTGCGGGAACAGGCCGCCCAGTTGTCCGCCGAGCTGGCCGCCGAGGCCGAGGTGCAGCACTGATGCCCACGGTAGTCTCCCCCCGTACCGCCTCCATGGCGCAGGCGCTCAACTCCGCGCTGCGGGACGCCATGCGCGAGGACCCGGCGGTGCACGTCCTCGGCGAGGACGTCGGCGCGCTCGGCGGCGTCTTCCGGATCACCGACGGCCTGACCGCCGACTTCGGCCCGGACCGCTGCCTGGACACCCCGCTCGCCGAGGCCGGCATCCTGGGCACCGCGATCGGCATGGCGATGTACGGGCTGCGCCCGGTCGTCGAGATGCAGTTCGACGCGTTCGCGTACCCGGCGCTGGAACAGCTGTTCTCGCACGTCGCCAAGATGCGCAACCGCACGGCGGGCCGGCTCCCGCTGCCGATCACCGTGCGCATCCCCTACGGCGGCGGCATCGGCGGGGTCGAACACCACAGCGACGCCTCCGAGGCGTACTACACCAGCACCCCCGGCCTGCACGTCGTCACCCCGGCGACGGTGGCCGACGCGTACGGGCTGCTGCGCGCCTCGATCGCCTCCGACGACCCGGTGGTCTTCCTCGAGCCCAAGCGGCTCTACTGGGGCAAGGCCGAGTTCGACCCGGCGGCGCCCGTCGAGCCGATCGGCAAGGCGGTGCTGCGGCGCACCGGGACGTCCGCCGTCCTGATCACCTACGGCCCCTCGCTGCCGGTCTGCCTGGAGGCGGCCGAGACGGCCAAGGCCGAAGGCTGGGACCTCGCCGTGCTGGACCTGCGCACCCTCGTGCCGTTCGACGACGAGACGGTCTGCCGGGTGGTGCGCTCGCTCGGCCGGGCCGTCGTGGTGCACGAGGCGAGCGGCTTCGGCGGCACCGGCGCGGAGATCGCCGCCCGGGTCACCGAGCGCTGCTTCCACCACCTGGCCGCGCCCGTCCTGCGGGTCACCGGCTTCGACGTCCCGTACCCGCCGCCGATGCTGGAACACCACCACCTGCCCGGGGTGGACCGGATCCTGGACGCCGTCGCCCGGCTGCAGTGGGAGGACCGAGCGTGATGCCCGTCGTGCGGGAGTTCCGGCTGCCCGACCTCGGTGAGGGACTCACCGGGGCGGAAGTGGTGCGCTGGATGGTCGAGGTCGGCGACGTGATCGCGGTCGACCAGCCGGTGGTGGAGGTCGAGACCGCCAAGGCCGTGGTGGAGGTGCCCTGCCCGTACGGCGGGGTGGTCACCGCGCGGTACGGCGAGGAGGGCGAGGAGATCGCCGTGGGCGCGCCGCTGGTCACGGTCGCGGTGGCGCCGGCGGAGGGGTTCTCGGGAGGGCTCCCGGACGGGATCTCGGACGGTCTTTCGGACGGGCGCTCGTCCGCGGTGGGCGAGACCGTCGAACGGCCGCTGGTCGGGTACGGCGTCGCGGAGACCGGGAAGGGCGGGCGGCGGCGCCGGGTCGGGGCGGGTGCTTCGGGTGCCGCGGGTTCTTCGGCTGCGGGCGCTTCAGGTGCTTCGGCGGTGGGCGCTCCGGTCGCGGTCGTGTCGGTGGCCGCCGGGCCGGCGGTGGTGCCGGTGATCTCGCCGCTGGTGCGGCGGCTGGCCCGGGAACAGGGCGTCGACCTGGCCGCGCTGGCCGGCAGCGGGCCGGACGGGCTGATCATGCGGGCGGACGTCGAACGGGCGGTCGCGGCGAAGGTGGCCGCGCCGGTGGCGCCGGTGGCGCCCGCGGCGGTCCGGCCGCCGGCCGTGCAGGAGGGCGTCGTTCCGCTGCGCGGGCTGCGCAAGGCGGTGGCCGAGAAGCTCAGCCGCAGCCACCGGGAGATCCCGGCGGCGACCTGCTGGGTGGACGCCGACGCCACCGAACTGATGGCGCTGCGACGGCAGTTGAACGCCACACCGGGCCCGAAGGTGAGCGTGCTGGCGCTGCTGTCGCGGATCTGCACGGTCGCGCTGGCACGCTTCCCCGAGCTCAACTCCTCGGTGACCGAGGACGGTTCCGGGATCGTCCGGCACTCGGCGGTGCACCTGGGCTTCGCGGCGCAGGGCGAGCGCGGGCTGGTCGTCCCGGTGGTGCGGGACGCGCAGGCCCGCAGCACCGAGCAGCTCGGCGAGGAGCTGGGCAGGTTGACCGAGGCAGCACGCAGTGGCGCGCTCACGCCGGCCGAACTGACCGGCGGCACCTTCACGTTGAACAACTACGGGGTGTTCGGAGTGGACGGTTCCACCCCGATCCTCAACCACCCGGAGGCGGCGATGCTCGGGGTCGGCCGGATCGTCGCCAAACCGTGGGTGCACGACGGGCAGTTGGCGGTGCGCGAGGTGACGCAGCTGTCGTTCACCTTCGACCACCGGGTGTGCGACGGCGGGACGGCGGGCGGCTTCCTGCGGTTCGTCGCGGACTGCGTGGAGCAGCCGGGCATGCTGCTGCGGCAGCTCTGAGCGAACCCGCCGTGAGCAGGACGCGGTTGCCCTGAGTGGACGGGGGGCCACCCAGGGCGACCGCGATCGAGTGAGAGTAGCGCGTTACCGGGCCGGGTGTCCGGGCTTCGCGTGATTTGTCGGATGAGCAGTTCGGCCGTGCCACGCTGCCTAGGCGTCAGCAGAGACAAGCCAGGTGGTGGCGCAGGGCGGTCGGAGGCGAAACGATTCTCTTGGGTACTCGAAACGTAGCGGTGAAGTCCCGCAGAACACTTCTGGTCCGCACCGGGCACGGCTCGGCGGGGGCCACCTCCGTCCCGGGGCTGCCGGAGCTCCCGCCGACGGCTCCGGCGGACGCGGCAGATGCGGCGGAGCTCCCGCCGACGGCGGCTCCGCCGTCGGTGCCCGACGCGGCCGGGGCTCCTGGCGCGGCGCCCGCCCGTCCGGTGATCCCGGCCATGCCGTCGGAGCCGCCGGCCGTCCCGGCGCCGAGCTACCCGGAGGCGGCCCATCCGGAGGCGGTCTCGACCACCGGCACCTCACCCGCCTTCCGGCCGCTGTTCACCGACGCTCCCGGTCTCAACTGGTCCGGGCCCGGGGACAGTTGGAGCGAGGCCTGGGCCGCGCAGACGCCCGCCGGGCAGCACCCGGCCGCCCTGCCGCCCGCCCTGCCGCCCGCCCTGCCGCCCGCCCTGCCGCCCGCACCGCCGTCGGCGCCGCCGAGCATGCCGCCGCCCACCGGGCAGGCCGTACCCGACGCCGAACTCCCCCTCACCGCACGGGACGTCGAGCTGATCCGGGCCAGCCTCGCCGCCGTCGAGCCGGTCGCCGACCGGGCCACCGCGCACTTCTACGCGCTGCTCTTCCTGCACCACCCCGAGGTCCGCTCGCTCTTCCCGGCCGCCATGGACGTCCAGCGCGACCGGCTGTTCCGCACCCTGCTGTCCGCCGCGCGCGGCGCCGAGGACCCGGTGGCCCTGCGCGCCGGGCTGAGCGCGCTCGGCCGCGGCCACCGCCGGTACGGCACGCTGACCGGCCACTACGCCCCGGTGGGGGAGTGCCTGGTGCAGGCGCTGGCCCGGTACGCGGGCGGCCGCTGGGACGCCGACACCGAACTGGCCTGGCGCCGCGCCTACCGGCTGATCTCCTCGACCATGATCGAAGCCTCCGAGGAGGCCGCCCGCACCTCGCCGCCCTGGTGGCAGGGCGAGGTCGTCCGGCACGAGCGCCGCACCCGGGACGTCGCGGTGATCACCGTCCGGCCGGACCAGGCGTACCCGTTCCGGGCCGGGCAGTACACCAGCCTGGAGACGCCCTGGTGGCCGCGGGTCTGGCGGCACTACTCCTTCGCCTCCGCGCCCCGCCCCGACGGGCTGCTGACCTTCCACGTCAAGGCCGTGCCGGCGGGCTGGGTGAGCAACGCGCTGGTCCACCGGGCCGCGCCCGGGGACGTGCTGCGGCTGGGCCCGGCAGCCGGCGCGATGACCGTCGACCACACCGGCGGCCCGGACCTGCTCTGCCTCGGCGGCGGCACCGGCATCGCGCCGATCCACGCACTGGTCGAGGAAGCCGCCGGACACGGCGCGCCCGGCCGCCGCGTCGAGGTGTTCTACGGCGCCCGCCGCGCCGCCGACCTGTACGCGCTGGACGGCCTGCGCGAGCTGGCCCGCCGCCACCCCTGGCTGACGGTGCGGCCGGTGCTGTCCGGCACCGGCCCCGCCGAAGGCGCCCTGACCGGCGAACTCCCCGAGGTGGTCGGCCGGTTCGGCCCGTGGGCGGGGCGTGAGGCGGTGCTCAGCGGACCGCCCGCGATGGTGCGCCGCGGCGTCGGGGTGCTGTTGCGGTCGGGCGTGCCGGCCGAGCGGATCCGGCACGACCTGGTCGGCGACCTGGCCGCCGGATGATCACCCGAGATCGGGCGCGAGCAGCGCCCGGATGCCCTCGATGTTGGCCGCCAGGTACGCCCGCAGCCGTGGCGGTACGACGTTGACCGAGGTGACGCCCTCGCGGGTGAACGGCAGCCGCACCACCTCGTACTCGCCGTTGGGCTCCGTCACCTCGGGCCCGTGCCGTCGGCTGAGGTCCATCGAGGCGAGCCGGCAGACGAAGAAGTGCTGCACCTTGACGCCGTGCGGGTGCAGCGGGGTGCCGTCGTCGTGGAAGGGGTGGCTGATGGTGTCGACGAAGGCGGGCACCACGTCCACGACCTTGCCGCCCAACTCCTCGTCCACCTCGCGGTGCAACGCCTCGACCACCGTCCGGTCGCCGCGCTCGACCCCGCCGCCGGGCGTGATCCAGTACGGGTGCGGCGCGCCCGGCCGGACCCGGCGGATCAGCACGATCGAGGCCGGGCCGTACGGATCGTCCGGGTCCAGCTCCAGCAGGATCGCCCGCGCGGTGCGCTTGACCACCGGGCGCGGTGGCGGGATTCGGTTCTCGGGGCCCATGGCCACCTCCGGGGCTGGCGCGTTGTGCGGGAGTCTCCCGCGCGGAGAAAGGGTCGAAACACGGGAAATGGACCGAAACGCCGACCTGGTCGGCCACGTCCGCCCGGGGTCTCGCCGTGCGCGACGAAGACCCGGGCAGAAAGAGAGGTACTGGCGCCATGCAGCACACCACCGTCCAGAGCCACCTGGTGATGAGCCTCGTGGTCTCGCACGAGCTCTCCTTCCGCATCCTGGCGGACCTGACGTACCAGGCCGACGACCCGTACGCCGTCCGGCTCACCTTCCACGTGCCCGGCGACGCCCCGGTCACCTGGTACTTCGCGCGGGAACTGCTGGTCGACGGGATCAGCGGGCCCGCCGGCGAGGGTGACGTCCACATCCACCCGGCCGGCGAGGACCCCTCGGAAATCCGCGTCATGCTGCGCGCCCCCGACGGCGACGCCCTGCTGCAGGCCTCCTCGACGCCGCTGACCGCCTTCCTGGCCCGCACCGAGCAGCTGCTGCCGATGGGGCAGGAACTCGCCGCGCGGGAACTCGACGCCCAGCTCGCGGACATCCTCAGCGGGCGCGAGAACGCGGGGTGATCGGCCGGCTTTCGAAGGAGGCTTCCGAGCGCGGCCTCCGAACGCAGCTTGCGGAGCACGACGAAGGCCCGCACCCGGACGTTCCACCGGGTACGGGCCTCGCGCGCGGGCGGGCACGACAGCCGTCAGTCGTCGTCCAGGGCCAGGTGCAGGCCCCACGCCACCAGGCTGATGATCAGCGAACCGATCAGTGCCGAAACGAAGTTGGTCACATGGAAGTCCAACTCCAGCCGCCCCGACGCCCATGAGGTCAGCAGCAGCATCAGGGCGTTGATCACGAAGGTGATCAGGCCCAGCGTGAGGATGAACAGCGGGAACGAGAACAGCTTGACCACCGGCTTGATCAGCCAGTTGACGACGCCGAAGACGACGGCGACGCCGAGCACCGTGAGTGCCTTGTGCTGCCAGTCGGCGTTCCCCTGGGCGAGCTGGATGCCGCTGACGATCCAGGCGGCGACCCAGATGGCCGCCGCGTTGATCAGTGTCTTGATGACGAAACCCTTCATGGCGCCCAAGCCTGGCAGCACCACAGCCCCGGGGGAACCACCACACGGCGGGTTGGTGTTGAATGCCCCTGGTCCCGGAGGCGGACGGATGGGGAAGGACGGCGGCGGTGAAGCTCTTCCGGCTGGACGAACTGGACACCGAGCGCGCGGCCAACGACGGCGCGTACCTGCGGTTCCTGCGCGAACCGCGGATGTCCGCCGGACTGTACGCGCTCTCCCCCGGCGACACCGACCCGCAGACCGCGCACCACCAGGACGAGATCTACCAGGTGATCAGCGGCCGGGCCGAACTCACCGTCGGCGCCGAGACCGCGACCGTCGGACGCGGCACCGTCGTGTACGTCCCGGCCGGCACCCCGCACCGGTTCCACCACGTCACCGAGGAACTGCGCGTCCTGGTGGTCTTCTCCCCGCCGGAGGACTGACCGCAAAGGCGGGGGTTCGAGGACGGGCCTTAGGGTCGTCCGCATGACCCGCAGCCTCACCGAAGAACTCTGGGCCTCGATCGAGCCGATCTACGGCGAGATCCTCGCCCACCCCTTCCTCGCCGGCCTCACCGACGGCACCCTGCCGCGCGAGGCCTTCCGCCACTTCGTCGTCCAGGACTCGCACTACCTGCGCGACTACGCCCGCGCCCTCGCCGTCTGCGCCGCCAAGGCCCCCGGCGAGGACGACGTCCGCGCCTTCGCCGACGACGCGGTCGGCGCGCTGGCCGCCGAGCAGGGCATGCACGCCGAGTTCCTGACCGCCTTCGGCGGCACCGCCGAACAGGCCGCCGCCGAACCGGTCCTGCCCACCACCCGCGCCTACACCAGCTACCTGCTGGCCACCGTCTACGGCGGCTCCTTCGCCGAGGCGGTCGGCGCCGTCCTGCCCTGCTACTGGATCTACGCCCGGGTCGGCGGGGCACTGCTCGCCCAGGGCTCCCCCGACCCGCTCTACGCCAAGTGGATCGCCACCTACGGCGACGAGGCGTTCCAGTCCGTGGTGCGCCGGGTGCTCGCCCTCACCGACCGGCTCGGCGAGGAGATCTCCCCCGCCGAACGCCGCAAGGTGGTCGAGCACTTCGGCACCACCTCGCGGTACGAGTGGATGTTCTGGGACGCCGCCTGGCGCGGCGAACGCTGGCCGGTCTGACCGGCCGCGGACCGCTCACGGACCGGCTGGCGGGCGGCTTCTCAGGGGGCTCCCCGCAGATCCGCAGGGGGTCTTCCCGAGGGTCGGGCTCCGGGTGATCTCGGGGTTCTCTCCGGGCCGTTGGCCCTCGTTCCGGCACTCGGGCCCCCGTACGATCGACATATCGAAAGCAAGCGGGATGCGGCACCGGACGGCGGCCGGCCCTTGGGGAGAAGAGGAACGGACATGGCTGAGCTCTGGAAGTCACTGCCCTCGTGGGTGCGCAACATCGTCATCCCGGTGCTGGTCCTGGTGCTGGCCTGGAACGTCGTCGCCTTCGTCTTCGGCGTCGTCGGCGCACTGCTGGGAATCGCGATCAAGCTGCTGGTGGTGGTCGGCATCGCCGCCGCCGTGGTGATCCTGGTGAAGAAGGCCGCCAAGAGCTGACCGCGCACCGAACCGCCGTCCTGAGGCCCGGCCCCCCACGAAGGGGGAGCCGGGCCTCGGCCGTGCCCGGACCGCGATGTGTCCCGGTCGGGGAGACGGTCTGGACCTGCGGGGATCGGCTCGCTACGGTGTTGGGCGTCATGTGCAGGCAACACCGCCTGTGACGCGGGAGCTCGGAGCACCGGGCTGAGAGGGCGCTGACCGGGACGTCGACGGACGGACCGACGGCTGCGTCGACCGCAGGAACCTGGACCGGGTAATGCCGGCGTAGGGAGTAGAGGTCAGATGACCACGTTCGAAGCACAGCCGCAGTCTGCCCGGAGCACCCCCAGCAGCGAGCGCAGCGGATATCCGACGCCCGCCTGGCGCAAGGCCTACCGCGAGGGATCGCGCCCCGACCTGCGCGTCCCGTACCGCGAGGTGCAGCTCACCAACGGCCGGACCGTGCCGCTGTACGACACCGCCGGCCCGTACACCGACCCGTCGTACGAGCCCGACGTGCGGCGCGGCCTGCCCGCGATGCGCGACCCCTGGATCCGGCAGCGCGGCGACGTCGAGGAGTACGACGGCCGCGAGCCGCGGCCCGAGGACGACGGGATCAAGCACACCTCGCCGCGCGGCGGCAACCTGCGCAACCTGGACGCCGTCTTCCCCGGCCGCCCGCGTCGCCCGCTGCGCGGCCGCGGCGGCGCGGCCGTCAGCCAACTCGCTTACGCCAAGCGGGGCGTGGTGACGCCGGAGATGGAGTTCGTGGCGCTCCGCGAGGGCCTGGCGCCCGAGTTCGTGCGTGCCGAGGTGGCCCGCGGCCGGGCGGTCATCCCGGTCAACGTGAACCACCCGGAGGTGGAGCCGGCCGTCATCGGCACCAACTTCCTGGTGAAGATCAACGCCAACATCGGCAACTCGGCGGTCACCTCCTCGATCGAGGAGGAGGTGGAGAAGATGACCTGGGCCACCCGCTGGGGCGCCGACACCGTCATGGACCTCTCCACCGGCCGCAACATCCACACCACCCGCGAGTGGATCCTGCGCAACTCCCCCGTGCCGATCGGCACCGTGCCGCTCTACCAGGCCCTGGAGAAGGTGGACGGCAAGGCCGAGGAGCTGAGCTGGGAGGTCTACCGGGACACCGTCATCGAGCAGTGCGAGCAGGGCGTCGACTACATGACAGTCCACGCCGGCGTGCTGCTGCGCTACGTACCGCTCACCGCCCGCCGCAAGACCGGCATCGTCTCGCGCGGCGGTTCGATCATGGCCGCCTGGTGCCTGGCGCACCACCAGGAGAACTTCCTCTACACCAACTTCGAGGAACTGTGCGACATCCTGGCCTCCTACGACGTCACCTTCTCGCTCGGTGACGGCCTGCGTCCCGGCTCGATCGCGGACGCCAACGACGAGGCGCAGTTCGCCGAACTGCAGACCCTGGGGGAGCTCGGCCGGATCGCCCGCGAGCGCGACGTCCAGGTGATGATCGAGGGCCCGGGCCACGTTCCGATGCACAAGATCAAGGAGAACATGGACCTCCAGAAGGAGATCTGCGACGAGGCGCCGTTCTACACCCTCGGCCCGCTCACCACGGACGTCGCGCCCGGCTACGACCACATCACCTCGGGCATCGGCGCCGCGATGATCGCCTGGTGGGGCACCGCGATGCTCTGCTACGTCACGCCCAAGGAGCACCTGGGCCTGCCCAACCGGGACGACGTCAAGACCGGCGTGATCACCTACAAGATCGCCGCCCACGCCGCCGACCTGGCCAAGGGCCACCCCGGCGCCCAGGCCTGGGACGACGCCCTGTCCGACGCCCGCTTCGAGTTCCGCTGGGAGGACCAGTTCAACCTGGCCCTCGACCCGGAGACCGCCCGGGAGTTCCACGACGAGACCCTCCCCGCCGAGCCCGCCAAGACGGCGCACTTCTGCTCCATGTGCGGGCCGAAGTTCTGCTCGATGAAGATCAGCAAAAGCATCAATGAGAAGTTCGGCCAGGGCGCATCCTCGCCGGAGTACGACGAGGCCGCTGTCGAGGGTATGAAGGCCATGTCCGACGAGTTCAAGGCCCAGGGCAACAAGGTCTACCTGCCGATGGCGGACTGACCGTACGCACTGTTCTCGGTGGGGCCAGGAGCACCATTCAGCTCCTGGCCCCCCGAGCTGCGTCACCTGTCCTGGGAGGTGGAGGGGGCTTCCCAGGGCAGGCCTCCTGGCGACGCCTCGCCACGGATCGCGGCAGGGCTGGTCTGAAGGACTCAACCGCCGTAGAGGTAGAAGCCGGCCATCTCGTCCTTCCTGTCCGTCATCTCGCGGATGCCCGTGTCGGCAGCGTCGAACAGTCTGGCAACACCCACCATCACGTTGTGGAAGTGACGGATGTGGATGCGGTCGATGCCATCAAGAGTCGGATCACCGCTGTTGCGGACTGGGTAGCGGAAGTGCTCGGAACTGGGGTCCATGCCATGCAGCTGGAGGAGCACACGCTCTGTGTTGACCAGCTCCGCTTGATCGTCGCCAGGGAACGAGCGTTCCAGAAGCGGCCGAGCCCTGCGCCACAGGACCTCGATGCTGTGACTCCGCATCAGCTCGTGCGGCTCATCGAGGTAGACGCTCGCTAGCTCGATCAAGGTCTTGAGATGAAGCTCGACGTAGTGCCGCCAGCACATCACGAACGGATAGATCAACGTGTCTTGATCCCGTCCGCTGGACACAACCTGGTCTGCGATGATCTCGGCGGCATTCGCGTAACCGCGGAGGTAGCCAAGCCAGCGGTCCTGACCGAAGTCGAGACAGGCAACCGCCTGCCAGTCGGGCTCCTCACGTAGGAGATCAGCCTCCGCGTGAGGCCATGCTGGCGGATCCGTGAAGGTCATCATCTCGTCAGGCTCGTCCATGCGTGTGAGTCTCCTCGGACCCCAAGAACGGCGCACCCGATTTCACGGCCGATCTGCCGCAGTGAGGTGCCGCTTGGGAACAACGCTCGCACGCCCGAGAGCCCTTCACGGTAGGCACCACTAGATGACTGATGCCAAGGGCTCGCCGCCGCGCATGACATGAAGCGAGGGAGTCCAAAGATCGGTTGTGACGCCTGATCTGGACTCCCTCGCGA
>NZ_JBVOOL010000028.1:0-76060 GCF_055664045.1 Kitasatospora sp. NPDC023385 | reverse complement strand
TGCGGCTGTTGCAAGCCGAACACGACGAGACCACCGCACGCGCCGACGGCCTGCGCGAACAGATCGAGCAACTCACCCGTGCCCTGGCCGAGGCCGAGGCCCGCCTCGCCGAGATCGTCACCACCCGCAAGGTCATCGACAGCCTCGCCCTGCCCGACCACGCACAGGCCTGCGAGGAGCCCGCCACCGTCTACCAGCGCATCGTGACCGCCTTCAACGAGCACCCCGGGCGCGTCTTCCAGGTTCGCGACCTCCACGAACTCCTCGCACTGCCCACCGACGAGCCCTCGATCAACGTCACCCGCTCCCGCCTGGGACGACTCGTCCGTCAAGGATTCCTCGACCAACCCGGACGCGGCCGGTACCAGAAACGGACTTAACGTCCTCTCAGACCTCGCCGAGGGGGATGTTCGGGTTCGCCAGGCGGTCGGCGTCCACCACGCGCTTGGAGATGATCAGTTCGCGCATCGGGTCGGTGACGTCCCAGACGTTCATGTTCATGCCGGCAAGCACCCGGCTGTCCTTGAGCCAGAACGCGATGAACTCGTTGGCCTTCACGTCCCCCCGGAACACGACCCTGTCGTAGCCGTCGGGCTCGACGTAACCGAGGTACTCCATGCTCAGCTTGTCCCCTGAGGCCACCGGCTCGTTAGGATGCCGGGGTGTCCACTCGGCATCGGTGAAGAAGTACGGGATCCGGTCGTACACCGCGTCCGGCTGCCCGAGCATCGCGCGGGCCGCGGTCTGCGGCTGGTTGAGGGCGTTGGCCCAGTGTTCGACCCGGATGTGCTTGCCGAACAGCGGGTGGTAGGCGTTGGCGACGTCGCCGGCCGCGTAGACGTCCGGGTCGGAGGTGCACAGGTGCCGGTCGGTCCTGATGCCGTTGTCGACCTCCAGCCCGGCCGCCTCGGCGAGCCCGACGGCGGGGGAGATGCCGATGCCGACCACGACCGCGTCGGCCGCCACCGTCGTGCCGTCGCCGAGCTTCACGCCGGTCACCGTGCCGCCGTCGCCGGTCAGTTCGGCCACCTCGACGCCGAGGCGCAGGTCCACGCCGTGGTCCCGGTGCAGGTCGGCGAAGACCTGGGCGACTTCCCGGCCGAGCACCCGCAGCAGGGGCAGTTCGAGGGCTTCCAGCACCGTCACCTCGGCGCCCGCCTCGCGGGCCGCGGCCGCCACCTCCAGGCCGATCCAGCCCGCGCCGATCACCGCGATCCGGGCGCCTGGCCGAAGCACCGCCCTGATCCGGTCGCTGTCCTCGACCCGGCGCAGGAGGAGCACGCCCGCCTGGTCGGCGCCGGGCACCGGGAGCGGGCGCGGCACCGAGCCGGTGGTCAGCAGCAGCTTGTCGTACGCCACCTGACCGTCGTCGGCGAGCGTCACGGTGTGCCCGGCCGGGTCGATCGAGACCACCGCCGTGCCGAGGCGCAGCGTGACGTCGTGCTCGCCGTACCACTGCGGCGGGTGGACGTGGATCTTCTCCCGGGGCGTCTTGCCCTGCAGGTAGCCCTTGGACAGGGGCGGCCGCTCGTACGGGCGCTCGTGCTCCTCGCCGATCAGGACGATGCTGCCCCGGTAGCCGGCCTCCCGCAGGGCCTCGGCCGCCTTCGCGCCGCCCAGGGACGCGCCGACGATGACGATCGGCCGGTCCTGCCCGTCGCCCGTCCGGCCTGTCGCGCCCGTCCCTGTCGCGCCCTCCGTCCCGCCTGTCCCGTCTGTCCCGGTCGCGCCGTTGTCCGTGCCCGCCATGCTCGACTCCTCGTTCTCCGGCCGTGGATCAGGGGCCAGCCTCCCGCCGCCCGGGTGGCGTGTCGACACCGCGGCGGGCGCGCCGCGCCACGCTCGCCCGTACGAGTGAACGGGAGGTCCGGGTGAACCGGCGGCCCTACGGCGTCATGGCCGCCCTGACCAGCGCGGTGTCGGTGAACTGCTCGAAGCGGACGATCCGCCCGCCGCGCACGGTGAAGTGGTGGGCGACCCGGACCGCGAGCGGCTTTCCGGTGGTCTTGTGGACGGCCGTGTAGCGGGCCAGCACCACGACGTCCTCGCCGTCCACCACGTAGGTGTCGTCGTGCGCCGTCCACTCGTCCCACTCGGCGGCCAGCCGCTCCATCACGTTGGCGGTGACGCCCTTGGGGGTGCGGTAGGTGCCGGCCAGCGGGAAGCCGGCCATCTCGGTCCACTCCACGTCCTCGGCGAGGGTGGCGCGCAGCGCGGCCAGGTCGCCCCGGGCGGAGGCCAGGTACTGGCGGCGCACCACGTCGGCGGGGGCGGTGGACTCGGCGAAGGAGGCGACGTCCCTGGGGATCTCGATCATCGTCCGCTCACCCCCACGCCATCTCGCCCATGACGACCTTGGTGCCGATGTCCACGGCGATCCGCAGCCCCAGGTCGGGGAAGCGCCGCTCCAGCGCCTCGCGGGCGGCGGACGCGTCCGCGGCTCGGCCGATCTCGGTCTCGAAGGCCCGCAGGTAGGCGCGGGTGTGGTCGACGGCGTTGAGGTCGGTGGCCGCGCCGGCGATCCGGTGGCCGGCCGCCACCCAGGTCGGGTGGAGCGCCTCGATGCCGTCCAACAGGTCGATCCAGGCGGCTCGTTGGGCTTCGTCCGGGGTGTCGGCCGTCCATACGTGCAGGCCCTGGAACAGCAGTACCCCGCCCAGTACGGCGCGGTGGTGGTGCTGCCAGAGGTAGTGCCGGTCGGGAAGGTGGAAGTCGGCGCCGCGCACCTCGAAGCGGTGGCCCTCGAAGACGATCTCGTCGCCGGGCATCACCTCCGGCCGGACCAGCCGGGTGGGCAGTTCGGGGCCCAGGTGGGCCCAGGCGCGCAACTTGCCCTCGTACGTCTCCTGGATGTGCTGGACGGTCGTGGCGGTGGCCAGGAACCGGGCCTGCGGGAAGGCGTCCTGGACTTCCTGCGCGCCGAAGTAGAAATCCGGGTCACCGTGGCTGACGAAGACGGTGGTCAGCCGCTTGCCGCTCGCCCGGATCCGCTCGACCAGGCGGCGCCCGTCGGAGCGGGTGAACCCGGCGTCCACCAGCAGGGCGTCCTGCGGGCCGGTGACCAGCACGGACGTCTTGTTGAGCGAGCTGTCGGGGCTGTCGACGATCTCGAAGTCGAGTGCGCTCATGCTGCGGATTCCTTCCTCGGGCCGGGCACGCCTCGCCGCCAGCATCGGCGCTGGGCGTCCCGTGCGCATCCGGAAGGGCTAGGCCTGAGTCCGGGAAGGCCTACGCGCGAGTCCGGCGCGGGCTGCACGCGGGTCCGGGGAGGCCTACGCGCGGGTCCAGAGCGTGAGGTCGCTGCTGGTGGCCACCGCCAGGGTCCGGCCGGTGGGGGAGAAGCCCGCGGCGCGCAGGGTGGACCAGCTGGAGTCGAACACCTGCCACCAGGTCTCCCCGTGCTCGCCCTGCCACGGCCCCCGGCCGGTCGCGAGCAGCACCCGGTGGTGCGGCCACTCCGGGGCGGCGACCTCGACGTGCCAGCCGCCCTCGGCGCCGGTGTGCAGGCCGCCGCCCCACAGCCCGGCCACCGGGATCCGCACGTCCGTGACCTGGCCGAGGCCGGGGCAGCGGAGGTCCGGGCCGTCCGGCTCCTCCGCCGGCTCATGGTCGCGGGCCAGCTTGAGGCCCGTCACGGCGTCGAACAGCCCGCGCCCGCTGTTCGAGACGGTCAGCACCACGTCGTGCCCGCTCTCCGGGTGGACGGCGAAGCCGATGCCGAGCAGCCCGCCGACCGGGATCATCCCCCGGCCGACAGGCCGCCACGGCTCCGGCGGGGCCGTCACCTCGGCGGCCAGGACGCGGTCGCGGAGGTGCTGCTGGTACGGGGTGAGCGCCATGGATCGGATCATCTCACCGGGTCCGGGGCTACCGCGCCGGCGCCAGCCGCAGCACCGCCAGCGCCCCCAGCGCGGTGGCGGCGGCGAGCGGCACCCACAGTGCGCCGGGGCCGGCGGCCAGTAGTGCCGTCAGCACCGCCGGGGCGGCCGCCCGGCCCACGCCCATCGACAGCTCCCAGCGGGCCAGCGCCCGCCCGAGCAGGTGCGGCGGGGCGACGGCCGCCACCAGCGCCGTGCCCGAGCCGGTGTAGAGGATCTCGCCCAGCGTGTACAGCACGGAGACCACCGCGATGCCCGCCGCCCCGGGCGCCCCGCCGAGCGCCCCGGCCGCCCAGAAGCCCAGGTACGAGACCGCCAGCAGCGCCCCCGACGCCGCCAGCACGGCGCGCCGCGAGCGGTCCGCCAGCCGGAGCACCAGCGCCAGCTGCAGGGCGATCACCAGCACCGTGTTGCCGACGAACAGGCCCGAGGACCAGGCCGGGGAGGCGTGCAGCTGCAGCACCAGCAGCGCGGGAAGCGCCACCTCCAGCACGTCGAAGCAGAACGCGTACGGCAGGTTGGCGAGGCTCAGCAGGGTGATCCGGCGCAGCGGCTCGCGCCGCTCCTGCGGACCGTCGGCCGGGGCCTTCTGCGGAGCCCGTACGCGCAGCGAGCCGACCAGCAGGGCCGCGCCGAGGCAGGCCGCGCCGGTCACCCCGGCCAGCAGCCGGATCACGCCCGCCCCGCCGCTCACGGCCACGGTGGCCAGCAGCGCGCCCGCGCCCAGCCCCGCGTTGCGCACCGACCGCCCGGCGGCGAGCGCCGCGTCCCGCAGCCGGCCCTCGGTCAGCGTGCTCACCACCGCCGCGTGCGTGGCCGGCCAGGACTGGCTGCCCACCCCCGAACAGCACCGCCGCCGCCGTGAACCCCGCCAGGCCGTCCACGAACAACAGCGCCAGCGCACCGGCCGCCCGCAGCAGCAGGGTGACGGCGGCGGGAAGGGTACGGGCGCCGCGGTCGATCCAGCGGCCGGTCAGCGGCACCACGAGCAGGCCCGCGACCATTCCGGCCGACAGCGCCAGCCCGACCGCGCCCGCGCCCAGGTGCAGCATGCCGACCCCGTACAGCAGCAGGAACGGCCGCAGCATCCCGCCGCCCACCGCGTCCACCGCCAGCGCGACGGCGTACCGGGGCCCGCCGGCGGCGGTCAGCAGGCTCAGCAGCGCGGACGGGCCGCGCCGGCCGGTGCCGATCGGTGGGGCGGGCGGCTCGCCGTTGCGGGCGGCGGCATGGTCATGGACGGACTTCTCCTGGATCAGGCTCATGGCCGGTACCGTCCGCCCCGGCAGGGCCGCCTGGCACGTCGATTGACGGTTCCCGTCAATCGACGTGAGACGGCGTCGGGCGGGGTGACAGGATTCCTCACGTGAGTGAGCGAAGCGAGGCGGGCGCATGAGCGTGACCATCGACATCACCGGCCTGCCCGAGGAGCGCCTGCTCTTCACGCCCTCCCCGCTCGCCGAGCTGAACGCCATGCTGCACGTGCTCGCCGAGCCCGCGCACCACCCCGCGCTGCACGGCTGGGCGAGCTGCACCACCACCCGGATCCCGCCGGAGCTGTCCGAGCGCCTGCTGGAGGCCGACTTCCTCTGGCGCTCCTCGCGCGCCGACTTCCTCGTCCCCGGCCTGCCCGGCGCCACCCTCGCCGACGAACTCGACGCCGTCGACCGGATCGACGACGAGCTGTACGTCGCCGGAGCCCTCATCACCACCTGCGGCTCCACCCGGCTCACCCCCCGGACGGCCTCCCCGCTCACCGACCCCGCCGCCAACGAGCGCGCCCGCGAACTCGCCCTCGCCCGCGGCCCCCGGCAGGCCGCCTTCGCCGACCGGCTGCTCGCCGACCCGCCCGCCGTCCGGGCGCTGGTGCGGCGAATGTTGGAGGACTGCGAGTCCGCGTTCTTCGCCGACGCCTGGCAGCGCGCCCTGCCCGACCTCGCCGCCGACGCCCGGCACAAGGCCGACCTGCTCGCCCGCCGCGGCCTCGCCGAGGCCGTCGCCGCCCTCTCGCCGTCCGTCACCCTCGAGCACGGCGACGACGGGCGGCGGCGGATCGTCATCGACAAGCTGCAGGACAGCACCACCAGCGCCGTCGAGAACGGCGGCGTCACCTTCATCCCCACCGTCTTCGGCCGCCCCCACCTGCTCGTCGTCTACGCCCCCGGCTGGCGCCCCGTCCTGCAGTACCCGGTCGCCGAGGCGGGCCTGCCCGAACCGGTCTCGCTCGCCCTCGTCCAGCAGCGCCTGGAGGCGCTCGCCCACCCCGTCCGGCTGCGCCTCGCCCGCACCATGGCCCGCGGCCCGCACACCACCGGCGAACTGGCCTCCGCCTGGGAGCTCAGCGCACCCGAGGTGTCGCGCCACCTGGCGGTGCTGCGGAAGGCCGGGCTGCTCACCACGCAGCGGCGCGGGCGGTACATGCTCTACCAGCTCGACCTGGCGGGCAGCGCCCGGCTCGGGTCGGACTTCCTGGAGGCGGTGCTGCGGTGACGCGGCGTGCGATCGGGAACAGCGGCGGTGCGGAACGCGTTCGTCCGGGCATGACCGACGATGCGTCCGCCGCTGCCACCACGCCCGGGATCCTCCGCTACACCGCCTTCGCCACCCGCCCCGAGGGCGGCAACCCGGCGGGCGTCGTCCTCGACGCCACCGGGCTGACCGACCGGCGGATGCTCGCCGTCGCCGCCGAGCTGGGCTACTCCGAGACCGCGTTCCTGACCGCCGGTCAGGCCGAAGGCGCCTACCGTGTCCGGTACTTCAGCCCGCTCGCCGAGGTCCCGTTCTGCGGCCACGCGACGGTCGCCGCCGCCGTCGCCCTCGCCGAGCGCACCGGCCCCGGGCGGTACGTGTTCACGACGGCGGCCGGGGACGTCCCGGTCGAGGTCGAGCGGGGCGCCGACGGGCTGCTGCGGGCCACCCTCACCAGCGTCGAGCCGAAGGTCGAGGACGTCCCGGCGGCCGACGTCGAGGAGGCGCTGGCCCTGCTCGGCTGGTCCGCCGCCGACCTCGACCCGGCCCTGCCGCCGCGCGTCGCCTACGCGGGCGCCCGCCACCTCGTCCTCGCCGTCGGCACCCGCGAGCGGCTGGCCCGGCTCGACTACGACTTCGACGGGCTGGCCGCCTACATGCGGGCCCGCGACCTCACCACCCTCCAACTCGCCTGGCGCGAGGGCCCGGAGGTGTTCCACGTCCGCGACCCCTTCCCGGTCGGCGGCGTGGTCGAGGACCCGGCCACCGGCGCCGCCGCGGCCGCCTTCGGCGCGTACCTGCGCGAGCTGGGCGCGGTGCCGGCCCCGGTGGTCCTGACGCTGCACCAGGGCGAGGACCTGGGCCGCCCCGGCGTGCTGCGGGTCGAACTGCGGGCGGAGGACGCCCGCGTGCGCGTCTCGGGCACGGCGGTGGCGATCCGCTAGGGCCGCACGGGCTCACGGGCGGAGGGGCTCAGGAGCGTGCGACTCGACCAGCTCCCGCCGGGCGACCCGGCCGCCGCGCTGCGCGCCGCGCTGGCCTGCGGCGGGGAGCGCGGCCGCGCATAGACTGCCGGGGTGGATCGACCGACGACAGACCCGGCAAGCGCCGGGCTCTCCGGGCACTCCCGGCCTGCCGTGCTCCCCGAGTTGCCGCTGCAGGAGCTGGAGTGCTTCTCCGTCCTCGTCCACCGGCTGCACTTCGGACGGACGGCGGAGCGCCTGGGCGTCTCCCAGGGCCGGGTCTCCCAGCTGATCAAGCGCCTGGAGGGCCGGGTCGGCGCCCCGCTGTTCCGGCGGACCAGCCGCCGCGTCGAGCTGACCGAGCTGGGGCGTGCCCTGGCCGAGCAGGTGGTGCCCGCCTTCGACCGGCTCCGGGACGGCTACGACGCGGCCCGGGCCCGGGCGGCGACCGCCCGGCCGCTGCGGCTGGGCTTCCAGTGCGCCGTGTACGAGCCGGTCGCCCGGGTGATCGCGAGCCTGCCGGAGGGGACGGCCCAACTGGTCGAACTGCCCTGGGCGGACCCGTTCTCCCACCTCGTCCGGGGCGAGATCGACCTGGCCATCGTGCTCGCCCCCTGCCGGGAGCCGGGGCTGGAGGTGCTGCTGGAGTTCTCCCGGCAGCCGGTGTACGTGGCGGTCTCCGCCGCGCGGAGCCCGGCCGGGGCGGCCGGTGTGACGGCCGACGAGCTGGCCGCGCTGCCGCTGATCGAGCCGCGCGGCCCGGCGCCCGAGTACTGGCGCCAGGTGAACGCGCCCCGGCACACGCCCGGCGGGCGGGAGTTGGCGTACCCGGCGGGCGCCGCCACCATCCAGGAGGGCCTGTCGATGGTGGCCGGCACCCGCCTGGGGCTGCTGCTGTGCGAGCGCAGCACGACGTACGTCCAGCGGCCGGACATCCGCTTCCTGCCGGTGCCCGAACTGGCGCTGACCACCCTGGAGGTGGTGCAGCACGAGCGGCGGCCGCACCCGCTGGCGGCCGGTTTCGTCGAGCTGCTGGCCGAGCACGTCGACTGAGCCGCTTGCCGCCGGTCGGCGGCACCCCAGCCGGCGTCGGACCAGTCGGTTTGGGACCAGCCGGCGTCGGAGCAGTCGGTGTCACGTCAGCCGGTGGCCGCCCGGCCGGGAGCGGGCGGTGAGCAGCAGCCCCGCGGCCGCCAGGGCCGCCGCGGTGAGCAGGACAGCGTGGTTCCCGGCCCGGTCGACGACCAGCCCGCCGGCGAAGGAGCCGAGGGCGATGCTCGCGTTGAACGCGCCCGCCCAGACGGCTGCCGAGGCCTCGATGCCGGCGGGGTCGGCGATGCGCACCCAGTTCTGGGTGGAGACCGAGACCCCGCCGTACGAGACGCCCCAGACGACCAGGGCGAGCACGACGGTGGTGATGCCGCCGGTGACGTACGGCAGCAGGGCGGCGGCGAGGGTGATGCCGGAGAGCGCGAGGGCGACGGCCGCCTTCGGGTGGCGGCCGGACAGCGGGCCGAGGGTGAAGTTCCCGGCGACGCCCGCCAGTCCGTACACCAGCAGGCAGGCGGCGATGGCGCCGCTGCTCAGGCCCGCGTCGGCTTCGAGGACGGGGCGGAGGTAGGTGTAGCCGGTGAACTGGCCGAGCACGACGAGGGCGGTGATCGCGATCCCGACGGCGACGCCCCGGTGGCGCAGGACGCCGGCGAGGCCGCTCAGCCGTCCGCGCTCGTGCACCGGCAGCGCGGGCAGGGTGGCGGCGAGGGCGGCGGCGGAGCCCGCGCCGAGCAGCGCGAGCGCCCAGAACGCGGCGCGCCAGTCGAGCAGGGCGGCGAGGTAGGTGCCCAGCGGTACGCCGAGGACGGAGGCGATGGAGACGCCGGAGAAGATCAGCGTCATGGCCAGGGCGATGCGCGGGCCGTGGGCGAGGCGCGGGCCGAGGCTCGCGGCGAGGCCCCACACGATGCCCATCGCGGTGCCGAGCAGGACGCGGCCGAGCGCGAGGACCGCGAAGTTCGGCGCGAGGGCGGTCAGCGCGTTGGCGAGGCCGAGCAGCAGCATGAAGGCGACCAGGGCGGTGCGGCGGTCGCGCAGCCCGAGGAGCACCGGGGTGAAGGGGGAGAGGACGGCGGCGATCAGGCCGGTGATGGTGAGCGAGAGGCCGGTGACTCCGTCGGAGACGCCGAGGCTCTGGGACATGGGCGTGAGCAGGCCGACCGGCATCATCTCGGAGGAGACCACGGTGAAGGTGGCGAGGGCCACGGCGACGACCGGTGACCAGCGATGGGCTGACGGTGGGGCCGGGGCGTCCGCGTCGGCGAGGCTCTCCGCGTTCGCGAGGGTTTCCGCGTTTGTCATGGAGTCAGCTCATCAGCGGGCAGAAGGGCCGAACAAGATCGATAAGCTCATCGATCCATTAGCTGGGCTCATTGATGCCGATGCCGATGCCGATGCTGATGGTGCCGGTCCAGCGGTGTCGGTTCCGGTGGTGCCCGCTGTGGCTGTCGCGGGCACCACCGGGGCGGGGATCACTCCGCCGGGTCGATCCGGTAGCCCCCGCGGGCCGCGTGGAGGGTGAGTGCCTCGACCGGGCAGAAGTCCACCGCCTCGGTCAGCTCTTCCGTCAACTCCGCTCCGCCGTGGTCGTATCCGGCCAGCGGGGTGGCGAGGCCGTCGATGCCGAGGGCCAGCGAGTCGGGGGCGGTGCGGGCGCACATCCCGGAGCCGATGCAGCGGTCCCGGTCGACCCGGACGGTCACCGGCTCGGTGTCCGCCCCGCCCGTCACCAGGCCACCTGCAGGGAGTTCGGGCTGCGGGTGAGCAGGCCCCGCCGCCAGTCGATCCGCTCGGCCGCGTCGGCCATCCGTAGGGCCGGCAGCCGGCGGGCGAGCCGGTGCAGGGCGAGCTCCAGCTCCATCCGGGCCAGCCAGGCGCCCAGGCAGTGGTGCGGGCCGGCACCGAAGGTCAGCATCGGCGCGGCCAGCGGGGAGAACAGTTCGGTGCCCAGGTTGCCGGTGTAGACGTCGGGGTCCTGGTTGGCGGCGGTGGTGTCGGCGGCGACCACACTGCCGGCCGGGATGGCCACCCCGCCGATCTCGACGTCCTCGACGGTGCGGCGCATCAGGCCGGGCATGTGCTCGTGGGCGTCGCCGAGCGGGACGGCGCGCAGCAGCTGCTCGGTCGCGGCGGCGGCGCTGGCCTCGTCGGAGGCGAGTTGCTGCCAGGCTTCGCGGCCGTCTCCGAGCAGGTAGACCAGGGCGTTGCCGAGGCTGGTCATGGTGGTCTCGTGGCCGGCCACGACCAGGCCGATGACGAGCGCGACCAGCTGCGGCTCGGTGATGGAGCCGTCGTCGGCGGCGGCCGCGAGCAGGCTGCTGACCAGGTCATCGCCGGGCTCGGCGCGGCGCTGGGCGATCACCTCCGCGCCGAAGGCGGTGAACTCGGACATGGCGGCGCCGATCGCCTCGGCGCTGAAGGCGGTGGCCGAGAGCGCGTGGTCGCTCCAGTGCGCGAGCCGTTTGGTGTCCAGGTTGTCGAGGCCCATCAGCCGGCTGATCACCGCGACCGGCAGCGGCCGGGTGTAGGAGGCGACGACGTCGGCGGGCGAGCCGTGGTCGATCAGCTCGTCGATGAGTGACTCGACGACCGAGGCCACCCACGGCTTCCAGCGGGCGATCGCCCGCGGGGTGAAGGCCCGCTGCACGGTGCGGCGCAGCCGCTGGTGCTCGGTGCCGTCGATGTTCAGCATGCTCTGCGGGTCGTCGAGGATGTTGGGCGTGACCGTGACCGGCGGTGCGTCCGGCGCGTAGAGCGGGGCGCGGCCCAGGCGCGGGTCCGTCAGCACCTGGCGCACGTCGGCGTGTCGGCTGACCAGCCACACCGGAGTGCCGGTGGGCAGCGCGGCGAGCCGGGGCGGTCCGGGTTCGAGGTGGCGCAGGCAGTGCAGCGGGGGGAGCGGGGCGGTGCCGGTCGCACTGTTCTCGGTGGACATCCGTACTCCAGACTCCAGGACGGTGGGCCGCGAGGTGCGGTCCGACGGGGGGTGTATCCGGGATTGGCGCGGGGACGGGTGGTGCGGCCGGCTGGCGGCTCGACACGGGCCGGGGCTAGGTCGGGCGTCTGCTGCGGGGTGGCGCGAAACGTGCGGGGGCGCACGGTCGGTACGCGCCGAGCACGGGCGGTGCGCGGTGGCGCGCCGTCAGGTGGGGCGGGTGTGCTGAGCGTGGTCGCGTGGACCGTCTCTGCTACGACCGTACGTGGGCCGTGGGGCGCCCGTCTGCGGCACTTCCGGCCAACACCGGTGCTTTCCGGGCGGTTCGGGGCGCGCTGACGGGCGGTCAGCGCCGCCCGTGCGCCCCCGCCCCCGGAGCCCGTCGGGGCGTCCGCGGCCCATTCCGCCGGCAAGTGCCACGTGGGACGCGGTGAGGTGCGCCGGTGGCCGGCGGATATGCCTGCGGCACTTCCGGTGAGCCGGATCACGCCGGATCGGCCGCCCGCTCCGGCGGCGGTCGCCGGAGCGGGCGCTACGCTTCGTGGGCAGTGCTTCTGCAGTCGTTTTGTCGCAGGTCACGCCGGTGCAGAGGCGCATCGGCCGACGGAGGTGGAATCGGATGCCCCAGCAGGTCAAGGCAGTGATCGCGCGCGCCAAGGGCGCGCCCGTGGAGGTGGCCACGATCGTGGTGCCGGACCCTGGCCCGGGCGAGGCGGTGGTCCGGATCCAGGCTTGCGGCGTCTGCCACACCGACCTCCACTACCGCGAGGGCGGCATCAACGACGAGTTTCCGTTCCTGCTCGGCCACGAGGCCGCGGGCATCGTGGAGTCGGTCGGCGAGGGCGTCACCGAGGTGGTGCCCGGCGACTTCGTCGTCCTCAACTGGCGTGCGGTGTGCGGCCAGTGCCGGGCCTGTCGGCGCGGACGCCCGCAGTACTGCTTCGACACCCACAACGCCCAGCAGAAGATGACGCTGCTCGACGGCACCGAGCTGTCCCCGGCGCTGGGCATCGGCGCGTTCGCCGAGAAGACCCTCGTCGCCGCCGGCCAGTGCACCAAGGTCGACCCGGCGGCCGAGCCGGCCGTCGCCGGACTGCTGGGCTGCGGCGTCATGGCGGGCCTGGGCGCCGCGATCAACACCGGCAACGTCGGCCGCGGCGACTCGGTCGCGGTCATCGGCTGCGGCGGCGTCGGCGGCGCGGCCGTGATGGGCTCCCGGCTGGCGGGCGCGGCGAAGATCATCGCCGTCGACATCGACGACCGCAAGCTGGAGACCGCCCGCACGCTCGGTGCCACCCACACCGTCAACTCCCGCACCACCGACCCGGTCGAGGCGATCCGCGAGCTCACCGGCGGCAACGGCGCCGACGTGGTGGTGGAGGCGGTCGGCCGGCCCGAGACCTACCGGCAGGCCTTCTACGCCCGCGACCTGGCCGGCACCGTCGTCCTGGTCGGCGTACCGACCCCGGAGATGACGCTGGAGCTGCCGCTGCTCGACGTCTTCGGCCGCGGCGGCGCGCTCAAGTCCTCCTGGTACGGCGACTGCCTGCCCTCGCGGGACTTCCCGATGCTCATCGACCTCTACCTCCAGGGCCGCCTGGACCTGGGCGCCTTCGTCACCGAGACCATCGGACTCGACGCGGTGGAGCAGGCCTTCGAGCGCATGCACCAGGGCGACGTCCTCCGCTCGGTGGTGCTCCTGTGAGCGGGCGCGACCCCGCAGCCCGGGTCGACCGGCTGGTGACCGCCGGGACCTTCGAACTCGACGGCGGCAGCTGGGAGGTGGAGAACAACGTCTGGATCGTCGGCGACGACGAGGAGGCGGTGGTGATCGACGCCGCGCACGACGCCGAGGCCATCGCGACGGCGCTCGGCGGGCGCCGGCTGCTGGCGATCGTCTCCACGCACGCCCACAACGACCACATCGACGCGGCCCCGGCCCTCGCCGCCCGGACCGGTGCGCCGATCCTGCTGCACCCGGACGACCTCCCGCTGTGGAAGCTCACCCACCCCGCGCGCCTGCCGGACGGCGAACTGGCCGACGGACAGCGGATCGAGGTGGCCGGCACCGGGCTGACCGTCCTCCACACCCCGGGCCACGCGCCGGGCGCGGTCTGCCTGTACGCGCCCGAGCTGGGCACCGTCTTCACCGGCGACACCCTGTTCCAGGGCGGTCCGGGCGCGACCGGCCGGTCGTTCTCGCACTTCCCGACCATCATCGACTCGATCCGCGAGCGCCTGCTGACGCTCCCGCCCGAGACGGTGGTCCGCACCGGCCACGGCGACCCGACCACCATCGGCGCCGAGGCTCCCGCGCTGCCGGAGTGGATCGCCCGCGGCCACTGACACTGTGCCGGCGGCCACTGGCAACCGTGCCCGCCGGCCACTGCGCCGCAGGCACGGCCACCGCGCCGCCGCCTGCGGGCACCGCACCGCCTGCGGCCACCGCGTCGCACCCGAACGACCCCCGGGGGCTTGACCGTTCCCCGGGGGCCGTACGATCGCGATCATGGCCCATGACCCGCGCGACCTCGATGACGCCATGCTCGCCTTCTGGCGCGAGCGGCACATCTCCACCCTCACCACCACCCGCCCCGACGGCACGCCGCACGTGGTGCCGGTCGGCGTGACGTTCGAGCCGGAGACCTGTACCGCCCGGGTGATCACCAGCCGCACCAGCCTCAAGGCGCGCAACGTCGCGGCGGCCGGCCCGGAGGGCCTGCGGGTCGCGGTCTGCCAGGTCGACCGGGCGCGCTGGGCGACCCTGGAGGGCGTCGCCGTCGTCCGCGACGAGCCGGAGCAGGTCGCCGACGCGGAGCGGCGCTACACCGAGCGCTACCGCCAGCCGCGGGTCAATCCGGACCGGGTGGTCATCGAGATCGCCGTGGACCGCGTCCTCGGGCGAGGCTGAGGCTGCGCATCGGGCTCAGGCTGCGCCGCCTCGTCCTCGGAACGGCCGTTCTCGCAGGGAGAACGGCCGCCGCCCCCGGGAGGCTTCCTAGAACGCGGAGTTGGCGAACCAGAGCTGCAGCAGGTCCTCGTCGCCGGCCGTGGTGACCTCGGGCGCCGTACGGTCGATGCGCCCGTAGAGGAGGAGCAGCAGGTCGGCGGCGGTGGCCGAGACGGTGGCGTCGGCGGTCGCGTCACCGGATTCGAGGCCGAAGCCGTCGGGGCGCAGGCGCACCAGCCAGTCGCCGTCCCCGTCGGTGCGGGCGAAGCGGATCGTGCGGTCGTCGCCGCGAAGGCGGGCCGTCCCCGGGGCGAAGAAGGCCGCGTAGGGCAGGTTCGTCAGGAACTCGTCCACGCCGTCCGCGGCGAGCGCCGGGTCGAGGTCGGGCTTCACGCCCAGGGCGAGTTCGGCGTCGACGCGGTGGACGAGGGTCTCGAAGAGCATCCGGCGCACCCAGAACCGGGCGTGCTGGTCGGCGCCCCACGCCCACATCGGTGCGTCGAGGTCGGTGTCCGCGAACACCGCGGCGGCTTCTGCCGCGGCCTCAGCGAACCAGGCCGGGTAGTCCTCGGCCCGCTCGGGGAGCTTCAGGTCGACGTCCCGGCTGGTGGGCGGCTCCTGGATGCGCCGGCGCAGCAGGACGGTGAACCAGCGCTGGACGCTGCCCGCGTGGCGGACGAGGTCGGTGAGGGTCCAGTCGGGACAGCTGGGGACGGGGGTGACCGGGTCGGCGGACCGGACGGCGGCGACGAACCGGGTGGTCTCGGCGGACACGGCGGCGACGTGCTCGTTCGGGGTCATGGACGGGCGCTCCAGAGAGGGACGGGGGCGGTCGGGGGGACGGGATCAGGCGAGGGGCTTGTCGACGACGGCCTTGGCGTGGCTGAACGTCTCGATCGAGTACTCGCCGTGGTAGCGGCCCATGCCGCTCTCGCCGACGCCGCCGAACGGCAGCTCGGGCATCGCCAGGTGGGAGACGGGCAGGCCGAAGCTGAGCGCGCCGGAGGAGGTCTCCTCGGTGAGCCGCCGCTTGGTGTCCGCGGACTCGGTGAAGGCGTACAGCGCGAGCGGCTTGTCACGTTCGTTGATGAAGGCGATCGCCGCGTCGAGGTCGGGGACGGCCACGACGGGCAGGATCGGGCCGAAGATCTCGGCCCGCATCACCTCGGCCGTCGCGGGGACGTCGGCGAGGACGGTCGGGGCCAGGTAACGCGAGTCGCGGTCGTGCTCGCCGCCGATGACGGTGCGTCCGTCGCCGAGCAGCGCCGTGAGCCGGTCGAAGTGGCGCTCGTTGACGATCCGCCCGTAGTCGGTGCTCTCGGCCGGGGCCGTGCCGAACAGTGCCGTGACGGCGGAGGCCAGTTCCTGCTCCAGGCCGGCCGCGGTGTCACCGATGGCGAGGACGTAGTCGGGGGCGACGCAGGTCTGGCCGGCGTTGAGGAACTTGCCGCGGGCGATCCGCTGCGCGGTGACGGCGAGATCGGCGCCGGGCTCGACCACGACGGGGCTCTTGCCGCCGAGTTCCAGGGTGACCGGCGTGAGGTGCTTGGCGGCGGCGGCCATGACGATCCGCCCGACCGCGCCGTTGCCGGTGTAGAAGATGTGGTCGAAGCGCTGCTCCAGCAGCGCGGTGGTCTCGGGCACGGCGCCCTCGACGACCGCCACCGTCTCCTCGCCGAGGTAGCGCGGCAGCAGTTCGGCGATGGCCGCCGAGGTCGCGGGGGCGAGTTCGCTGGGCTTGACGAGCGCGGTGTTCCCGGCGGCGAGGGCGCCGACCAGCGGGGCCAGAGCGAGCTGGAGCGGGTAGTTCCAGGGCGCGATGATCAGCACCACGCCCAGCGGGTCGCGGACGACCCGGGCCTCGGCCGGGTGGAAGACCTTCGGCACGGCGGCGGGCCTCGGGTGCAGCCATTCCTCCAAGTTCGCCACGGTGTGGTCGAGTTCGTGGAGCGTGAAGCCGATCTCGGTGCGGTACGCCTCGGTGGCGCTCTTGCCGAGGTCGGCGTGCAGGGCCTGTTGGAACACCTCGGCCTGTTCGGCGAGGAGGGCGCGCAGGGCGGCCAGCTTGTCCAGGCGCCAGGCGAGCGGCCTGGTCCGGCCGGTGTCGAACTCGGCCCGCAGTCGGGCGACCACCGAAGGAATGCTGTCAGTCATGAGGGTCTCGCGGTCCTGAGGCGTGGTGGGGTGCGGGCGGTTGCGTTTGCGCCCGTGGAATTTTCATCACATGAAGCAATAGCTCAAGAGTGACACTAAGGATGAAAGGTTGAGTTTGTCAAGCATTGGTTCGCGTCGCACCCCCGCGTTCGCGTCAGCGGGGGAACGCCCGGCCCGACGTGTAGCCGAGCATCGCGTCGTACAGGTCGGTGCGGCGGTCGCGCACCAGGTCGTTGAGCGGGTTCCAGATCGGTGCGCCGCGGGAGGCGACGACGTCGACGTCCGCGCTGAGGATGCGCTCCTCGTCCGGCCCGGCGATCTCGCCCAGCGGCCAGCCGTCGGTGCCGGCGATCAGTGAGCAGCCCAGGAAGCGCGCGTCGCGGTCGGTGCCGATCCGGTTGGCGGCGGCGATGACGACGCTGTTGACGTGCGCGGCGGTCATGGTCAGGTAGGCGGCCATGCACCGCCCGCCCTGGTCGAACACCGGCGGCGGTGTCCACGTCCAGTTGTTGGCGCTGCAGATGATGTCCGCGCCCTGGAGGGCCAGCAGCCGCGGCACTTCGGGGAACCAGATGTCCCAGCAGACGAGCAGGCCGATGCGCCCGAGCGAGGTCTCGAAGACCGGGCAGCCGCGGTCGCCCGGCGTGAACCAGAGCTTCTCGGTGTTCCACAGGTGCGTCTTGCGGTAGTGCCCGAGGTAGCCGTCCGGGCCGACCAGGACGGCGGTGTCGTACAGGCGGACACCGTCTCGCTCGACCAGCCCCCCGACCAGGTGCACGCCACGGTCGTGCGCGAAGGCCTCCCACCGGCGGACGGTGCGTCCGGCCGGCACCTCCTCGGCGTGTGCGTAGGCCTCGGCCCTGGTCGCGAACGCGTAGCCGGTGGCGCACAGTTCGGGCAGCACGATCAGCGTCGCGCCGTCGTCGGCGGCCCGTGCGGCCAGGCCCAGGCCGTGCTCGACGTTGCGCTCCCGGTGCTCGACTCCGACCTGCACGTCGAACTGCACGACGCAGACGCGGGCGGGACTCGCCCGCCGGTCCTCCGCCGGTGCGCACACGGCCTCGGGGCGGGGCGGGGGCACGGGCATGGGCATGGGCATCGTCGCCTCTCTCCGGCTCCCCGACGGGCGCCCTTGCGGTCGTACGGGGGCGGTGCTGGTGCGCCCGCCCCACCCGGTGCGGTTCGCCACCACGCTGACGCCTCGGAGCCGCCGCCACAAGAGTGCGAACGCCACGAGCGTGCGCATCACGGACCGTGAACGCCGCAAGTGCGCGTGCACCACCAGCGGCCGGCGGCTCCGGCACCCCGCGGGTGGGCCGCGAGCCGGTCGGCGAGGCACGATGGAGCGGACAGCTCCCCGGCCGGGAGGAGGCCTGCTCATGTCCACCTGGCTCGACGACCCCTCGCGGAACCCGGGGGGCGACGCAGAGGTCCTTCGGATCACCACCCTGGTGGTCCCGGGGACGGCCGTGGTCTGCCGCCTCGAAGGCGAAGTGGACCAGGAACAGCGACCGAAGCTGGAGAACGCCCTCACCGAGGCGGTGAAGGCCGGCCAGCCGCGGCTCGTCGTCGACCTGGCGGGCCTGTCCTTCTGCGATTCCTCCGGCCTCAACGCCTTCCTGCAGGCCCGCCAGGACGCCGGCACCGCCGGTATCCGGCTGGTCCTCGTCGCCCCGACGCCCCTGATGCGGCGGCTGCTGGAGATCACCGGCACGGACGAGGTGTTCACCGTCCACGACAGCGTCCGTGCCGCCCTCGACTCCACCGGCCCCGACACCGGCTGAAGCGGCCGTGCGCCCGCCTCCCGGGGTGCGGACGGGCGGCGCCGGCCGCCGGCGCCGCCCGTTTCCGGCCGCGAACGCGGGGCAGACGCGCGGGCATGGATCAGTCCCAGGCACCGGTACTCGAAGCCCTCGCGGCCTTCCACGCCAATCCGCTCACCGCGTTCACCCCGCCCGGCCACAAGCAGGGCCGCGGCGCCGACCCCCGGGTCCTCCAGACGCTGGGCCCGGACGTCTTCCGAGCGGACGTGCTGGCCACCGGCGGCCTGGACGACCGCCTGGACACCCGAGGCATCCTCCAGCACGCCCAGGAGCTGATGGCCGAAGCCGTCGGCGCCCGCCACACGTTCTTCTCCACCTGCGGCAGTTCCCTGTCGGTGAAGGCCGCGATGCTGTCCGTCGCGGGCCCGCACGAGGAGATCCTGGTCGGCCGGGACGCGCACAAGTCGGTCGTCGCCGGGCTCATCCTGGCCGGCATCCGCCCGGTCTGGGTCGACCCGCAGTGGGATCCCGACCTGCACCTGGCCCATCCGCCGTCCGCCGAGTCGTTCCGGGCCGCCCTGGCCCGGCACCCGGACGTCCGGGGCGCGCTGGTCACCTCGCCCACCCCGTACGGGACCTGCGCCGAACTGGAGGCGATCGCCGACGCGTGCCACGAGCACGGCAAACCGCTGATCGTGGACGAGGCGTGGGGCGCGCACCTGCCCTTCCACCCCCGGCTGCCGCGCTGGGCGATGGACGCGGGGGCGGACGTGTGCGTCACCTCCGTCCACAAGATGGGCTCGGCCCTGGAACAGAGCTCCGTCTTCCACCTGCAGGGCGACCTCATCGACCCCGCCGTGCTCGCCCAACGCGAGGACCTGCTCGGCACCACCAGCCCCTCCACCCTGGTCTACGCCGCGCTGGACGGCTGGCGCCGCCAGATGGTGCAGCACGGCCGCACCCTCTACGACCACGCGCTCGACCTCGCCGACACCGTCCGCGGCCGCATCGACGCGCTGGAGGGCATGCACGTGCACGGCCGCGAGGACTTCTGCGGGCCCGGACGCGCCGCCGAGTTCGACCCCCTCCAGGTCATCATCGATATCTCCGCCCTGGGCACGAGCGGCTACCGGGCTGGCGACTGGCTGCGCTCCCACCACCAGATCACCCTCCACATCTGCGACCACCGCCGCATCAGCGCCCAGTTGACGCACGCCGACGACACCACGACCACCGGCCTCCTGCTGCACGGCCTGGCCGAACTCGTCGAGGTCGCCCCGGACTTGCGGCCCGTGCCGGACATCCACATCCCGGGCCCCGAGCAACTGCGCCTGGAACAGGTCCTGCTGCCGCGCGACGCCTTCTTCGGCCCCACCGAGCAGGTGCCCGTCGAGAAGGCGGCCGGGCGGATCGCCGCCGAGATGCTCACCCCGTACCCGCCCGGCATCCCGGCGGCCGTGCCCGGCGAGCGCCTCAACGACGACGTCGTCGACTACCTGCGCAGCGGAGTCGAGGCGGGCATGCTCGTCCCCGACAGCGTCGACTCCGGGCTGGCCTCCGTCCGCGTCGTCGTCGAGACCTGACGGCCGCACACCCATGCCGCCCGGCCCCGACCCCGGCCCCGTCCCCGGCCCTGACCCCGCTCCCGACCGCGGCCCGGCACGGCACCGCGAGGCGCACGGACCGGAGGCGGTGCCCGCCCGAGCGGGGCTCGACCGGACCGGGGTCCTGGTCAGGCAGATCACCGCCGCCCTGACAGCCGCCGGCCACACCGTCGCCGTCGCCGAATCACTGACCGGAGGCCGACTCGCCACCGCCCTCGCGGACGCCCCCGGCGCAGGCCAGGCGTTCCTCGGCGGCGTCGTCGCGTACGCCACCGACCTGAAGAGCACCCTGCTGCACGTCGACGCCGCGCTCCTCGCCGACGAGGGGCCCGTCCACCCCGGTGTCGCCGCCCAGATGGCCGAAGGGATCCGCGGCATCACCGGCGCCACCTACGGGCTCGCCACGACCGGCGTCGCCGGCCCCGCCCCCCAGGACGGCCGGCCGGTGGGCACCGTCTACATCGCCCTCGCCGCCCCGCACACAACGGCGACAGTCGAACCCCGACCACGCACCGACCGACGCGAGACCATCCAGCACGACACCGTCCTCGCCGCCCTGCAACTCCTCCATGACCTCCTCCGGCCCGGCAGTGCGGCCGTTCCCCCGTGACGGCACCACCGCGGTGGCGGACGTCCTCCGGCGGTGCCCACACTGGTAGCCGGCCCCCGCGCCCGACCCATCGCCACCCGAACCACCGGCGATGCCCCGCGCCTTCGACCCAGGAGCAGCCGACGCATGCCCCCACAGCGAGACCGCCCGGCGACCGGCCGCGACGAAACCCCGGAGGAACGCGCCGACCGCCTGTGGAACGAGATGCTGCAGGAGGTGCGCGTCTGCCAGACCGGCGCCCAGATCCTGTTCGGGTTCCTGCTCAGCGTCGTCTTCACCCCCCGGTACCGCGATCTCCCCACCTTCGACCAGCACCTCTACGTCGCCACCGTCTTCCTCGGCGCCCTCGCCACCGGAACCCTCATCGCCCCCGTCGCCTTCCACCGCCTCCTGTCCGGCCGCGGCATGAAGCCCGAGCTCATCCACGTGGCCGGCCGCCTCATCGCCGCCGGACTGGTCCTGCTCGCCCTCACCATCACCGCCGCCCTGCTCCTCCTCCTGCGCACCGCCACCGACCTGTCCGCCACGGCCTGGGTCCTCACCGGGGTGGCCGCGCTCTGGTTCGGCATCGGCTGGCTGGTGCTTCCCCGGTACGTGCTGTGGCGCGGCTCCCGTACGGGCGGCGCGCCCGGCCCCCAAGACCGGGGCACCGGAGGCGACACCCGCTGACCCGGCGCGGCCACCGACCCGGCGCGGTCACGGATCCGCAAGCGCACCCGGGGTGCGGACCACCCGCGTGCAGCAACCCGCGAGGCGGACGGCGGCGCCCCGCACCAGACTCGCCCCGGGAACCCGTCCGCCGCACCGGTCGCCCCGGCCCCGGACCCCCCGAAAGGAGCACCACCGCCGTGATGAGCGATCAGCACACCCCGCACGACCCGACCGACCAGCACCCCCAGCCGCCGTTCCCGGAGCAGTCCCAGCCGCACCCCGGCAGCGCTGCGGCCATGCGGCCGGACCCCGACCACGGCGAGACCAGCTACCGCGGCACCGGCCGCCTGACCGGGCGCGTGGCGCTGATCACCGGCGGCGACTCCGGAATCGGACGCGCCGTCGCCCTCGCCTTCGCCCGCGAGGGAGCGGACGTCGCCTTCTGCCACCTGCCCGAGGAGCAGGCCGACGCCGAGGAGACCACCCGCCTGGTCGTCGACGCCGGCCGCCGCGCCCTCGCCGTCGCCGGCGACCTGCGCGACCAGAGCTTCTGCACCGAGCTGGTGACCCGCTGCACCGACCTGTTCGGCCGCCTCGACATCCTCGTAAACAACGCCGCGTACCAGATGTCCCAGCCCGACGGCCTCCGCGCGATCACCACCGAGCAGTTCGACCGGGTCATCAGGACCAACCTGTACGGCATGTTCTGGACCACCCGTGCCGCCCTGCCCCATCTGCGCCCCGGCGCCTCGATCATCAACACCGCCTCCGTGCAGGCCTACAAGCCCAGCCCCCACCTGCTGGACTACGCGATGAGCAAGGCCGCGATCGTCGCCTTCACCCAGGGCCTGGCGCTGCAGCTCGCGCCCGACGGCGTCCGCGTCAACGCCGTCGCGCCGGGACCGGTGTGGACACCGCTGATCCCGGCCACCATGGACGACGAGAAGGTCGCGCACTTCGGCGAGCAGTCCCCGCTGGGCCGCGCCGCCCAGCCCGCCGAGATGGCCCCGGCCTACGTCTTCCTCGCCTCCCAGGAGTCCTCCTACATCACCGCCGAGATCCTCAACGCGACCGGCGGCACCCCCCTGCCCTGACGGCCCCGTCGGCTATGTCCCGGGCGGGCCGTCGGGCGACCGGGTGCCCCGCGCGCGTGGGTCCGTACGGCCGGGCGGGCGAAGGACCGCGGCGCCCAGGGCGAGCCACATCGCGGCGAGCAGCCAGCCGCCGAGGACGTCCAGCGGCCAGTGCACGCCGAGGTAGATCCGGCTGAGGCCGACCGAGACCGCGAACCCGGCGGCGACGGTGACGGCGCCGGTGGTGACGGCGCGGGTGGTGGCCCGGCCCGTCGACGGGCGGGCGCGGGCGACGCAGACGGCCAGCAGACCGGCGCAGACCGCCGAGGTGAAGGCGTGCCCGGACGGGAAGGAGAACCCGGAGGCGCTCGTCGCCCAGAACGTCCGAGGCGGCCGGGGGCGCGCGAACGCGTGCACGAGCCCCAGGCGCAGGAACTGGCCCGCGACGAGCCAGAGGACGGGGGCGACCACCGTCAGGACGGCCTGGCCCGGGGGTCGCGGGGCGGGCCGCGTCCGCACGGTGACGACTCCGGCGGCCAGGGTCAGCAGGTAGGGCACCACGCCGGACCCGAGCGAGGTGACGGCAGCGGCGGCCGTCCGGGCGTCCGGCGGCCGGTGCGCGGCGCTCCAGTCGATCGCCGCCCGCTCGAAGCCGAACGGTGCCCAGCCGTGCGCGGCCGGCAGCGCGGCGACGGCCGCGAACAGCAGCCCGGCCGCGCCGGCGACGGTCGGGTTCGACGGGAGGCCCATGGCGTTCAGCGCCCTTCTCGGGGGAAGTCTCGGCCGGTCCCGGCGAACGGCCGCCGGGGCGTGCGGCTCCCATGCTCGGACGGCGGGACGCCCGGTGGCCCGGAGCCACGCCACGGCCGCCACGACGGGCGCAGCGCGGCAGGCCGCAGCGGGTTTGATCGCGGCCGCAGCGGTTAGCCGAGCCTGTGGCCCCGATCCGTGTCCGGGCGGGTCAGGACGCCTGTGAGTGCCGAGTGGTGGAGGAGCTGGTGATGAAGGTTTCCGACTATGTGCTCGAACGGCTGCGCGACTGGGAGGTCGAGCACGTCTTCGCCTACCCCGGCGACGGCATCAACGGGTTGCTCGCGGCCTGGGGCCGGGCCGACAACCGGCCGGTCTTCGTCCAGGCGCGGCACGAGGAGATGGCCGCGTTCGAGGCCGTCGGCTACGCCAAGTTCTCCGGCCGCACCGGGGTGTGCGCGGCGACCTCAGGGCCGGGCGCGATCCACCTGCTCAACGGGCTCTACGACGCCAAGCTCGACCACGTCCCCGTCGTGGCGATCGTCGGCCAGACCGACCGCAGCGCCATGGGCGGCTCCTACCAGCAGGAAGTCGACCTCCTCAGCCTCTACAAGGACGTGGCCTCGGAGTTCTGCGAGATGGTCACCGTCCCCGCCCAACTGCCCAACGTGCTGGACCGCGCCCTGCGCATCGCCGCGACCCGTCGGACGGTGACGGCGGTGATCATCCCGGCGGACGTCCAGGAACTCGACTACGAGCCGCCGGCGCACGCGTTCAAGCAGGTGCCGTCCAGCCTCGGCCTCCCGCACTACGCGCCGGTACCGGCCGAGCAGGACCTGGCCCGGGCGGCGGAGGTCCTGAACGCGGGCGAGAAGGTCGCCATGCTGGTCGGGCAGGGCGCCCGGCACGCCCGGGCCGAGGTCGAGCGGGTCGCCGACCTGCTCGGCGCCGGGGTGGCGAAGGCGCTGCTGGGCAAGGACGCGCTGCCGGACACCCTGCCGTACGTCACCGGGTCGATCGGCCTGCTCGGCACCCGCCCCTCGTACGAGCTGATGCGCGACTGCGACACCCTCCTGGTGGTGGGATCCAGCTTCCCGTACAGCCAGTTCCTGCCCGAGTTCGGCAAGGCGAGGGCGGTGCAGATCGACCTCGACCCGTCCATGGTCGGGCTGCGCTACCCGTTCGAGGTCAACCTGGTCGGCGACGCCGGCGAGGCGCTGCGCCGGCTGATCCCGCTGCTGGAGCAGAAGACCGACGGCGTCTGGCGCAAGACCGTGGAGGACAACGCCGCGCGCTGGTGGGAGGTGATGCGGCGGCGAGCCGAGGTGAGCGCCGATCCGGTCAACCCCGAGTACGTCGTCCACACGCTCGACGCGCTGCTGCCCGACAACGCGATCCTCGCCGCGGACTCCGGCTCGGCCGCCAACTGGTACGCCCGCCACCTGCGCTTCCGCGGCGCCATGCGCGGCTCGCTGTCCGGCACCCTGGCCACCATGGGCCCGGGCGTGCCGTACGCGATCGGGGCCAAGTTCGCCCACCCCGACCGGCCCGCGATCGCCATCGTCGGCGACGGTGCCATGCAGATGAACGGCCTCGCCGAGCTCATCACCGCCGCCAAGTACTACGGCGAGTGGTCGGACCCGCGCCTGGTCGTCGCGGTGCTCAACAACCACGACCTCAACCAGGTCACCTGGGAGATGCGCGGGATGCAGGGGGCCCCGCAGTTCGAGCCCTCGCAGAGCCTGCCCGACATCCGCTACGCGGACGTCGCGACCCTGTTCGGCCTGTACGGCGCGCGGGTGGAGCGGCCCGAGGACGTGGAGCCGGTGTGGCGTCAGGCGCTGGCGGCGGACCGGCCGTTCGTCATCGACTTCCGGACCGATCCGGCGGTCCCGCCGATCCCACCGCACGCCTCGTGGGACCAGATCAAGGCGGCCGCGCTGTCCGTGCTGAAGGGCGACAGCGACCGCGGCTCGGTGGTGCGCCAGGGCGTCAAGGCCAAGGTGCAGGAGTTCCTGCCCGGCCACGGGGGGACCTGAGCGACGCCACCGGCCGGAGGAGGACGACATGACCACATCCCTGCGCGAACTGCTGCACCGCGAAGCCCGTACCTACGGCGGCGACGACGATCGTCCGCTCGCCGGCTACACCGGCCTCATGGCCGCCTACTCCGGCGCCGTCCTCGGCGCTGCCGCGCTCGCCCGGGCCTGCCACCGGGAGGTGCCGCGCCCGGGCCCGTGGGACGTCGCGCTCGCCGCGCTGGCCACCCACCAGCTCTCCCGCCTGATCGCCAAGGACCCCGTCACCAGCCCCCTGCGAGCCCCGTTCACCCGCTTCCAGGGCACCGCCGGCCCCGCCGAACTGGAGGAGGAGGTCCGCGGCACGGGCGCCCGCAAGGCGATCGGAGAACTGGTCACCTGCCCGTTCTGCACCGGCCTGTGGGTCGCCACCGCCTGCACCGTCGGCTCCGTCTTCGCGCCGCGCGCCACCAGGCTCGTCACCGCCACGCTGGCCGCCTCGGCCGTCGCCGACTTCCTGCAGTACGCCCGCGTGGCCGCCCAGGACGCCGCCGAGGGCACCTCCTGACGGCCGACGCCGACGCCGACGCCGTCCGGACCGGTCGGCGTCGGCGGCAGGGCGCGGCCAGGCTGCCCAGGCGGCGGCGGAGCGCTGCGCCGTAGGGCGGTGTGGGCGGTGGGTCAGGAGGTCGAGTGCTCCGCGGGGGCGGCGTCGTCCTCGGCGCGGTCCGGGGCTGCCGGCTCGGCGGCGCGAGGCGCGGCGCTCGCTTCGGCGGCGCGGCACGCGCTGCACGTCTGCCAGGGGGGCCGCGGGTGGCCGGGGTCGGTCGACCGCTGCGGGGCGAGGGTCATGTCGGAGGTGTCCAGCCCGCACAGCGTGAGGGGGCCACAGGCGCCGGAGGCCTCCGCGGGTGCGGTGTGGGCGCGGCGCACCGGGGTCTCGGGGTCTGCCGGTGTGTGGTCGGAGCCGAGGAGCCGGACGTTGGTCGGCGTATCCGGTTCGAGCACGATGACGGTGTCCATCTCCTCAACGTGGCCCCAGGGCCGCGCCGCTGCACCCGCACGGTGGCATCCGGACCAGCCGGGCCCGCGCGCCGCAGCGCCGGCGTCGGAGTGCGCATCGGCCGCCGGTGCCGCAGGGTGGTCGGACCAGCCTGTTCGCCGGAGGCCCCAGCGGGCCCCTGGCCGTCTGCCGTGATGAGGTGGCTCCGTGCCTGGTCGGTCGACACCGGCGTTCTCCGCCGTCCGTCCTCGGGGGCAGGTCGCTGTCGGCGCCCCCGCACCCGCCCGACGCCCTGTGGGGCCCGCCGACACCGGCGCCCGGGGTGACGGCCGGATCCCCGGCTTCACCCGGACGGGTCACTGACCATGGCCACGACGACCTCCCGCCCCGTCGCGTCCGGTTACCTGCTGTGGCTGCGCGGCCCGTCGGGGACGCTCAGCACCTCGCCGGTCGCCGCGACCGGCCGCCTGGGCCCGGCCGGGCACCCGCTCTACACCGGCTGCGACGGGCACCTCCTGGTGGAGATCACCGCCGAGGGCCGGCACCGCGCCCTCGCCCGCCCCACGCACACCCGCATCCTGACCGTCGCGCGCGTGAGCTGACCGCCGCGACGTGTCGGTGTGTCGGCGCGTCAGCGCGTCAGTGCGTCCGGGCGTCAGCGCAGGAGAGTGGCGAGGAGTTCGGCGATGGTGGGGCCGGCGTCGGCGGGATGGCGCAGTGGTTTGCCGGTGGCGACGCTGTAGTGGTTGGTGCGGCCGAGGCGTTCGTGGCTGAGGTACCCGGCCAGTTCGAGGTCGGCGATGATGCGTTGGACCGCGCGTTCGGTGAGCAGGCACCGGGTGGCGATGTCCCGTACCCGGATGCCGGGGTCTCGGGCGATCTGGACCAGCACCCGCGCGTGGTTGGTCAGGAAGGTCCACTGCCGCTCAGTCGCCGTACCGTTCTCCATCTCTCTACGATAGAACCCGTGTTTCACGACTGCTGAAGCGCGACAGGTGATTCGTGCAATGGTTGACACGTCCGGCGACCGGGTGAAAGGTGGAGAACCCCGGCTCACGCCGCTCCCGCACCGGATCCGTGCGGCGGCCCGCTGTCTGGAGATGGTTCCGTGGACCCGATGAACAGGCAGGCGCTGGAACGGCTCAGGTCCCTCCTCGCCGAACGGATCGGCGCACCCGGCGACAGCGGCGCGGACCCCTGCCGGATCGAACCGCTGCGCCGGCAGGTGAGCCACGCCGTCACCGGCATAGACGCCTACCTCAGCGCGGTCGAGGCGGGCAGCTCCACCGTCGTCGGGCTGCGCGAGCAGGCCCTCGACCTGTGGCAGGGCCTGGAGCGCATCGCGTCCGCGTGGCCGGAGCCGGGCGCCGCCGCCGGCGCCGGGGCGCGGGTGCCCGCCCAGCCCGGCCCGTGAGGCGGGGGAGACCGAGGAGGCCCACCGAGGGGACAGCAAGGAGGAGATGACGGTGCTTCCCTGCCTGAAGTCGGAGACCGTCCGGTACGGCGACGCCCTCGTGTGCTCCTTCACCGGGGACATGATCCTGGACAGCGGGCCGGTCGTCGCCGAGACACTGGGCGCTGCGCTCGACCAGCGCCCGGCCCTGCTCGCGGTCGACCTGGCCGGAGTGGAGCTGTTCACCTCCACCGGCCTCAACCTGCTCCTCGTCGCCCGCCGGCGGGCCCTGGACGACGGCATCCCGCTCGTGCTGGTCGCCCCCTCACCGCGGACCGTGCGGGTGCTGGAACTCACCGACACCGCCCCGCTGTTCCCCGTCCACGCCACCGTCGAGGAAGCCGTCCGGCGGCGGCTGCCGCGTACTCCGCCCGTCTGAGCGCATGGCCCCGGCGTGATCGGGTATCCGTCCCGGTCGAGACACGAGATCCATCTGCAGCAGTTCGGGGCCGCCATGGACACCGACACCCATCCCGCACCGGGGCACCACCACCGGCAGCTGGCCTTCGCCGAGGGCGCGCTGCCCGTCAGCGAGGGCCTGGCGTTCGTCCGCCGTGCCCTCGCCGACTGGCACCTCGCGGCCGAGCAGGCCGCGCAGGACGCCCAGCTCGTCGCCGCGGAACTGCTCGGCAACGCCGTCCGGCACGCGGGCGGCGCCCTCGCGCTGGACGTAGCCCAGCGCCGTACCCGCCTGCGGATCTCCGTCACCGACCCCTGCCCTGGCACCGACCTGCCCCGCCCGGACGGGCCGGACGGGTACCGGCCGGGCCAGATCGGCGGATACGGCCTGGTGATCGTCGACCGCCTGTCACTGCACTGGGGAGCGTTCCCCGAAGGCCCCGGCAAGACCGTGTGGGCCGATCTCCTCCTGCCCCCCGAACGACCCGTCTGACGCACGCCACCGGTCAGCTCGACAGCCCGCCGCCCGGTCACGCCCCGATGGCCGGCCGGACGGCCACGGCCACGGCCGCGGCGGCCAGGAGCCCGGCATTGAGCGTGATCCGCCGGTCCCCTCCGGTCAGGTGCACGGCGACCGCACC
Organism: Kitasatospora sp. NPDC023385; assembly: GCF_055664045.1. Taxonomy (NCBI): domain Bacteria; kingdom Bacillati; phylum Actinomycetota; class Actinomycetes; order Kitasatosporales; family Streptomycetaceae; genus Kitasatospora; species Kitasatospora sp. NPDC023385. The sequence continues at coordinate 47,694 of NZ_JBVOOL010000028.1, read as the reverse complement.
GATCTGCGGGACGACGAAGCCGCTGGCTGCGACAGCGGCCAGCCCGGGGGCGATACCGGTCAGCGGCGGCAGGACCAGCCTGGTCGCGCCGAGCGCTTCGGCCGTCCCCAGCGCCCTGACGGCGGGGAGCGGCACCCGGTCGACCCACCCCATCATCGGTCGGAGCCGGTCCCGGTCGCGGAGCACCTTCATCGCGCCCGCGTAGACGTAGAAGAGGGCGAGCGGTGCTGCGACGACCCAGTAGGCGATGCTCATGACTCCCGCTCGTGAGCCCGCGGTGCCGGTTCGGTCGCGTAGCGGCTCATCGTGTCGAGGTTGGCCTGGGGCGTCAACGGGCGGCCGGCGGCGAGCACATCGCGGAGGTCCCGGAAGTACTGGACGTACAGGTCGGGGGTGAACGTGCTGAGCATGACGGCGGGTTGGTCGGTCAGGTTGGCGAAGGTGTGCGGGGTGCCGGGCGGCACCATCACCAACGTGCCGGCGGGGGCGGCGTGGTGCTCGTCCCCGACGGTGAACTCCACGGTGCCGGACAGGATGTAGAACCCCTCGTCGTGTCGGGCGTGGCGGTGCTGCGGCGGCCCCTGGGTGTGCGGGGCGAGGACGGACTCGGCGATCGCGAGACGGTGCCCGGTGCGGTTGCCGTCCTCCAGCACGCGCATGCGCGTGGTGCCCAGGACGATCGTCTCGCCGTCGCCGGGGCCCACCACCGATACGGCGGAGGCGGCCGGCGCCGCGTCGGTCGGTGCGTCGTCGGTCGGGGCGTCGCTGGTCCGTGCGTCGTTGGTCTTCGCTTCTTCTTCGACATGGCGCCGAGCCGCGTGGTGGCGGCGTGGAACGACGGCGACACCAATCCGTTGATCCGGTCCTTCGTCGAGATCGCGACCGCCGCTTACCGCCGCCCCTGAAGACTGGCCCCTGAGGACGGGCCCCTGAAGGCGGGTCCTAGGACACGCCCTGCACCGAGACCGTGCCGTGCAGCACCCGGCCCGCCGCCCGTTCCCGGTCGAGCGACCTGGTGAAGGCGTCGAGGCGTGCGCCGGGCTCCAGCTCGACCAGGCCGGGCGGCCAGGTCTGCGGCGGCATGATGATCACCACGGCGGCGCCCCGGATCTCGGCCGCCGCCAGCCAGCTGGGGGACACCTCGACCCGTGAGCCGGGCTCCCACCGCTGGCGGCCGCCGACCAGCGTCAGGCAGGCCACCCGGTCGTCGGCGACCTCGATGGTGCCGGTCGTCGCCGGGGGATCCCCGGCGGCGACCGTGAAGCCACTGTCGACCGCGGCCTCCACCAGGTCGGTGTGGAGCTCCGCTCCGACCTCCAGGATCAGTTCCGCGACCGGTGGGCCCTGCGCCGCCTCGCGTACGGCCAGCGCCCACACCATCGGCGCCTGGTTCCGGTCGTCGTCCGTCTCGTCTGCCATGACCCTTCAACGAGCCACCTCCACCGGTCGTCCGGACTTCACACGACCGGGCGACGGCTGCCGGAGCAGCGTGCGGCAAACGCCGCTGGTCCCGCGGGTGCCGAGCCAGTCGCCGCCGTGGCGCCCTCGGCGGGCCGGCGCATGAAATTCCCCGCGCGGGGCACACGCGCCAAGGGGAATGTCGAGCTCATGCAGGAGGACACCGTGAGCGCGGGCAAGAAGATCGCACACACCGCGGAGACCATGAAGGGCAAGGCGAAGGAGGCTGCCGGCAAGGCCGTAGGCAACGAGCGGCTCACCGCCAAGGGCAAGGCCGAACAGACCAAGGGCGATGTGCTCCAGGCCGGCCAGAAGGCCAAGGACGCCTTCAAACACTGAGGACCCCGGCCGAAAGGTGAGGCCGCTCCCCGGTCGGTACCAGCTGCCGACCGGGGAGCGGCCTCTCGGCGCGGAACTCCAAGCGAAACTCCGAGCTGGGGGCCTGGTCAGGGAGGCGAGGCCGCCGCGGCGCGGAGGTGGGCCCTGGCGCGGTCCGGGGTGAGCGGCCCGGGGGCGCCGGGTGCGGGGCTGCCCCCGGCCGTCCGGCAGGTGCCGCACGTGCGCCAGTCGACGCGGGGTTGCGGTCGCCCGACACCGGCGTACCCGTGCGGGGCGAGGGTCATCTCGGAGGTGTCCAGGCCGCACAGGGTGAACGGGCCGCAGACGCCCGAGGCTTCCGCGGGGGCGGTGTGCGCGCGACGCAGCGCGTTCTCGGGGTCCGCCGGTGGGCGGTCGGGCCCCAGGAGCCGAGTGTTGGTCGGCGTATCAGCTTCCAGCACGACGACGATGTCCATCTCCCCACGGTGGCCCCGGAAGCCCTCCGTTGCACGCGCACGGTGGCATCCGGCCCAGCCGGTCGGCGGACGCAGGTCACGGCCTCCGGTCGGCGACCCGCCCGGGTGGCTCCCGAGGCCACGGGCATACCTCGGCCGAACGCGGGGATACGAGTGGCCTGCGGGGCCGGTCCTCGGACCGGACGCAGCAACCGACCATCGCCAGGAGAAGGAGCACAGGACATGGGACACGGCGGCAACGTGATCAACGAGCTGATGACGGACCACCGCGAGGTGGAGGAGATGTTCGCCCGGATCCAGGCGTTGCCGGCGGGCGACGAACGGCGTCGGAAGGTGGCCGACGAGTTCACCATCGAGCTGGTCCGGCATTCGGTGGCCGAGGAGCAGTACCTGTATCCGGCGGTGCGCGCCCACGTACCCGGTGGTGACGCACTCGCCGACAAGGAGGAAGCCGACCACGCGACCGTGGAGAAGCTCCTCAAGGAACTCGAAGGTGTGGACTGCGGCGACGCACGTTTCGGCGTCCTGGTCGACCGCCTCGTCGCCGAGGTCACGGCACACGTCCAGGACGAGGAACAGCACCTCTTCCCGGCCTTGGCCGAGGTCTGCTCCGCTGAGCAGCTGGACGAGCTGGGGGAGCAGGTCCGCCGGGCGAAGAAGCTCGCGCCCACCCGCCCCCACCCGGACGCCCCCGACAGCAAGCTGCTCGCCGCCGGCACGGGCCTGGTCGACCGCGCCCGCGACCTCGTCACGGGGCGCGGCAAGTCCTCCTGAGGCCAGGCATCGACACCGGCGGACCCCGGCTCGGGAATCCGCCACCTGAAGACGAGAGGGTGATCATCATGAGCGTGCCAGCGGAGAACGACCGCCCAGAGGTCGACGAGGAGACCCGGGAGCGGTCCTCGGAGCAGCGGAACATCACCGCGCCCACCCCGCCGGACGCCCGGGCCAAGGGCGACGGAGACGACGACGAGCCCGAGCCGCCGGCGGCCGACAGCCAGGCCCCGTGACCAGGGGCCGCTGCCTCGGAGGCGACTGCGCCACCGGGGCAGCGGCCGGTCCCGGCCCTTCCAGGGGCATGGATTCCGGGAACCGGGACAGCAGTATGGACAACCCCCCAACGCAAAAGGAGATGACAGATTCCATGGGTGCTCTTCTGCTCGTTCTACTGCTCGCCGTCGTGCTCTTCGGTCTCGGGTTCGCGGTGAAGGTGCTGTGGTGGGTGGCGCTCTTCGTCCTCGCAGTGTGGCTGCTCGGCTTCCTGGTCCGGAGCGTCGACGGGGCCGGCGGCCGGAGCCGCTGGTACCGGTGGTGACGCGTCGATAGGCCGCGCCCCTGCCGGAGCACTCCGGCAGGGGCGCGGCGGCGTCGCCCTACGGGAGACCGGCGGACGGCCCCGGCTTCAACCGTACGGAGGACGCGGCTACAGGGGCGCCGCGAGCGACGCGGCGAGGGAGGGGTGGAGGGAGAAGACGGTGTCGGCGCCCGTCAGGCTCAGGAGTCTCGCCACCGCGGCCGACGGCGCCGCGAGGCGGAACGGGAGGCCGGCCGCGGACGCGTTCATGCGGGTCTTCAGCAGCATGTTCAGGCCCGAGGAGTCGCAGAATCCCACGTGTTCGAGGTCGACCACCAGGAGCGGCGGGCGCTGGGCGACGGCCTGTTCGAGGGCTGTCCTGGCCGGGCCCAGGCTCTCGATGTCGAGGTCGCCCGCCAGGCTGCACACGGTGGCCCCGCGCTCCGTCTGCCGTACCCGGACCGTCAGGTCCGCGGCGGTCACGGGTGCCGACCGGGAAGCTGCGGCGTTCTGCTGGGTTGGCATTCCTCGTCCCCTCCAACGAAGTTCCTCACGACCATACGCACGGCCCGCCGGGGTGCCGAATCACCCGCTGTCTGACGATGCGTCACCGTGTGCGCCCCTCCCGTCGGAGCCGGGAGGCGACCGTTCCCGGTTGCCCGTGATCCTCCGACGCACACGGCCGTTCCGTGTGTGGATCCGGTGAAGGATCGGGGGGCCGTCACGCGCCGTCCGGGTCCGTCCTGGGTGCCAGCCGGGCGCCGCTCACCGAGACGCCCACGAGGCAGGTGTCGTCGTCGGTGTCCGAGGCGCTGTAGCGCAGCAGGTGGTCCAGGTACGCCTCCAGGTCCGTCCGGCCGTCGCCGTCGGCGGGCCGGTGCGCCTCCTCGGTCAGGGCGAGCAGGCCGGCGAGGGAGGCGTGCACCGACTGGTCGCGCCGCTCGATGAGCCCGTCGGTGAACATCACCAGGGTGTCGTCCGCTTCGAGTTGGACTTCGTGCTCCTCGTAGTCGGCGTGGTCGAGCGCGCCGAGCAGGAGGCCCCCGATCTGGGGGAGGCTCTCGGCGCGGCCCTTGCGCAGGAGGACCGGCGGCAGGTGGCCGGCGCGGGCCCAGCGCAGGCGGCAGGTCGCCGGTTCGTAGAGTCCGCAGACCGCGGTCGCGGTGACGTTGTCGGTGAGGTGGTGGGTGACGCTGTTGAGCCAGCTCAGCAGCTGGGCCGGTCCGGCGCCGGTGGCGGCCAGGCCGCGGAGGGCGTTGCGCAGGGCCACCATGCCGGTGGCGGCCTCGATGCCGTGGCCGGCGACGTCGCCCACGCACAGCAGGACGTCCCCCGAGGGCAGCGTGAGGGCGTCGTACCAGTCCCCGCCGACCAGGTGGTCCTTCTCCGCCGGGCGGTAGCGCACGGCGACGCGCAGGTCGGGCAGGTCCAGCGGGCCCCGGGCGGGCGGCATGATGGCGTGCTGCAACTGGAGGGCGAGGCGGCTGCGTTCGGCGGCCTGCTGTTCGCTCTGGGCGAGTTGGTCGCGGGTGGCGGCGAGCGCGACCTCGGTCCAGTGCTGGGCGGAGATGTCCTGGTAGGCGCCCCGGACGATCCGCAGACTGCTGTCCGGGTCGGGCACCGGTTCCGCGACGACGCGGATGTGCCGGGTGACGCCGTCGGGGCGCTGGAGGCGGAAGGCGGTCGAGGCCGGGCGCTGGTGGTGCAGGAGGGTGCGCAGGAAGCGGGCGATCGCGTCGCGGTCGTCCGGGTGGGCGTGCTCGGCGAGGCGTTCGAGGGGGATCGGCTGCTCGGTCGGCGGCAGTCCGTGGAGCTCGAACAGGGTGTCGTTCCAGACGATGTGGCGGCTGCGGAGGTTCTCCTCGAAACCGCCGATCCGGCCGAGGCGCTGGGCGTGCTGGAGCAGCCGGGCGACGCGCGAAGTGCCGTCCTCCAGCCTCCAGATGACCAGCATGTGGTCGCCGTGCCGGCTGATGCTGACCTGCCCCCGGGCGTGCAGCGGGACGCCGTCGACCATGGCGGCGAGCCGCATCCTCCGGGTGCGGAACGGCTCCCCGGTGGCGAAGACGTGCTCGATCTTCTCGGCGAGCCCTCCGGTCTCGGCCGCGAGCGGATAGGCCTCCAGCAGCCGGGCGCCGAGGACCGCGCTGGTGGGCCGGCCGGCGAAGTCGACGAAGGCGGGGTTGACGTGGCGGATGACGAACTCCAGCGGCGCCTCCCCGCTGCCCGGCGCCAGGTGGAGGACCAGGCACGGGTCGAAGACGCCCGCGGTCATCTGGCGCAGGGTCTCCAGTTCGGCGTCCTGCGCGCCGGTGTCCGGCGTCCCGGTGTCCGGCCCGTGGTCCGTCCAGGTCTCCAGGGTGGCGGCGGCCAGTTCCGCGAGGGCCTCGAACTGGCGCTGCAGCGGCCGGGTCTGCCGCGGCAGGGGGCCGGGCCAGCACACCTCCAGGACGCCGATCAGGCGGCCGCCGATCCCGGCCGGCACCGCGAGCCTGCCGCCGGTGAACTCGTGCTGGCCGATGGTGGGGCCCGCTGCCTCGGTCAGGTCGGCGCAGGCGACCGCCGCCCGTTCGTCGAGGGCCCGACGGGCGGGGGTGAACACCCCGGGGGGTACGTGCCGCCAGCGCTGGGCCTCCGCATCGCCGAAGCCGGCGCTGCCCCGGAGCGACAGCGACTGGTCGGGGTGCGCGGCCCAGATCGCGACGGCGACCGCCCCCAGTGGGCGCAGCGCGTGGTCGAGCATCGACTGGGCCGCCGCCTCGGTGTCGGTCGTGGCCAGGGCGTGCGCCTGCGCGGTGCGCAGGCGCAGGGCGGCCGGGTCGGCGCGGTCGGCGGAGGAGTCGAGGAAGGTGCGGGCGATGGCGGAGATCCGGTCGGCGGACGCCTGGTTGACGAGGTCGGCGGCGAGGTCGAGGACGGTGACGCCGGCCTGCTCGGCCAGGGAGGTCAACTGGAGGGAGGCCTCCGTCGGCCCGCAGCGCAGCCGTTCGACCAGCACGCCGACGGCGAGTTCGACGAGGGAACGGCCGGCGGCGTCGGAGTGCGCCTGCGCGAGTTCGCCGCGCAGGCGCTCCACCGTGGCGGCGAGCCGGCTCACCGCGCCGGGCTCCTGGTCGGGGACAGGGGCGGGGATGGCAGCGGGGACAGGGACAGACACGGCGGCGGGGCGAGCGGGGCCCGGCTCCCGGGCCGTGCCGTCGCGCTGCGGCCCGATCCGGCGCACCCCGGCCGCGGGGAGGTCCGGTACGGCGTCGTGCGGTACGGGTTCGTGCAGTGCGGGCTCGTGCAGCGCAGGGCTGTCCGGCCCCGGATCGACGGGGTGGTGCACGGCGACCTCCTAGGAACGGCCCGGCGTACCGGGGGCGGGGGCCGTGGACCGCGCGGTGAGGTGGCCCTTGATCCGGCCGATCAGCTCGTCGGCGTCGACCGGCTTGGTGATGTAGTCGCTGGCTCCGGAGGCCAGGCTCTTCTCCCGGTCGCCGATCATGGCCTTGGCGGTGACGGCGATGATCGGCAGCCCCTCGTGCTCGGGCATGGCGCGGATCGCGGCGGTGGCGGTGTACCCGTCCATCTCCGGCATCATCACGTCCATGAGGATCACGTCGATCCCGGGGTGGGCGGCGAGGGATTCGAGGGCGGCGCGCCCGTTTTCGGCCTGGAGGACCCGCATGCCGTGCAGTTCCAGGATTCCGGTGATCGCGAAGAGGTTGCGGTCGTCGTCGTCGACCACCAGGGCGGTCCGGCCGGTGAGGGAGGAGTCGATGTCCGGGCTCCAGTCGGATTCCGTCCGGCGGGCGGCCTGGGGGAGGTCGCCGGGGCTGTCGGTGCTCATGTGCAGGGCGATGCGTTCGCGCAGTTCGTCGAGGCTGGAGATGACCTCGAGGGTGCCGGCGCCGTCGCGGTCGGGGAGGTCGTCGTCGGTGACGATGCCGCGGCTGCGGTGCGCGAGGATCGGTACCGCCTGCAGGGCCGGGTCGCCGCGCATCTCCCGCAGGAGTTCCAGGGCGGCGCCGTCGGGCAGGTCCAGCTCCAGGACGGCGCAGTGGCAGGGGCTGGCGGCCAGGGTGGCGGCCGCCTCCTGGGCACCGACCGCCGTGACGATCTCCACGCCGTGCTGCGGTGGCCGGGGCAGCTCCGCGAGGGCGCTCTCGGCGACCAGGCGGAGGAGGCCGTGCGGGCGGGCCTCGACGATGAGCAGGCGGCGCGGCTGAGCCGCGGGAGCCGGGGCGGTTTCGGCCGGTCCTTGGGCCTGCTCGGGGGCGCCGGGCGACGGTGCCTCGAGCGCCGCGGTGGTGGAGACCTCGATCGCCTCGGTCTGGTCGACGGGCAGGTAGAGGGTGAAGGTGCTTCCCCGGCCCAGGGTGCTCTTGACGGTGATCGCGCCGCCGAGCAGGTAGGTGATCTCCCGGCTGATGGACAGTCCGAGCCCGGTGCCGCCGTACTTGCGGCTGGTGGTCCCGTCGGCCTGCTGGAAGGCGCCGAAGACGCTCTCCAGGTGCTGCGGGGCGATGCCGATGCCCGTGTCGGTGACGCGGAAGGCGATCACCGGGCCGTCGGACCGTACACCGGGGGGCAGTTCGGCCGGGTCGGCGGGCTCGATGCGCAGCTCGACGCGGCCCTGCTCGGTGAACTTGACGGCGTTGGAGAGCAGGTTGCGCAGCACCTGGCGCAGCCGGTAGTCGTCGGTGCGGAGTTCGGCCGGGACGCCGTTGGCCGTCTGCACGGCGAAGGCGAGGTTCTTCTGGCTCGTCATCGGGCGGAAGGTGGCCTCGACGTAGTCGAGCAGCGCGCGCAGCGGGACCGCCTCGACGGTGAGGTCCGTCTTCCCGGCCTCGACCTTGGAGAGGTCGAGGATGTCGTTGATGAGCTGGAGCAGGTCGGAGCCGGCGGAGTGGATGATGCCGGCGTACTCGACCTGCTTGGCGGTCAGGTTCCGGGTGGGGTTCTGGGCGAGCAGCTGGGCGAGGATGAGCAGGCTGTTGAGCGGGGTGCGCAGCTCGTGGCTCATGTTGGCCAGGAACTCGGACTTGTACTTGGAGGCGAGGGACAGCTGGTGTGCCCGGTCCTCCAGTTCCTGGCGGGCCTGCTCGATCTCCAGGTTCTTGGTCTCGATGTCGCGGTTCTGGGCGGCGAGGAGTTCGGCCTTCTCCTCCAACTCGGCGTTGGAGGCCTGCAGTTCCTCCTGGCGGGCCTGCAACTCCGCGGACCGGACCTGGAGTTCGGCGGTGAGTCGCTGGGACTCGCCGAGCAGCTCGTCGGTGCGGGCGTTGGCGATGATGGTGTTGACGTTGACGCCGATGGTCTCCATGAGCTGGTCGAGGAAGTCCAGGTGGGTCTGGGTGAACGGCTGGACGGCGGCCAGTTCGATGACGCCGAGGACCTGGTCCTCGACCACGATGGGCAGCACCACCAGGGACAGCGCCCCGGTGCGGCCGAGACCGGAGGAGGCGGCCAGGTAGTCGGGCGGGAGGGCGTCGACGCTGATGGTGCGCCGGCTGCGGGCGGCCTGGCCGACGAACGACTCGCCCAGGCGGAACCGGGTCGGGCGCTCGCCGTCGGGGAAGGCGTAGGAGCCGATCAGCTGGAGCACCGTCCCGCCGGGGCCCTCCTCGGCGAGGTAGAAGGCGCCGCACTGCGCCGAGACCAGCGGGGCGAGTTCGTCCATGACGGACTCGGCGACGACCGCGAGGTCGCGCCGGCCCTGCATCAGGGCCGAGAAGCGGGCCAGGTTGGTCTTCAGCCAGTCCTGTTCCTCGTTGGCGCGGGTGGTCTCGCGCAGGGACTCCACCATGAAGTTGATGTTGTCCTTGAGGTCGGCGACCTCGCCGGAGGCGTCGACGCTGATCGAACGGGTGTGGTCGCCGGCCGCGACGGCGCTGGTGACCTCGGCGATCGCCCGGACCTGCCGGGTCAGGTTGCCGGCCAGCTCGTTGACGTTCTCGGTGAGCCGCTTCCAGGTGCCGGAGACGCCCTCGACCTCGGCCTGGCCGCCCAGCCGGCCCTCGGTGCCGACCTCGCGGGCGACCCGGGTGACCTCGTCGGCGAAGGCGGAGAGCTGGTCGACCATCGTGTTGATGGTCGTCTTCAGCTCCAGGATCTCGCCGCGCGCGTCCACGTCGATCTTGCGGGTCAGGTCGCCGTTGGCGACGGCCGTGGTGACCTGGGCGATGTTGCGGACCTGGCTGGTCAGGTTGTGCGCCATGAAGTTGACGTTGTCGGTGAGGTCCTTCCACGTCCCGGCGACGTTGGGCACCCGGGCCTGGCCGCCCAGCGTCCCCTCGGTGCCGACCTCACGGGCGACCCGGGTGACCTCGTCGGCGAACACCGACAGGGTGTCCACCATGGTGTTGATCGCGTCGGCGAGGGCGGCGACCTCGCCCTTGGCCTCCACGGTGATCTTCCGGGAGAGGTCGCCGCGCGCGACAGCGGTTGCCACCTCGGACATCGAGCGGACCTGGCCGGTCAGGTTGGAGGCCATCACGTTGACGTTGTCGGTGAGGTCCTTCCAGGTGCCGGAGACGCCGCGGACGGTGGCCTGGCCGCCCAGGTTGCCCTCGGTGCCGACCTCGCGGGCGACGCGGGTGACCTCGTCGGCGAAGGCGGAGAGCTGGTCGACCATCGTGTTGATGGTCTCCTTCAGCTCCAGGATCTCCCCGCGGGCGTCGACCCGGATCTTCTGCGACAGGTCCCCCTCGGCCACCGCGGTGGTCACCGAGGCGATCGAGCGGACCTGCGCGGTGAGATTGTCGGCCATGACGTTGACGGACTCGGTGAGGTCGCGCCAGGTGCCGGAGACGTCGCGGACGTCCGCCTGGCCGCCGAGCCGGCCCTCGGTGCCCACTTCGCGGGCCACTCGGGTGACCTCGCCGGCGAACGAGGACAGCTGGTCGACCATCGTGTTGATGGTCGTCTTCAGCTCCAGGATCTCGCCCCGGGCGGTCACGGTGATCTTCTGCGACAGGTCGCCGCGCGCGACGGCGGTCGCCACCTGGGCGATCGAGCGGACCTGGCCGGTGAGGTTGCCGGCCATGAAGTTCACCGAGTCGGTCAGGTCGCGCCAGGTGCCCGAGACGCCCTTCACGTCGGCCTGGCCGCCGAGGATGCCCTCGGTGCCGACCTCGCGGGCCACTCGGGTGACCTCGCCGGCGAACGAGGACAGCTGGTCGACCATCGTGTTGACGGTGTTCTTCAGCTCCAGGATCTCGCCGCGCGCGTCGACGGTGATCTTCTGCGAGAGGTCGCCCTTGGCCACCGCGGTGGCCACCTGTGCGATGTCCCGCACCTGGGTGGTCAGATTGCCCGCCATCGCGTTGACCGAGTCGGTCAGGTCCGCCCAGGTGCCCGAGACGCCCGGCACCTGGGCCTGGCCGCCGAGCCGGCCCTCGGTGCCGACCTCCCGGGCGACCCTGGTCACCTCCGAGGTGAAGTGCGACAGCTGGTCCACCATGCCGTTGAACACGGTGGCGATCTCGCCCAGCAGCCCGTCCGCGTCGACCGGGAGCTCGGTGCTGAAATCGCCGTCCCGTACGGCCGTCAAGCCCGCCAGCAGCAGCCGCAGCTCAGGCTCGCCGGCGGGCGCCGGGAGCGGCCCGCCCGCGTGGTGGGCACTGTCGGTCGGTGTCGAGCCAGCCATCGAACATCGCCTCTCTGGTGCACAGTCCTGGCCCGCTCCGGTTGTGCTGCCGCCCGGACGACAGGGCGAGACACAACAGCCACGGGCACGCACGTACCGGAGCGAGGCTATCTCCATCGGCGCGCGATCAGGAAAACGAGCCGACCGCCCGCGCCTGAACCGTCACAGGAGCAGCTGGGCGAGGGCGGAGTCGAGATCGAGATGGGCGGATTCGGTGCCGGCCGGGACCACGGCGTAGGAATCGAAGAGGAACGCCGTCACGGCGTCCGACGGGATGCTGACCACGGCCCGCCCGCCGGGGGAGCGCAGGGTGACGAGGACCTGGCCGTCCCGCCCGGGGGCGACGGTCACGTCCCCCGACCCGGCGGGGGCGTGGCGCCCCTCGTTCAGCAGCTCGCGTGCGAAGACCCACCGCACCTCACCGCCCTCGTCGAGCGGGGGGAAGGCCAGGCACACCGCGTACGGCAGCGACGTGTCGAAGCGCAGCTCGGCTTCGACGGCCACCTGGGGGAACGGGCCTTCGGGCAGGGTGACGGCGGTGGACCGGGAAGCGGTGACGGGCATGCGGCAGGACCCCATTTCTGTGATCGGCGGTACCGAGAGGCGGGCACCGGCAGCGCTCGGTTACCCGCTCAGAGCCGATCCACCGCACGGAGGGGCCACCGGTGTGAGCGGAATCGCTCCGTGAACCGCGCCGGCGGGCCCGAGGGCGGCGGGCCTACGGGCGGCGGGCCAGGGCCAGGCCCGCCGCGCGGCCCGAGAAGATGCAGCCGCCCAGGAAGGTGCCCTCCAGGGCGTTGTAGCCGTGCACGCCCCCGCCGCCGAAGCCGGCGACCTCGCCGGCGGCGTAGAGGCCGGGGACCGGGGCGCCGTCGGGACCGAGGACCCGGGAGTCCAGGTCGGTCTGCAGGCCGCCGAGGGTCTTGCGGGACAGGATGTTGAGGCGGACGCCGATGAGCGGGCCGTGCGCCGGGTCGAGGATCCGGTGGGGCCTGGCGACCCGGGCGATCCGGTCGGTCAGGGACCTGCGGGCGTTGTGGATCGCCATCACCTGCACGTCCTTGCTGAACCTGTTGGCCAGCTCGCGGTCGCGGGCCACGATCTGCCGCTCGATGTCGGCGGCGTCGAGCTTCGGGCCGCGGGCGATCGCGTTCATGGCCGCGACCAGCTCGGGCAGGGTCCGGGCGACGACGAAGTCCTCGCCGTGCTGCTTGAAGCGCTCCACCGGGGCGGGTGCGCCCTTGGCGAGCCGGCTCCTGAGGGCGAAGCCGAGATCCCGGCCGGTCAGGTCGGGGTTCTGCTCCGATCCGGAGAGCGCGAACTCCTTCTCGATGATCGACTGGGTCAGGATGAACCACGAGTAGTCGTACCCGGTGGCCAGGATCTGCTTCATCGCGCCGATCGAGTCCGCGCCCGGCACTCCGGAGGCACCGGTCAGCCGGCGCCCGTCGGCGTCGAACCACAGCGAGGACGGGCCGGGCAGGATCCGGATGGCGTGGTCGGGCCAGACCGGATCCCAGTTGTGGACGCCCTCCGTGTAGGCCCACATCCGGTCGCGGTTGACGACGCGCCCGCCCGCCTCCTCGGTGATGGCGAGCATGCGGCCGTCGACGTGGGCGGGGACGCCGGAGATCAGGTGCCGCGGCGCCGGGCCGATCCGGTCGGTGGGCCAGTTGGCGCGCATCAGCGCGTGGTTGTGCCCGATGCCGCCGGAGGTCACCACGACCGCCGCCGCCCGCTCCTCGAAGGAGGCGACGACCTCGCGCGAGGACGTCAGGCCGCGCCCGGAGTCGTCGGGCGCCAGCACCGACCCGCGTACGCCGACCACGGCCCCCGCCTCCGTCAGCAGTTCGTCGACCCGGTGCCGGAAGGCGAACCGCACCAGCCCGCTCCGCTCCGCCCGCAGCACCGGACGGGCGAACGCCTCCACCACCCCGGGGCCGGTGCCCCAGGTGATGTGGAAGCGCGGCACCGAGTTGCCGTGGCCGGTGGCCGAGCCGCCGCCCCGCTCGGCCCACCCCACCAGCGGCACCACCCGGTGGCCGAGCTCGCGCAGGTACCGCCGCTTGCCGCCGGCCGCCCACGCCACGTACGCCTCGGCCCAGCGCCGGCCCCAGACGTCCTCGTCGTCGAGCCGGTCGAAGGCCGCCGAGCCGAACCAGTCCTGCCGGGCGAGCTCCAGGGAGTCCTTGATCCCGGCGCGGCGCTGTTCGGGACTGTCGACGAAGAAGAGGCCGCCGAGGGACCAGAACGCCTGCCCGCCCAGGTTCCGCCGGTTCTCCTGCTCGACGACCAGCACCCGCCGGCCGGCCTTCGCCAGCTCGTGGGCCGCCACCAACCCGGCGAGGCCGGCACCGACCACGATGACCTCTGGCTGGAACGTCATTCGGCTCTCCCGCAGGACACCGCCGTCGCGCGGTCGCGACGGCTCCGCGCTCCCATGGTCGCGCGGCGGGCGGGGCGGCCGGGACTAGTCTTGTCACGTGGTGACAAAGAAGACTGTGGCCGCGGCACAAGGCGTGGCGCCCCCGCCGGGCGCCGCCGCGCCCGCCGCTCCCGCTGCTGCCTCCGGTCGGGGTGACCGGCGGAGCGCCGTGACCCGGATCCTGAAGGACGAGACGGCCGTGGTCGACTCGTTCCTGGCCGCCGTCGCCCGCGAGGTCCCGGCCTACGCCAACCTCGACGCCCGCCAGCTCGACGAAGTCCGCTCGATCATCGGGTGGACGCTGCGGAGGGTGCTCGAACTCTGGGCCGTGGACGGGGCCCTGGAGGCCGACGACCTCCGGATGTTCCGCAGCGTCGGCTCGGTCCGGGCGCGGGACGCCCGCCCCCTCGCGGCGGTCCTGCGCGCGTACCGCGTCGCCGCGCTCGCCTTCTTCGAACGGATCGGCGACGGGTTCGCCGACGGCCTCTCCGCCGGGGACATCGCCGCGCTCGCCCGGGTGTGGCTGACGGTGCTCGACCAGTCGTCCGAGGCGATCTTCGACGGCTACGAGTCGACCGGGCGCATCCTCAGCGAGGACCGGGAGCGCTCGCTCCGCGGGCTGCTCACCGACCTGCTGCTCGGCCGGCAGAGCCACCCCGGCACCCTGCGGGCGCGCCTGCGCGAGCTCGACGCCCAACTCCCGGCGTCGTTCGACCTGGTGGTGGTGGCCCCGGCGCCCCCGGCCGCCACCGTGCCCCTGGCGGCCGCCACGGCCGTGTCGGCCGTGGCCGCCGCCGCGCTGGACGCGCGGGCCGCGGGCGAGGCGGCGGACCGCGAACTCACCTCGATCCACACCACCATGGACGGCGTCGGGGTCGCCCTGGTCAAGGCCGTCGACGGGGCGGCGCTGAGCCGGCTGATGGCCGGTCACGAGCTCACCGGCGCCCTGCTCACGGGGGTCACCGCCGCCACCGCGCCGCGCGACTACCGCCTCGCCGCCCACGGCGTCCGGCACGCCCCGTCCGTCGTCCGGGCCGAGCGCCGGGTACTCGACCGGGGAGACCTGGAAGTGGTGGCTCTGGTCACCGGCCACCCGGACGCCGATCCCGCGCGGGTGGCCGACTCGGTGCTGGGCCGGCTCGCGCAGGACGACGAAACCCTGCGCACGCTCGACGCCGTCCTGTACTCCGACGGCGCCGCCCGGGCGGCCGCCCGCCTCCACGTCCACCCGCAGACCGTCCGCTACCGGATGCGCCGCCTCGCGACGGCGACCGGCCGTGACCCGCGGACACCGTGGAACCGCTTCGCCTTCCGCACGGCGCTCCTCGCCCGGGCCCGCCCGTAACCGCCGCTCGTAACCGCCGCCCGGGCCCGGCCCGCGTCGGGCACCGGACGGCCGGGGCCGCCGGTCAGGCGTGCTCGGCCCGGCCCGCGGCCACGACCAGCCACTGGGCGGGCAGGTCGATCGGCCGGCCGTCGGGGGTGGATTCGGTGGTGGCCAGCGGCAGGTCGCCGGTGGCGAGGACGGTGAGCCCGGCCTCGCGGAAGAGTTCGGTGAAGGCGGCGTCGGCGACCTCGGCGGGGGCGAGGCCGTGGGCGAACACCGGGACCAGCTTCGGGGGCGGTCCGGCGGGATCCCGGGCGAGGCCCGTCAGGACCTCCTTGGCCGCGGCGGAGAGTTCGACGACGAAGGCCCGGCCGCGCTCGCCGACCAGCGTGGCGACGGCCTCGGCGACGGGGCGGCGGTCGGCCGGCTCGCTCTGGTGGATCACGCCGCGCACGTACACGTTGGCGTCACCGAGGCGGTCGTGGAGCGCCCGGACGGCGTCGGCGTCGGTGGCGTCCAGTTGGGCGAACTCGGCCCGCCGCGCCTGGTCGCGGCGGCGGGCGAGGTCGAGGGCGGCGGCGGACAGGTCGACCCCGACGGCGCGGGCGAAGTGGCCGGCGAGGAAGCGGGTCTGGGTGCCGTTGCCGCAGCCGAGGTCGACGACGGGCAGCTCCGGGGCGGTGAGGTGGCGCTCGAACAGCGCGAGGTGGCGGGCCGCGGTGACGGCCGGTTCGGCGTCCCAGATCACCGAGCCGGGCTCCTCGGGGGCGTCGCGCCAGAAGCCCTCCCAGGCGTCCCGGTACCGATTGGTCACGCTCATGGGGACCTCCTGTTGTCACGCACAGTGTCGGGACCGTGTCTATCGGTACCCGCCCCGAGAAGCAAAACGGGCCGGCGGCGGGCGCGTCCGGACAGAGGGCGCTTCCGGGCGGGGCGCGGTCAGGTCTGGGTGTCCGGGCCCGGCTGCCGCAGCAGGTACGCGCCGGAGGCGGCGGCCAGCACGGCCATGCAGGCGGCGAAGACCAGGCCGGCGTGGGCCAGGCCGACCGGCCCGGTGAGCAGGCCGACGCCGATCACCGGGATCGAGATGCCGAAGTAGGCGACCACGAAGAGCGCGGAGAGGGCGCCCCCGCGGTGCTCGGCGGGGCTCGCGGCGGCGACCTCGCCCACGGCGCCGCGCAGGCCCATGCCCTGGCCCGCACCGCCCACCAGGGCGCTGAGCACCAGCGGCGCGACGGCGGTCCAGGCGAGTGAGGCGGCCAGCAGGGCCAGCCCGGCGATGAGCACCAGGCAGCCCAGCGGGATCGCCCGGGCGGTGCCCAGCCGGGGCACCAGGAGCTGGCCGAGGGTGGAGGCGAAGAAGGCGGTGAAGACGATGAGCCCGACGACCGCCCGGTTGTGGACGTTCAGCCCGCCGTTCAGGAAGGCGGGGCTGACGGAGGTGAAGAGGCCCAGGAGCGAGAAGCCCGCGAACGCGGCGATCGCGGCGGGGGTGAACACCCGGCGGACCTCCGGCGGCAGGGTGGGCCGGACGGGCCGGGCGGAGCGCAGCGGGCGGGCCCCTTCGACGGTCTCCGGCAGGAGCAGGAGGAGGGCGACGGACACGGCGAGCAGGGCCAGGTGCACGACGAAGGGCAGGACGAGCGGGCCGGGCGCGTACTGGGAGAGCAGGCCCGACAGCAGCGGGCCGCAGCCGAGGCCGCCCATGTTGGCGGCGGTCGCGACGAAGCCCGCGCGGTCCCGCCGCCCGGGCGGGGCGAGCTCCAGTACGTACGCGGTGCCGGCGCCGGTGAACAGGCCCGCCGAGAAGCCGGACAGCAGACGGCCCAGGCAGAGCAGCGGCACGCTGTCCGCGGCCAGGAAGACGGCGGCGCTGCAGGCCGCGAACCCCAGGCCGCCGAGCAGGACGGGGCGGCGCCCGATGGTGTCGGAGACGTTGCCGACGAGTAGCAGGACGCCGATGACACCGAAGGCGTAGACGGCGAAGACGACGGTCACCGTCAGCTCGGAGAAGCCGATCTTCTCCTGGTACAGCCCGTAGAGGGGCGTGGGCAGGGTCGTGCCCGCCATGCAGACGGCGAAGGCGACGGCGGCCAGGAGGTAGCCCGATCGGGCGACGGCGGGCCGAGCGGTCCGACGGTCGGTCATCCGCCCACGATAGGCGCGGCGCCACGGGCGGGGCCCGGGGTCTGCGGGGGCGCTGCGCCGAATGGCCGCCGTCCGCCGGGGCTGCCCGGGACTGCCCGGGGCTGCCAGGGGCGGCCGGGGCGAGGAAGGGGAGCGGGTGACGGACGGGGGCGGTGGGGCATGAAGGCGCGGATCGGGGTTAGACGGGTGCGTGAACACCGTCCACCTCGTTCGGAAGGGGCCGCAGTGGCCGACATCTCCCGCCGTGCCGGAGCACCGGAGCAGCACTGGACCTGGCCCGCGGAGGCGGCCTGCCGCACCGCCGACAGCAGCGTCTTCCTCCGCCCCGCCGACGGGGGCGGTGCCGCCCTGGAGGAGCACCGGCGGGCGGCGAAGGCGGTCTGCGCGGGCTGCGCCGTCCGCGTGGAGTGCCGTCGGCACGCGCTCGCCACCCGGGAGCCGTACGGCATCCGGGGCGGCCTGACGGAGGAGGAGCGGCGGGCCCTGTTCACCTGCGGGACGGACCCGGCCTGGCGGGTCGCGTAGCGGCGGGCCCGACCGGCCGGAGCCGACGCCGACCGGAGCCGACGCCGACCGGAGCCGACGCCGACCGGAGCCGACCGGCCGGGCCCGTACCGCGGGGTCAGGAGGTGATCAGGCCCGGGTCGGAGAGGCCGGGGGCGCCGGTCTCGACGTGGCCGGCGAGGCGGCGGACGAAGTCGGCGGTCGCGCCGGAGGTGACGGTCACGTCGTACCAGTTGCGGCAGGCGCGGAGGTCGACGCGGTACGGGACGGTCGCGCCCCGGCGGACGGTGACGGTCTGCGGGGAACCGCCGTAGGCGTTGGTGACGGTGAGGACGACGTCTGCCGCGCCCGCGTTGGTGAAGGTGAGGGCGAGGCTGCCGGTGCTCGGGTCGTGGCGGGCGGTGACTTCGGGGCCGGCCGTCGTGCCAGGGTTGCGGAAGCGCCGCAGGAAGCCGTTGGGGCCGTGGACGGTGAGATCGGTGACGCCCTTGGAGTAGGTGGTGTTCCAGGCGTCCGATATCGACTTGCCGGCCTCGGCGGTGTACGTCCAGGGGCCGTCGGTGCGGTTGGCCGAGGTCACCAGGAACTGGGCACCGGCCGCCGGGCCGCCGCTGAAGGCGAGCCGGTACTTGCCGGTGGCGGTGTCGGCCGTGCCGTCCACGTACGGGGCGTACTTGAGCGGGCGGGTGGGCTTGGCGCCGGGTTCCTGCTTCGGCATGGTGCCGGTGGCGGGCGGGGCGGGCACGTAGTCCGGGTGCCGGTTGCGGTCCGGCGGGAGGTAGCCGGCCGTGGAGGGCAGCGCGGTGGGCGCCGGGGCGGACGCGGTGAAGTCGAAGGCGGAGGTCAGGTCGCCGCAGACGGCGCGCCGCCAGGGCGAGATGTGGGGCTCCGGCACGCCGAAGCGGCGCTCCATGAAGCGGATGATCGAGGTGTGGTCGAAGGTCTCGGAGCAGGTGTAGCCGCCGGTGCTCCAGGGCGAGACGACCAGCATCGGCACCCGTTGGCCGAGGCCGTACGGTCCGGCCGCGTAGCCGGCGTTCCCGGCGAAGTAGTCGGCCGCGGTCGACACCGTCGACAGGCCCTGGGCGGCGGAGGAGGGCGGGAACGGCGGCACGACGTGGTCGAAGAAGCCGTCGTTCTCGTCGTAGGTGATGAACAGCGCGGTGCGGGCCCACACGTCGGGGTTGGCGGTGAGCGCGTCCAGGACCTGGGAGACGTACCAGGCGCCGTAGTTCGCGGGCCAGTTGGGGTGTTCGGTGAAGGCCTCGGGGGCGGCGATCCAGGAGACCTGCGGCAGGGTGCCGGCCTGCACGTCGCGGCGCAGCGCGTCGAAGAGGCCGTCGCCGGCCTTGGCGTTGGTGCCGGTGCGGGCCTTGTCGTACAGCGGGTCGCCGGGCTTGGCGTTGCGGTAGTTGGTGAAGTAGAGCAGCGAGTTGTCGCCGTAGTTGCCGCGGTAGGCGTCGCTGATCCAGCCCCATGAGCCGGCCGCGTCGAGGCCGTCCCCGATGTCCTGGTAGACCTTCCAGGAGATCCCGGCCTGCTCCAGCCGCTCGGGGTAGGTCGTCCAGCTGTACCCGGCTTCCTGGTTGCCGAGGACCGGGCCGCCGCCGGTGCCGTCGTTGCCGGTGAAGCCGGTCCACAGGTAGTAGCGGTTGGGGTCGGTGGAGCCGATGAACGAGCAGTGGTAGGCGTCGCAGATGGTGAAGGCGTCGGCGAGCGCGTAGTGGAACGGGATGTCCTGGCGGGTCAGGTAGGCCATGGTGGTGGCCGTCTTGGCGGGCACCCACTGGTCGTACCTGCCGTTGTTGAAGGCCCGGTGACTGCCGGCCCAGTCGTGGTTGAGGTCCTGGACGAACTGCATGCCCAGGTCGTTCACCTGGGGGCGGAACGGCAGCACCTCCTTCCTGCTGCTGTCCGTCTGGTGCCACACCGACTTGCCGCTGGGCAGCGTCACCGGGCGGGGGTCGCCGAAGCCGCGGACGCCCTTCATGGCCCCGAAGTAGTGGTCGAAGGAACGGTTCTCCTGCATCAGGACGACGATGTGCTCCACGTCCTGGAGGGTGCCGGTGGCGCCCTGCGGGGCGATCGCCGCGGCCCGCGCGATGCTCTGCGACAGCGTGGTGAACGCGGCGGTGGCGCCCGCGAGTTGGAGGAAGCGACGGCGGTTCAGCTCTGCCATGGGTGGATGACCTCTGCATGTCACGAGGGTGGAGGACGGCACCCCAAGGACAGCGGCTGCGGGGTACCTTCCGGCGGACCACTCATGACTGCCCGTTGTACGTCCGGCGAACGCCTCGAGTTGTCTGAACACGTTCCGTCGGCGCGGGCGGCCCGGCGGCGGGAACCGGACCGCTGCCGCCCGCATCGCCGCGTGTGGTCGGAGCCACACCCAGCGTGGTAACGGCAGGTCCCGGCGGGCGCTAGCCTCTGGGTGCCCGGAGGGCCCGGGCCGTCGGACCGACCCGAGGGGACGCCAAGAGTGGTGCAGGACAGCCCGGCCCGGGCCGTGGTCGGGCGGCAGCGGGAGACGGAACTCCTCACCGCCGCCCTGGTGCAGGCCGAGGACGGCGCGAGCGGATCCACGGTCCTGCTGCGCGGCGAGGCCGGCGTCGGCAAGAGCACCCTGCTCGCCTGGGTGGAGCGCGCGGCACGCGAGCGCGGCTTCACCGTCCTGCGGGCCACCGGCGCCGAGGCGGAGACCGACCTCGCGTTCGGGGCCCTCCACCAGGCGTTCTGGCCGCTGCTCCAGCGCTCCGGCGCGCTCTCCGCCCACCAGCGGGACGCCCTGGAGAGCGCACTCGGCGTCCGCTCCGGCACCCCGAGCGGCTTCGCCGTCGGCGCGGCCGCCCTGGCACTGCTGGAAGAGGCGGTACGGACCGCGTCCGTGCTGCTGGTCCTGGACGACCTGCACTGGATCGACTCGTCCAGCGCGACCGTCTTCGGCTTCCTCCACCGGCGCTGCGCCGACCTGCCGACGGTGATCGTCGGCGCCTCCCGCCCGGACGGGCCGGCCGCGCAGACCTGGTCGGCCGAGGCCGTCGAGGTACGGGCCCTGCCCCGGACGGACGCCGCCCTGCTGCTGGGCAGCTGCCACCCCGAGCTCGCGGCGCCCGCCCGGGACCGGATCCTGACGGAGGCCGCCGGGAACCCCCTCGCCCTGGTGGAACTGCCACGCCAGCTGGCGGCCGCCCAGCAGCGCGGAGCCGCGGGAGTGCCTGGAACGCGCCGACGCCGCGGTGGGCTGGCCGGCCCGGGGGGTCAGACCCGGTGCGCGGCGACGTAGCGGGCCGGGTCGCCGCGCAGGTCGCCGTGCCAGCGCCGGAGGCACTGCTCGGCGAAGGTCTGCCCGGTGGCGACGATGTCGTCCAGCGGGTCCAGGTAGTCGAGGACGTGCGGCGGTTCGAGGCCCGCCGTGACGCGGGCGGCCAGGCCGGCCCGGGCGAGGCGGAGCAGTTCGGCGGCCAGCGGGCGCACCGGGACGTCGCCGAGCCGGGCGGCCAGGCCCTGGGCGGGCAGGGCGGCGAGCGCGGCCCGGTGGTCCCGCAGGGTGTAGTGGCCGAGCAACTCCCAGACGGCGGCCCGGGATTCGGGGTGGTAGCCGAGGCCGGTCCAGAGCGCGGGGACGGCGGGGATGAACGGGTACGGCGGGCCGTCGGCGGCGCGCAGCTCCAGGGTGTGGCGGACCCGGGTGTTGGTCCACAGCTGGTCGAGGTGGGCGGCCCAGTGGGCGGGCGTCGGCCTGGAGCCGTCCGGGTAGCCGTGCCGGAGCAGGTCGGCGAAGGTGCGGCCGGGCGGCGCCGGGTGGTAGCGGCCGTCCGGGGTGCGGTAGTGGATCAGGGGGACGCCGAGGGCCCAGTCGGCGACGTCCTCGACGGTGACGTCGGGTCGCAGTGCGGGCGGCAGCACCCCGGACCGGTGCGGGTCCATCCGCAGCCAGGCCCAGCAGCGGTGGGACAGCAGTCCTTCCGAACGGGACTCCTGGATGGGCGAGTTGACGAGCAGGGCGGAGACGACCGGGGCCGCGGCCATCTGCGTCCGCAGCTTCTGCGTGAAGTCCTCGGGGGAGAGGTGGTCCAGCGTGACCTGGGTGGACAGCGAAAGCGCCATGACGTACCGGGCCCGGTTGCCCGCCTCGCCCAGCCCCGCGAAGTGGTCCCGCATGATGGCGCCCCGGGTCATCGGCACCCACTCCATGTCCTCCAGCCGGTCGAAGGGCAGGTTGGCGCCGGGCACCAGGGCCAGTCCGAACCGGTCGACGAGTTCGGCGAGGCGTTCCAGCGCCGCCCGCATGTCGGCCACGGCCTTGGCCACGCCGGGGACCGGCGTGGAGGAGTACTCGATCTGGCCGCCGTGCTCCAGGGTGATCCGGGTGCCGTCCGGCAGCAGGACGCCGGTCAGCCGGCCGGCGTCCTCCTGCCGCTCGCCGCCCCACTTGGCGAGCACCGCCTCCAGGACGGCGAGCACGCCGTTCGGGCCCCAGTAGCGGGCGGCCCGTCCGGTGGCCGGGTCGAGCAGGCCGCACTCGACCTCGATGCCGACCTGCTCGGCGGCGGACGGGCGGAACGGGGCCAGGAGCTCGTCCCGGCCGAGCGCCAGGTCGGGGGCAGGGCCCGACGCCGGGCCGCCGTTGGTGCCGACGGTGCCGGTGCTACTGCTGGTGCTGGCGCCTGACGCGGTAGCCGGGCCGGTCACAGCGCCCCCACCCGGGTGGTCGCCCGGGGGTGGTCCACCCGGTCGAGCAGTGCGCTCACCGCGCCCAGGGCGGACTGCGCGGCGCCCTGGCACCACGCGTGGGCGCCGGACAGGTGCTCGCCGGCGAAGAACACCCGCGGCCGCCCCGCCGGGTGCGGGGAGCCCAGCACGCTCAGGTAGCGGGTGTGCTCGCCGGGCGTCAGGTGGGCGAAGGCGCCGCCGCCCATGCCGGTCTGCACGTCCCAGTTGCAGTGCACGATGTCGTCCACGTCGGCGGTGATGCCCGGGTGGAGCTTCTCCAGGCAGTCCAGCACCAGCGCGTCCCGGTCCGCCGTCGGCAGTGCGGCGAAGCGGCGGGCGTTCGCGCCCCACAGGTACGCGCCGAGCAGGGCCGTCGGCTCGGAGGAGCGCTGCGGGTCGCGCGGGGCCCAGTGCGGGCCGGCGCTGCCGTTGACGCCGTGCTCGGCCAGGACGGCGTTGTCCGACGGGTACCAGCACTGCTGGATCGGCAGGTCGGTGAAGCTGCCGCCGCCGTGGATGCCGTCCGCCAGCTCCCAGCGTCGGCGGGTCAGGTGCAGGACGGTCTTGGTGCTGCTCGCGTAGCTGATGCCGCGGATGGCGTGCCGCTGGGCGTGCGGCAGGCCCGGGGTGACGGCGATCAGGTCGAGTGCGGGCGCCGGGACGCAGCAGACCACGTAGTCGGCGTGGTCGCGCAGCCGGCCGCCGAGCCGCCGGCCGCGGATCTGCACGCCGTCCGTGGTCAGCGCCAACTCCTCGACCTGGGTGGAGAGCTGGAGCGTGCCGGGGCGCAGGGACCGGACGAAGGCGTGGACCAGCGCGTCCAGCCCGTCCACCAGCTCGACCTGCCCGCTGTGGAACAGGCCGAAGTAGTCGACCAGCACCTCCAGCAGCGAGGACTGCTCGTAGTGGGCGAGACCGCTGGCGTGCCCGATGAGGTCCCAGGCGTCCTGCGACAGGTGCTCGTGGACGAACTGCCACAGCGACACGGAGGCTGCCCGCTCCAGTGCCGGGTCACCCCAGTGGCCCTGCAGGGTGCGGCGCTGCTGCTCGACGGTGAGGGTGCGCCACACCGAGCCGAGCAGGTGGTCCAGCACCGGCGTCGGCGCCTGCCGCTCGGCCGGGCGCAGCGCGTACGCGGGGAACAGCGCCGCGACGTCCTGCACCCGGACCCGTCGGCCGCGCAGGTGGTAGTAGGCGCGCGGATTGGCGTTGACGAAGGGGCGGGTCGCCAGCCCGAACCGGGAGACGTAGTGCAGCACGCAGTGGTGGTTGCCCGGGATGCGCATGGCGCCGAGGTCCACGTGCGTGCCGTCCCAGAAACGGTGGGTGCGCACCCGCCCGCCCGGCCGGTTCGCCCGCTCGTACACGACGACGTCGAAGCCCCGGCGCTGCAACTCGTACGCGCACACCAGCCCGGCGACGCCCGACCCGACCACGGCCACCCGGCCCCGGGCGCCGCCCACCGGGTGCAGCAGGGAGGACGGGAACGCAAAGCTGGTATCGAACATCGGCACCGTGCCCCTCTGAGACGGAACCCCCGACCCAGCCTCGGTGCGGCCCCCGGCGCCTGCCACTTCGCGGCGCCGATGCGAGTGACGGCGCGCCCCGCAGCGGGGCCCGGCGGCTTCGGTGGCAGTGGTCTGCACCTCTGGCGGGTGTGGCCGCACCGCGGCTGAACTGCGGCCGGACCGGTGGCTGGGCCGGCTGCGGCTGAACCGGCGTCGGCGGCGAGCCCGTAGAGCGGGTCGGGAAGGGGAAAAAGCCTCTGCCGGACCGGCTACCGCTCGGTACCGTCGTTCGGTGGCACCCGGCGCCCGCCGAGTGCCACGTGAACGAGAACGAGCGCGAGTCCCGGGAGCGGGACGGGGGAGGGGCACGGGATGGTTGCGGACGAGCCGGAGGTACGGGACTTCGTCGCGGCGCTGGTACGGGCCGGGGCACCGGAGGTCGCGGGGCCGCCCGGGCTGGACGTGCCGAAGGCGGCGGCGGACGAGGTGGTCGCGGTCGCCCGGCGGCTGGCGTTGAGGGCGGCGCCGCGGGGGCGGTGGCGGCCGGGGTCGGCGCCGGGGCTGCTGGGGGTGGCGGCCGCGCTGGTGGTGGACGGGCACCCGTCGGCGTCCGGCTGGTCGGCGGCCGAGCGGGAGCGGTTGGCGACCTGGGTCGCGGTGCTGATTGAGCACCGGGGCGAGGACGGGGTGCAGGACCTGGTCCGGGAGCTGAACGAAGGCTGAGCGGCGGGCGGGCGACGGCTGAGCGGCGGGCGGGCATGAGCGGAGCCGGCGGTGTCGCTCACGGGAAAACTCGTTGCGGTTTTCGTGCAACGTTTCGGGCGTTGGCGGATCGTTGGTGAGGACTTGGCGGGCTCCGGCAGTGTGCTGTCGCAGTAGCCGCCGGGGATGTCCGGCGGCGCCCAGCGGTGCCCTGCCCGTGCCGTGTGCCCCTGCCTGACCTGAGAGGTAGCGCGTGTCGAAGCCGTCCGTCGCTCAGCCCACGCCCGTCGCCCAGCCCTCCGCGGGCCCGTCGGACACGGCGGGGGGTGCCGCCGCCCCGGCCGCCCGCCCGACCCTCGACCCCGAGATGCTCGCCGAGATCCACCGGCTGCACGGCGGCTACCTGCTGCGCGCGCTGCTGCGGGCCACCGGCGGGGACCGCGGCAAGGCCGAGGACATCCTGCAGGAGACCCTGCTGCGCGCCTGGCAGCACCCCGAGGCGCTGAGCGCCGGGCCCGAGCAGAGCCGGCCCTGGCTGTTCACGGTGGCCCGGCGGATCGCCATCGACCACTACCGGATGGCCGCCGCCCGCGCCAAGGAGGTGATCGGCGAGCAGCTGGAGGACCGGCCGCTCGCCGAGGACCCGTACGAGCAGGTGGTGGTCGCCCGGGACATCGCGCTGGCGCTGCGGCGGGTGCAGAAGCACCACCGCGAGGTGCTGGTCGAGCTCCACCTGAAGGACCGGTCGGTGCTGGAGGCCTCGGCCCGGCTGGGGGTGCCGCCGGGGACGGTCAAGTCCCGCAACTTCTACGCGATCCGGGCGCTGCGCCCGGTCCTGGCGGCCGAGCACGGGTACGCGCCGGTCGAGCGCGGGTGTGCGGGCGCGGGGGCGGAGAAGGGCGCGGCGTCAGCCGCGCGGTGACCGGTCGGGCGAGCGCAGGTCCAGCGACTCCTCCAGGCTGCTGGTGAACTCGCTCGGGAAACCCGCCTGCCGGTCGTGCGCGCGGAAGCGGTCGAGCGCCGTGCGCAGCCGGCCCCGGACTTCGGGCTCCCGGCCGCGGGACAGCAGGTGGGCGGCGTACGACTGTTCGGCGACCGCGTGCAGGTAGAGCAGGCCCGCCTCCTCGCACGCGGCGAGCAGTCGGTGCCAGGCGAGGTCGGCGGTGTCGTCGCGGACGGTCGGCGGGAGGGCCTGCGCCTCGGTCAGCATCGACCACAGGTGGACCTGGGTGACCGGGGTGGGCGGCAGCAGCTCGCGGGCCTCGCGGGAGCGGCGCTGGGCGCCCTCCCGGTCGCCGGTGGCCAGGCTGACCCAGCCCTGGTGGACCTTGGCGTCGACCAGGCGGCGGCGGTTGCCGGACTCCAGGGCCAGGGCGGTGGCGGAGGCCGCCAGCCGCCCGGCCTCGGCGGAGTTGCCGAGCATCGCGGTGACCAGCGCCAGGGTGGCGAGCGCCCGGATGCGCGCGGAGGTGGCCGCGGGACCGTCCGCCGACTCGGCGGCGGCCACCGCCTTGCGCGCCGCCTCCGCCGACTCCTGCCGGCGTTCCAGCGCGACCAGGGCCTGCGCCCGGCAGTTGAGCAGCAGCGCGACCGCGACCGGGTCGCCGCAGCGCTCGGCGGCCTCCTGGCCGGTGCGGGCGCGGGCGAGCCAGTCGGTGAAGCGGCTGGCGCCGTAGTACAGCGCGCCCGAGGCCAGGGCGAGGCGCCAGGCGCGGCCGGGGTCGGCGACGGCGGTGGCGTCGACGAGGGCGCGGATCGCGGGCTCCTCGGCGCGGAACCAGTCGAGTGCGGTGCGGATGTCGACGATGGTCGGGACGGCCTGCGGCCGGTGGGCCGGCGGGCCTGCGTCCTCCTGGCCGGGGTCGAGGAAGGTGCCGCAGCGCTTCAGAGCGGCGAGGTAGTAGTCCGCCAGGCGTTCGCGCAGCAGGCGCCGGTACGGTTCGGGCTTCTCGTCGAGCAGGCCGGCGCCGAACAGGCGGACCAGGTCGGTGCGGCCGTAGCGGCCGGGGGCGGCGCCGGTGAGCAGGTGGTGCGCGGCCAGTTCGCCGAGCGCCCGGTGCGCGGTGGCGGTGTCGGTGCGCAGCAGGGCGGCGCTCGCCAGGGTGTCCACTTCGGCGCCGGGGTGGCCGGCCAGCGCGGTCAGCAACTCGGCGGCGGAATCGGAGAGGTGATGGTACGTCAGATCGAGCTGTGCCTTGAGGCCGAGCGTGTCGTCGGCGTCCAGGACGGCCAACCGGGTGTCCTCGTCGGCGAGTTCGGCGGCCAGCCCGGCGAGCGTCCAGCCCGGCTGGGCGGCCAGCTGGGCGGCGGCGATCCGCAGGGCGAGCGGCAGGTGGTCGCAGAGCCGGGCGAGCCGGGCCGCGGCGTCCGCCTCGGCGCGCACCCGCTCGGGGGCCAGGGCGCGTTCCAGGAGCAGCAGCGCGTCGTCCGGGGGCAGTGGTGCCAGGCGCAGCAGGGTGGCGCCGTCGAGGGCGACCAGGTCCTCCAGCGAACCGCGGCTGGTGACGAGGGCGGCGCAGCCGGGCCCCTCGGGCAGCAGGTCGGCGACCTGGTCGGCGTCGGCGGCGTCGTCCAGGACCACCAACAGCCGTCGGCCGTCGGTCCGTTCCCGGTAGAGCGCGGCGCGGGCGGCGCGGTCGGCGGGCACGGCGTCGGGCGGGACGCCGAGCACGTGCAGGAAGTCGGCGAGGACGTCGTCGGGCCGCGCCGGGCCGGCCGGGGCCAGGCCGTGCAGGTCGGCGTAGAGCCGGCCGTCGGGGAAGCGGGCGGCGGCCCGGTGCGCCCAGGCGGTGACCAGCGTGCTCTTGCCGACCCCGGCGGGACCGACCACCAGGACCGGGCCGTCCGCGACGCGGTCGGGGCCGCAGTCGTGGTCGAGCCGGCGGAGCTCGCTCTCCCGTCCGACGAAGTCCACGGGCCGGCGGGGGAGCCGGCAGGGCGCGTGCGGGCCGTGGGCGCTGTTGGACGTGTGCGGGCCGGCGGCCGGCGGCGCGGCGGGCAGCCGCTCCGGACGGTCCTCGGCCAGCACCTCGGTGAGTGCCGCCTGCAGCACCGGGCCGGGCCGGATCCCCAGTTCGCGGTCCAGCCGCTGCCGGGCCCGGTGGTAGGCGGCCAGCGCGTCCGCGGGCCGGCCGGCCTGGTGCAGGCAGCGCATCAGCAGCGCCACCAACTCCTCGCGCAGCCCGTCCGTCCGGACGTTCTGCTCCAGGACCGCCACCGCCGCCGCGCCGGTGCCCTGACGCAGCCGCAGTCCGGCCCAGCAGAGCAGGGCGGCGGTGCAGGCCTGCTTCAGGTGGTCCACCGCGGCCGCGCGCGCCGGGGTGTCCGGCAGGTCGGCCAGCGCCTCGCCGCGCCACAGCCGCAGCGCCTCCTCCAGCAGGGCGATCGCCTCGGCGTCGCCACCGCGGTCGGCGTGCTCGGCGGCCCGCGCCGTCAGCGCCTCGAACCGCAGCGCGTCCACCTCGTCGGCGGGCCCGGCCAGCAGGTAGCCCGAGGCCCGGGTGTGCAGCTCGAACGGGGTGAAGGCGAGCACCTTGCGCAGTGCGGCGACGTGCCCCTGCACCGCCGCCCGCGCACTGGCCGGCGGCCATTCCCCCCACAGCACCTCGCAGAACTGGTCGACGGTGACCACGCGCCCCAGCCGCAGCGCCAGCAGCGCCAGGATCGCCCGCTGCTGAGCCCCGGCCAAGGTGGCGAAACCGTCCGCCTCGACCCGCAACTCCACCGGGCCGAGCAGCCGAATCCGCACCAGTACCCCCATCTCACCCCACGCCGGACCCGAGGGTCGGCCCTCGGGGTGAAGCAGTGTAGTGCGCGAATACGTCCGGTCCGTGACACGGCGCCGCCGCTGCCCTCGGTGGACGCGGGCGGGGCGGGCGGCGGTTGCGGCGCCCGCCGCGGGGCCTCGCGCCCGTGCTGCCCGTGCCGGGCCGGGTGGTGCCTGCGCCGTCGCGTGTGGTGCCCGGCCGAGCCAGTGCCGGTCCGGGATCCCCGCAGGCGGCGGGTCCTTCGTGTCGGACCCGTCCGATACGGTGCGGCCATGACGGAGAGACGCGGCACGCGCCCGCACGCCCGGTTCGAGCGGCCGGTGCCGGGGGCGGGGGAGGAACTCGCCATGGCCGGGCTTCGGTTGGCGGCCCCCGGCCCGGCCTCTGGATGCGCGGCCGGTGCGAATCTCCGCGTCCGCTGGCACGGCCCCGCCCACGGCGAGCGGCCCGCGGCGGCCGGCCGGGGCGACCGGGTGGTCGCGGCGTGAACGGGCAGGTCGGGCCTATCCTCGAACGGTTCGGGGGGCCCGCGGATGGGGAAGGCGAGGGGCGCGTGCACATCGATCTGCTCGGGCCGGTGGTCGTGCGGCGGGAGGGTGGCAGGGACGTGACGCCCTCGGCCCCGAAACGGCGGGCGCTGCTGAGCGCGCTCGCCGTGCGGCTGAACCAGGCGGTGACCACCGAGGAGCTGATCGGGCTGGTCTGGGACGGCGCGGCACCGCCCACCGCGCGGGCCGCGCTGCAGGGGCACGTCGCGGCCCTGCGCCAACTGCTGGACGGGCCGGGCCTGGAGTTGGGCACCCGGGGGTCCGGGTACGTGCTGGCCGGTGAGCCCGACCGGGTCGACGTGCTGCGCTTCGGACGGCTCTGCGAGGAGGCGGGCGTGCTGCGGCCCGAGCCCCCCGGCCGGGCCGGCGGGGCGCCGGAGGACCCGGCGGTGCCGCTGCTGCGCGCCGCGCTGGACCTGTGGCGCGGCCCCGCGCTCGTCGACTGCGGCTCCGTGCTGCTGCGCGAGCGGATCCTCCCCGGCCTGACCGATCTGCGGCTGCACGCCCTGGAACGGCTGGCCGACGGGCTCCTCCGGGCGGGCCGGGGCGGCGAGTCGGTCGCCGAACTGGCCGAGGCGGCCGACGCCCACCCGTCCCGGCAGGTGCTGGCCGCCCGGCTGGTCCACTGCCTGGAGCAGAGCGGGCGGCACACGGAGGCGCGGGAGCGGTACGAGCGGGCGGTGGCCCGGCTCTCCGGTCCGCCGGGGCCGGAACTGCGTCGCGCCGGTGGCCTGTTCAGCGCCCGGCCGGCCGCGTCCGACCGCCGGTTCGTCGGGCGGACGGCCGAACTCGCCGGGCTGGATGCGGCGTTGCCCGCAGCTCGGTCCGGCCGGCCGGTCCTGGTCACCGGTCCGGCGGGGGTCGGCAAGACCGCCCTGGTCCGGCACTGGGCGGCGCAGCGCGGCGCCGGGCACTTCCCGGACGGCGTGCTCCGCGCCGACCTGCGCGGCTTCGACCCGGACGGCCCGCGCGAACCCGCCGACGTCCTGGCCGAGTTCCTCACCGCCCTCGGCGTCGCCCCGGACGCCCTGCCCGCCTCCACCGACGAGCGCTCCCGCCGCTACCGCGACCTGCTCCGCGGCCGGCGGACGCTGGTCGTGCTGGACGACGCCGCCTCGTACGAGCAAATCGCCCCGCTGCTGCCCGACCCGCCGCTGACGGACCCCGCGGGCGGCCCCAGGCGGGTGGACGGCTCCGAGCGCGGCGGGGAGGCACCGGCGCCCGTCACCGTCGTCACCAGCCGGAGCCGGCTGCGCCCCCTGCTGGTCCGCGCGGGCGGCGTCCCGCTCCCGCTGGGCGTGCTCACCGCCGAGGACGCCGCCGCGCTGCTCGCCCGCACCCTCGGCCCGGACCGGACGGGCGACGACCGCGAGGCCGTCGCCGAACTCGCCGAACTCGCCGAGCGGTGCGACCGGCTGCCGCTCGCACTGCGCCTGGCCGCCGCCCGGCTGGCCGCCCGACCCGACTGGTCCCCGGGCGACCTCGTCCGCGAACTCGCCGACGAGGAGACCGGATTGGCCGCCCTCTCCGGCACCGGCGCCGGCACCGCACGCGGCCCGATCGGCCTCACCACCGCGCTGGACCGGACGTACCGGACGCTGCGGCCCGCCGCCGCCCGGCTGTTCACCCTGCTCGGCCTGCACCCCGGCGCGGTGATCGACACCGCCACCGCCGCCGCCCTCGCCGACCTCCCGCCCGCCACCACCCGCACCCTGCTGGCCGGGCTGGACGCCGTCCACCTGCTGGAGGAGGCGGCCCCCGGCCGCTACACCCGGCGCGAGCTGGTGCGCCGCCACGCCGCCCGGCAGGCCGCCGAACTCAGCTGCGACGAACGGTTCGACGCCCTCGACCGGCTGATCGCGCACTACCTGGAGGCCACCGCGGACTGGACGGCCGAGAGCCCGGCGGCCGGCGGCGGCGAGCGGGCGGCGGCCTGGTTCCGCCGCGAGGAGAGCGCGCTGCGGGCCGTCGTGGTCCGCGCCGAGCAGTACGGGCGGACGGCGCAGTCCTGGCAGCTCGCCCACCGCATCGGCCTGCTGTACGAGACCACCGGCCACGAACGGACCCACTGGCGGGCCGTCGTCGAGGCCGGGCTGAGCGCCGCGCGCGCGGACGGCGACGAGGCGGCCGTCGCCCGGCTCGGCACCGACCTCGCCGTCCTGCACGTCGCCCGCGCGGCGCACCGCACCGCGGCCGAGCACCTGGACCGCGCCGTCGCGGCGGCCGACCGGGCCGGCGACCCGGCGCTGCGCCACCAGTGCCGCAG
This sequence comes from Kitasatospora sp. NPDC023385, assembly GCF_055664045.1. Taxonomy (NCBI): domain Bacteria; kingdom Bacillati; phylum Actinomycetota; class Actinomycetes; order Kitasatosporales; family Streptomycetaceae; genus Kitasatospora; species Kitasatospora sp. NPDC023385. Next base: position 16,607 of record NZ_JBVOOL010000028.1, on the reverse strand, counting down.
CCGGGTGGCCGCCGCGCTGGTGCGCGCCGGACGCTACGAGCGGGCGCTGCCCCTGCTGACCGACCTGGCGGCCGCCGCCCGTACTCCCGCCACCGGCCACCTGCTGGTCCGCTCGCTCACCGACCTCGCCGACGCCCTGGTCCTCGCCGGCGACGCCGGGCCGGCCCTCGCCCACGCCGACGAGGCCGTCCGGGCCGCCACCGCCGGTGCCGGCGGGGCGGAGGCCGTCCTCGCCGCCCACAGCCGGGCCCGCGCCCTGCACGCGCTCGGCCGCCGCGACGCCGCCCTCTCCTCGGCCCGGCTCGCCGTCGCCCTGGGCCGCACCGTCGGCGACCCGGCGCTGGAAGCCCGCTCGCACGGCCTGCTCGCCGACCTGCTGTGCGAGCTGGGCCGCAGCGTGGAGGGCGCCGAGGCGCGGCAGCAGGCGCAGACGCTGGTGGCGGGGAGCTGCTGACCCGGCGGCGGACCGCCGGCGGCCGCCCCGCGCCTACCGCCGGCCGTGCGTACCGCCGCACCCGTCGAGGGGCCGGGCGAGCTGGGAAACTGCTGACTGCCGGCGGAACCGCAGGCGGAACTATCGGCAGTTCTGTCCGGCGCGACCCGGCGTGCCCCTCCCGCCACCGCTGCACCCGACACTTCGTCACTACGTCTGAGCTGGGCGGTAGCGTTCACCAGGAGCCGAGTACGAAGAATTCCTCCGGCGCGGCATACTTCTGCCTGGCACGGTCTGCCGGACACGGTTCCAGGCAGAAGTGCGGAACTGGCGGGACCGACGGAGCGGGGGCGGGGCATGACGGCTGGCGGCGGCACCGAGGCGGGCACGGACACGGGCGAGTTCAGCCGCCTGCTGACCGGACACCGGGTCGCGTCCGGCCTGACCCAGGAGGAGCTCGCCGCGGCCGCCGGAGTCAGCCTGCGCGCCCTCGGGGACATGGAGCGCGGCCGGACCCGCGGACCGCAGCGCCGCACCGTCCGCGCACTGGCCGGCGCCCTCGGGCTGGACGGGCCGCAGGGCGACGCGCTGGACCGGGCCGCGCAGTGCGGGCGCCCGCGCGGCGTCCGGCCGGGCCAGGCCCCGGCGCCGGCCCAGGCCGCGCCCCGGGATCCGCTGCCCGAGCCGCCCGCCGGCGCCGGCCAGAGCGCCCTCGCCCTGCCGCGCGACATCGCCGACTTCACCGCCCGCGACGACGCCCTGGCCGCGCTCGCCGGCCTCGCCTCGGACGACTGCCCCACCCACCCCCGCGTGGTGCTGATCAGCGGTCAACCCGGCCTCGGCAAGACGGCGTTCGCCCTGCACGCCGCCCACACCCTGACCCCGCGCTTCCCCGACGGCCAGCTCTCCCTCGACCTCGGCGGGATGTCCCCGCAGCCGCTGACCGCGCGCGACGCGCTCGGCCAGGTGCTGCGCGCCCTCGGGGTCGCGGACGCCGCGGTGCCCGCCGGGACGGAGGAGCGGGCGGGCCTCTACCGGGCCCTGGTGCGCGAGCGGCGGCTGGTCCTGGTGCTGGACAACGCCGCCGACGAAAGCCAGGTGCGCCCGCTGCTGCCGGGCTCCGGTCCGGCCGTGACCATCGTGACCAGCCGCAGCGTGCTGCCCGGCCTGGAGTCGGTGCACCGGCTGAGCCTGGACGTGCTCGCCCCGGCCGAGGCGGCCGGACTGCTGGCCCGGATCGCCGGCCGCGAGCGGGTCGAGGCGGCGCCCGACGCCACCGCCGAACTGGCCCGGCTCTGCGGCTACCTGCCGCTGGCGCTGCGGATCGCCGGGCAGCGGCTGGTCGCCCGGCCGCAGCAGCCGGTCGCCCACCTGGTGCGCCAGCTCGCCGCCGAGGAGAACCGCCTGGACCTGCTGGAGACCGGCGACCTGGCCGTCCGCCCGGCCTTCGAACTGTCCTACCGGCGGCTGCCCGCCGAGTCCCAACTGGTCCTGCGGCGCTGCGCGCTGACGGCGGGGGCGGACTTCACGGCGGCCGTCGCCGCGGCCTACGCGGGCCGGTCGGCGGCCCGGACCGAGCTGGTCCTCGAGCAGCTCGTCGACGCCGGCCTGGTGCAGCCGGCCACCCCGGACCGCTACCGCCTGCACGACCTGGTGCGGCTCTACGCGGGCGAGCGGCTGGCCGCCGACGAGACACCGGAGGAACTGGCCGACGCCAAGGCCGCGGCCGGGCGCTGGATCCTCGGCCGGGCGGCGGCCTACGGGCTGCGGTTCGACCCTGAGCGCGAGCAGGACGACGCCGACGCCGCCGGCGCCGGGCCCGAGCGCCTCACCGAGGCGGCGCGCTGGCTGGAGTACGAGCACCCGGAGTGGCTGGCCGCCCTGCACCAGGCGCAGCGGGCCGGCCGGTACCAGGAGGTGGTCGACACCGCCGAGGCCATGCACTGGTTCTCCGACCGGCTGCTGAGCTGGGGCACCTGGGCGGAGGTGTTCCAGCTCTCGGTGGACGCGGCCCGCGCGCTCGGCGACCGGCGGGCCGAGGCGGTGCACGTCAACTACCTGGCCTGGACGTACGTCACCTGCCTGCACCGCTACCGGCGTGGCATCGAACTCGCCGCCGAGGGGCTGGAGTTGGCGAAGGAGGTCGGTGACCGGGAGCAGCAGGGCTGGGCGCTCACCTACCTCGCCGCCGGGCTGCGCTACCTGCGCCGCTACCAGGAGGCGATCGACGCCTTCCACCGGGCGGCGGACGCCTTCGCCGAGGTGGACAGCCGCCCGGCCATGATCGGCCGGCTGGTCACCCTGCGCGGCGCCGCCAACTGCCTGCGCGAGTCCGGCCAGGCCGAGGAGGCGGTGGACACCCGCCGGCGGGCACTGGCCGGCGCCCTGGAGCTGGTGGACCGCTGGTCCTCGCCGCTGATGCACCTGCTGGCGGCCATGACCGCGCACGAACTCGGCCTGGACCGCGCGGCGTTGCGGCGCTGGCCGGCCGCCGAGAAGGCCTACCGGCAGGCGCTGGTGCACTACGAGGCGGTCGGCCGGCCGGACAGCATGACCAAGACCCTGACCGAGCTCGGCACCGCGCTGATCGAGCAGGGCCGGGCCGAGGAGGCCCGCGAACTGCTCACCGAGGCGCTCACCGACCTGAGCGCGGACGGCCCCCGGCCGGCGCCGCCGAGGCACTGACGCACGCGTGCCCGCCGCCGGCCGGGCCGGGAGCGGGCACGCACGTGCGGGGATCGCGGATCAGATCCGGGTGTCCTCCACCACGGGCAGCTGGTCCGGGACGGCCGACTCGTCCGCGGTGCCCGTGCTCCGGACGTCCGCACCCGGCGCGAAGGCCGTGCGCGGCGCGACCGCCGGCTTCTTGCCGCAGAAGGCCGGCTCCAGCGCGTTCATCAGGCCCTGGGTGACCGCGCCGTTGTTGGAAGCGTTGGCGAAGACCACCACGCTGCGCCGCCCGTCCGGGGTCGCGAACGACTGGGTCTGGTAGCCCTGCACGATGCCGCCGTGGCCGAACACGTCCCCGCAGGAGAGCGAGATGCGGCGCAGGCCCAGGCCGTACGAGATCTTCGCGGTGGGCGTGGGCAGGGCGGCGGTCATCTGCTGCAGCGACGCGTCCGAGACCAGCCCGCCGGAGCTGCCGGCCACCAGGGCGGAGAGGAAGCGGTCGAGGTCCTCGGCGCTGGAGATGACGGCCCCGGCGCTCCACACCCAGGAGCCGGTCTGCTCGGTGGAGTCCAGCAGGGGCTTGCTGCGGTCGTCGTTGGTGAGGTAGCCGGTGACGTGGGCGCCGCGGATCTTCTGGTCGGGCACCACGAAGGAGGTCTTGCGCAGGCCGAGCGGCCGGATGATCCGGTCGTTCAGCACCTCCGGGTACGGCCGGCCGGTGAGGTTCTCGACCGCCAGGCCCAGCAGCACGAAGTCGGTGTTGGAGTACGAGTAGCGGCTGCCGGGGGTGTACTGCACGCCGTGCTTGACCGACATCGCCACCAGGTCGCGCGGGTCGTACGCCTTGGTGCGGATGCGCGCCTCGAACGCGCTGGTGGTCTCCTCGCCGGCCTGCTCCAGCAGGTCGTTGGTGTGGTCGTAGATGCCCGCCCGGTGCTCCATGACCTGGCGGCCCGTCATCGTCCAGTCGTCCGGCAGGGTGCCGTCCGGCAGGTAGTCGCGCAGGGGCTTGTCGAGGTCGATCCGGCCCTCCTCCGCCAGCTGCATCACGAGAACGGAGGTGAACATCTTGCTGTTGCTGCCGACCCGGAACCTCCACGAGGAGTTCATCGGAGTCCCGTCGAGGTCGGCCTTGCCGACGGTCAGCGAGCGGGCGTCCTCCTGGTCGCCGTGGTTGCGGATCACCGCGAAGGCGCCGGGGGCGCCGGCGCCCGTGGTGGCCTGCAGGGCGGCGAGCACGCCGGCGATGTCGGAGGCGGGCGCGGCGGCGGCGCTCTGGCCGGCGGCCACGGCCTGGGTGGCACCGGTCGCCACCAGCACGACTCCCGCGGCGGCCACCGCGAGCGGACGCAGAAGGCTGATCTTCGCCATGATCCTCGGTTCTCTCGTGAGCTGACGCGGCGTCGGACCGCGTCGATGGAAGATCACTATCACCGTCCGGGGCGGCCGATGGCAACGTGAACCGATTCGCCCGCATCGTCCGTTGCGTGCGCCGGCCCGACGGCCGCACCGTTCGTTTCCCGCTCCGGGGCCAAGGTTTTACCTGCTGTCGTCTACCCGCGTCGACGGCCGCAGCCCATGCTGTTCGGGCCGCTCCCCGCACGTTCCCTCACAGCGCCCCGCACCGGCTTCCCCGCCGCCCCACCAGCTTCCCGTCGCCGACCATGGAGCTTCCCCATGCCCCTGGCCTCCCTGACGCGCCGCGCCGGCGCCCTGCTGCTCGCCACCGCCGCCCTGATACCGCCGGCCGCGAACGCCCACGCCGCCACCACGGCCTCCGGCACGTACACGGCGGTCGTCTTCCCCGACCAGGACCACACCGTCGTCTACAACCTCATCAACTCCGCGACCCGGTCCGTCGACGTCACCATGTACGAGCTGCGCGACACCCCCGCCGTCAACGCCCTGGTCGCCCGTCAGCGGGCGGGCGTCAAGGTCCGGGTGATCCTGGACGGTGCGCACACCTCGGTCAACGGCTCGGCCTACTCGACGCTCCGGGCCGCCGGGGCCGGTGTGACGTACTCCTCCTCGGCGTTCGTCTACACCCACCAGAAGACCGTCACCGTGGACGGCGCCACGTCGCTGATCATGACCGGCAACCTGGACTCCGGCTACTACGCGAACGACCGCGACTACGGCGTCGTCGACACCGACGCCAACGACGTCGCCGCGATCGAGCGGGTCTTCGCCGCCGACTACGCCAAGACCGCGATCACGCCCACCGACGGCGACAACCTGGTCTGGTCGCCCACCGACTCGCAGTCCCGGCTGCTGGCCCTGATCAACGGCGCGCGGACCAGCCTCGACCTGGAGCAGCTGGAGTTCGGCGACCCGGCGCTGGTGGACGCCGTCGCGGCGGCGGCCGCGCGCGGCGTCACCGTGCGCGTGGTCGGCATGGACCCGGGCTCGTACGCCGACTCCTTCGACCAGGTGACCTCGGCCGGCGGCAGGGTCGCCACCTACTCCTCGACCACCGGCCTGTACGTCCACGCCAAGGTGATCGTCGCCGACTACGGGACGGCGGCGGCCAAGGCGTTCGCCGGTTCGGAGAACTTCTCCGACAACTCGCTGAACCACAACCGCGAGCTGGGCCTGATCACCACCGACGCCGGGGTGGTCGGCACGATCGAGTCCACCGTCGCCGGCGACTTCGCCAACGGCACGCCCTACTAGGGCGGCGGCGCAGCGCGTCTCCTGCCTGACCGTCCTGATCCGACCGTCTCCGACCCGTCCCCGAGCAGCCCACCGGGCCGTTCTCTACCCTAGGACTTGTCATGACTTCGTCCACGAAGCCCCTGAACCCCCGCTCCCGCCGCACGGCGACCGCGATCGGCTCCGCCGTCGCCCTCGTCGCCGCCTCCGCCGGCCTGTGGGCGGCGACCGCCTCCACCGCCCAGGCGGCCACCCTGCCCACGCCCGACCACATCGTGGTCGTGGTGATGGAGAACCACGCCTACACCCAGGTCATCGGCAGCAGCAGCGCCCCGTACCTCAACACGCTGAAGGCGGGCGGCGCCAACCTCACCCAGTCCTACGGCATCACCCACCCCAGCGAGCCGAACTACTACGCGCTGTTCTCAGGCTCCACCCAGGGCCGCGTCGACGACAGCTGCGTGACGGTCGGGGGCTTCCAGAGCGCCAACCTCGCCTCCGAGGTCATCGCCGCCGGCAAGACCTGGGCCAGCTACAACGAGTCCCTGCCCAGCCAGGGCAGCACCGTCTGCAGCAGCGGCAACTACGCGCAGAAGCACAACCCGTGGTTCGGCTTCGGCAACGTGCCGCTCAGCTCGGCCAAGACCTTCGCGCAGTTCCCGACCGACTACAGCACCCTGCCGAACGTCTCCTTCGTCGTGCCGAACCTCTGCAGCGACATGCACGACTGCTCGGTCGGCACCGGCGACACCTGGGTCAAGAACAACCTCGGCGCCTACGCCACCTGGGCGCAGAGCCACAACAGCCTGCTGATCGTCACCTTCGACGAGGACAACAAGCTGTCCGGCAACCGGATCCCGACCGTCGTCTACGGCGCCCACGTGACGCCCGGCAGCAGCTCCGCCACCACCTACAACCACTACAGCGTGCTGCGCACCGTGGAGGACCTGGCCGGGGCGACCGGCCACGCGGGCAACGCGGCCTCCGCGAGTGACATCACCGGCATCTGGAACTGAGCCGCAGCGATCAGGGCTTGACCCGAGCCCGCGCCTGAGCCCGGGCCGGTGGCCGCTCGGCCACCGGCCCGGGTGCTGCGGCGGGTGCTGCGGCGGGTGCTGCGGCGGGTGCTGCGGCGGGTGCTGCGGCGGGTGCTGCGGCGGGTACGGCTGCGGGTTCGGGGGCGGTGGCGGGCCGCGCGCCGTGGCGGCGGACCCCGGGCACCGCCGCCGTGCCCGCGCAGACCAGCGTCACCAGCGCGGCGGCCGCCAGCAGCGGCACCCGGCTGCCCCAGGCGTCGGCGGCCAGCGGCGCCAGGACGTACCCGAGCGGGGCGGCGGCCAGCGAGAGCAGCCAGTCGTACGAGGTGACCCGGGCCAGCGCCCCGGCCGGGATGTCCTGCTGGACCACCGTCTGCCACACCGGGTTCAGGAAGCCCAGTCCGGCCATCGCCACCGCCTGCGCGGCCACGGCGACCGGCGCAGGCGTCGGGACGGCGAGAGCGAGCAGCGGCAGCCCGTACAGCGCCAGAGCGAGGTTGCCGACCAGCACCGGGCGGCGCGGCCGGAGCCGCCCGGCGAGCAACGAGCCGACCAGCAGGCCGATCGCCCCGGCCTGGGTCAGCGCGACCCAGGCGCCGTCGCCGCCCAGGCGGGTGGCGGCGATCAGCGGCCCGAGGGTGAGCAGCACCGCGCTCGCGCCGTTCCACACCCCGTGGGCGATCAGGCTGGTCCAGTACCAGTCGCGGGAGCGCACTTCGCTCCAGCCCTCGGCGAGGTCCCGGCGCAGCGAGCGCGGTCCGGTGGGGGCGTGGGCGTCGGGATCGTCACTGCCGGGGGCGTGGCTGACAGGAGCGTGGTCGACGGGGGCGCGCCGGACGGTGAGCCGGGTGAGCAGCGCCGCGCTCAGCACGAACGACGCGCCGTCCAGGACGAACGCCCAGCCGGGCCCGGCGGTGTACACCAGTACTCCGGCGAGGGCCGGGCCGCCGAGGCGGGCGGCGCCGGTGGCGGTGCCGAGCAGCGCGTTGGCCCGTAGCCGCGTCTCGCTCGGGACGACGGCCGCGATCAGCGGCGAGGCGGTGGGCATGGCGAAGGCGGAGGCGATGCCTCCGACGGCCGAGGCGATCGCGATGGGTGTCAGGCCGGGGTGCCCGCCGAGCAGTTCCAGGCCGACGAGCACCTGGGCGACGGCCCGGACGACGTCGGTGGTGAGCGCGTCCTCGCCGGCCGGGGAGGCCACGCCGCCCCCTCCGACCTCCGCGCCGACCTCAACCTCGCCCCGGCGTCGATCAGCGGCCGGCTGGAGGCCCTGGAGCGGCGGGGCTTTGTCGTGCGCACCCCCTCGACGGAGGACCGCCGGAAGGTCGACATCGTCCTCACGGACGCCGGGCGTGCCGCCTGGCAGGAAGCCCTCGACGTGGTCGGCCGCGAGGAGTGGCGGCTGCTGGGCGTGCTGTCGGAGGAGGAACGGCGGGTGCTGTCCGGGCTGCTGCGGAAGGTGATGCTGGTCCAGGAGGCGGAGAAGCAGCGTCCCGCCGCCCGCTGACGGGGTCGACCCGGCGGGCCAGCCCCTGTGTTCCCGGTCCGCCGGGTCCGCCGGTCCGTCCCCGGTGTGGTCGTCAGAGGCCGAGCTCGGTGAGCCCCGGGTGGTCGTCGGGGCGGCGGCCGGGCGGCCAGTGGAACAGGCGCTCCCCGGGGGCGATCGGCAGGTCGTTGATGGAGGCATGCCGCCGGGCCATCAGGCCGTCCGGGGCGAACTCCCAGTTCTCGTTGCCGTAGGAGCGGTACCACCGGCCGTCGTCGTGCCACTCGTAGGCGAAGCGGACGGCGATCCGGTCGCCGTCGTAGGCCCAGAGCTCCTTGATCAGGCGGTAGTCGAGTTCGCGGCGCCACTTGCGGGTGAGGAAGTCGGCGATCGCCTCGCGGCCGGTGAGGAACTCGGCGCGGTTGCGCCAGCGGCTGTCGGGCGTGTACGCGAGGGCGACGCGCTTCGGGTCGCGGGTGTTCCAGGCGTCCTCGGCGGCCCGGACCTTCTGCCGGGCGGTCTGCTCGGTGAACGGGGGCAGGGGCGGGCGCTGTCCGTCGCGCTGTTCGGCCATGCGTGGACTCCTCGGGAATGGGCGTTCCGCTCGTGAGAACGAGCGTTCTCACTTCGCTGGCTACGATAGGAGAACTATCGTTCTCGCGCAAAGGGCACGGCAGATGGAGCACGAAGACCCGCGGGCCCGCATCCTCGACGCGGCCGAGGAACTGTTCTACGGGCAGGGCATCCAGTCGGTCGGCATGGACGCCGTCCGAGCCGCCTCCGGCATGACGATGCGCCGCTTGTACCAGCACTTCCCGTCCAAGAGCGACCTGGTCGAGGCCTACCTGCTGCGCCGCGACGGCCGCTGGCGGGCGAGTCTCGCCGTGTACGTCTCGCGCACCGGCGGCACGCCCCGGGAGCAGGTGCTCGCGGTGTTCGACTGGCTCGGCCGGTGGTTCGCCGAACCGGGCTTCCGGGGCTGCGCGTTCGTCAACTCCCTCGGCGAACTGGGCGCCACCACGCCGGCCGTCGTGGCCGCCGCCCGGCACCACAAGGAGCAGTTCGGCGGCTACCTCGCGGGCCTGGCCGAGGCCGCCGGCGCCCCGCCCGCCACGGCCGTCCACCTGACGCTGCTCGCCGAGGGTGCCATCACCACCGCCGCCGTCCACGGCGACCCGACGGCCGCCGTCGACGCCAAGGACGCCGCCCGGCTGCTGCTGGACGCCGCGCCGGCCGGATAGTCACGGTCAGGGGGCGTGGTTCCCGGAACGCCTGCTCTGCGGACGGAAGGCTGGCCTCGGTGAGGAGCCGGAGCAGTCACCGCTCAGGGCGCGTCGGTGTGGGTCAGCGTCTCCCAGCCGATGAAGTAGTCCGCCCCGAACGGGCTGTGGGCGGCCACGTACTTCTCGGTCTGCGGCATCGCGATGCCCTCGCGCAGGTGGTACTCGTCGTACGCGAGCTGCACGGCGGGGCCGAGGCCGGTCTTCACCGAGCCCCCGCACAGCCAGTCGGGCACCTTCGCGCCGTTCTCGTACGCGGTGTGGAACTCCAGTGCCCTGACCAGCCGTTGGCGCCCCTCGCCCCACAGGTCGAGGCCCTGCAGCCGGGCGGTCTCCGCAGTCTGGGCGGCCGCTTCCAAACCCCAGCCGGTGTGGCCGAAGTCCCGGCAGGTCTCCTGCGCCAGCCCGTCCACGAAGGTGGACTGGCCGTTCCAGTACGTGACCAGCGCCGACCGGCCCGCGATCCCGGCACGCGGCGGCGGCACCGGGAGTGCGCCGTCGGTGGAGAGGTAGACGTACGCGGGCAGGCGCTTGCGCCACAGGTCGGCGGCCTGGTCGAAGAGGCCGTGGTCGTCCAGGAAGACCGCGATGCCCATCAGGGCGTCGGTCTGGATCAGTTCCCAGTTGCCGTTCTTGCGCGGGCTGCCGGGGGTGAGCTCCGGCACGTAGACGGTGCGCAGCATGGTGGCGAAGCGGTTCGCCGAGGCGGTCGGCCAGCCCGCACCGGTGTGGCGGACCAGTTCGGCGGCGCGGGCCCAGTTGTTGCCCGCCCAGCCGGTCTGCAGCGGGGCGTTGCTGTTGGTGTGCTCCTTGATGACGGCCGACCAGGCGTCCATGATCTGGATCGCCTTCTCGGCGTGGCGGGTGTCGCGGGTCAGCACCCACTGCAGGGCCTGGGCGTACGCGGCCATCGAGTCGTCGCGTTCGTCGGAGCAGCCGTTGTTCGGGTTCGAGCTGGAGCCGCACTCGACGGTCGCGCGCGGTTTGGGCTTCCAGCCCGGCGAGGCGTACTTGCTCGCCAGCAGGTCGGCGTACGCGGACTTCCAGGGCTCGGTGCCGGCGTCGACCTTGCTCTTGGCGAAGGCGATCTGCTGGGCGCCGACCAGTACGCCGGGGTGCTGGAAGGCGGCCTGGCGGGGGTGGTCGGCAGCGGGTCCGGCAGAGGGTCGGGTGGTGGGTCCGCCGGCGGGTCCGGTGGCGTCCGCAGGCGCGGAGGCGAGCGGCAGCATGAGGGCGACGAGCGCCGCCCCGGCGATCAGTGTCCTGGTGGTGCTACGGCCCATGGGGAAGTCGTCCTCTCGGTGGGAGGGGGGCGTGCTCCGGCCTTTGACTGCACGTTAGGAAACCTTCCTAACGATACGCATTGAACCACCGACTCCCGGACCCGCCAAGCGGTGCGCGGTGCGGATGGTGCGCCCGTGACGGCTGCGCCCGGTGCGTTTATCGGGCATTGATCGTCTCCGCCTAGGGTCGGGGCATGGACGACGGAGTGGCCGAGCGGTCGGGAACGGTGCCCGAGGGGCGGATGACGGAGCAGGACGCCGACAGGTTCCGGCAGTTGCTGGCGAGGTTGGAGCAATCGCTGGTGGCGGATCGGGAGGCGGTGACGGACCCGCAGCGGTGACGGGCCTGAAGCGCCGACGGCCCAGCGACACTGACGCGACGTCAGCAGTCGCACCCGCAGTCGCAGCCACTGCAGCAGTCGCACCCGTCGCAGCACTGGCAGCACTGGCAGCAGTCGCCGCAGCTCGGGTCGCAGCAGTCGCAGCAGTCGTTCCGCTGGCAGAAGCCCTCGCGGCGCTGGCGGCTGAACGGGTCGTTGTGGTCGCAGCAGAGCAGCTGGCAGGTGCAGGCCATCAGCGCCCACACCGCGCACCCGGCGAGCAGGTTGCGCGGGCGCGGCGGCTTCGCGCCGGGCGGGGTGAAGCCGGGGCCCTGCGGCACCCACGGGGGGATCGTCGCCTGGCCCGGGTGCTGGCCGGGCGGCGCCTGGCGCGGCGGCGCGTCATGCGGGTGCTCGCCCCCGGGGCCGTGCGCGGCGCCCGTCGTGCGGCACTCGGCCGCGTGCCGGGCTCCGAAGACCCGGTCCACGGCGCGCTCCGTGTCGTGTGCGAGCAGGACGTGGACGAGCGCGCGGTCGGTCAGTTCGGCCTCGCGCAGTGCGAGCCGGATGCCGTGGACGGCGTCGCGGCAGAGCCGTTCGGCCTCGGCGCGGTCGGTGCCGGTGGCGGTCAGCGGGTTCCAGGCGCCGGAGGCGGCGTCGGCGGCCTGGTCCTCGGCGGCGTCGAGGAGGTGGGCGAGACGGCCGAACAGTCGCCCGGCCTCGGCGAGCGGGGCGGCGTTGCCGGGGCGTCCGGCGATCACGGCGGTGTGGGCGAAGGCGGCGGAGGTGGCGGTCTCGGTGGGCTCGGTGACCAGCAGGACGGATCCGCCGGGCCGCAGCGATCGTTCCAGTCCGCCCTGCCGGGAGGCCGCTTCGAGTAGGACGCCGGTGTCGAAGCCGACGGCCGAGGCGCTGCCCGCGCTCCGCCGGTCCCAGCGCCGGGTGACCGCGCGGGCCCCGGCGGCGACGGGCCGGCGGGCGAAGACGCCGTCGCGGTCCTCGACGTGGTCGCGGATCTTCACCGAGGCGAGGGTGAGCGAGACGGCGGCGGCGAGCCGGGCGCCCTCGCCCTTGGCGACGGAGGCGGTCCGCATGCCGCGCAGCGGGCAGGGCCCGGCGGTGCGCCGCCAGGAGGAGTCCTCCCGGGCGGCTTGGGCCTCGACCAGGACGGAGATGATCAGGCCGTCGTAGTTGGTGGCGGTCCTGGCGAGCTGTCCGTGGTCGTCGCGCAGTGCGAGGCAGAGCCCGCACAGGTGGGCCATCCAGGAGGTCTGCAACCGTTCGGACAGCCGGTGCCTACACGGTCGGATGATGCCGAACACGATCGTCCCCCTCGCCCTGCGGCCGCTGACCGGCCGCGATTCGCCGCACATCATATGATCAGTGGCGCGCCGGGGCCGAGCCCTCCCCAGTCAGGAGACTCCTGGGCTGGAGGGCCGGTTCCGCACGGGGGACGGTCGTGTCGCCGGAGTGCCCGACCGGTCGTCAGGCGCGGCAGCGCAGCAACTCCAGCGGGGGGTGCGCGAACAGGTCCGCCCAGAAGTCCGCACCGAACGCGCGGAAGCCGGCCTCGGACACCTGCAGCGGCACCCACTCCAACTCGCCGAACCCGGCCGCCCGCAGGCTGCCCTCGAGGACCTCGCGGCGCGGGGCGGTGGTGACGATGCTGATCGGCTGCGGGTCGAGGAGGGCGGTGATCCGCACCCGCGGGCCCGTCTCGACCTCCTCGCCGGTCGGCTCGCAGCGGAACCCGTACGCCTCCAGGGACGGACAGTCGAACCGGTAGTCGGGGTTCTGGGCGAGCACGAAGAACTCCCCGCCCGGCACCAGGCTCCGGTGGACGGCGCGGCACATCCGCTCCATCGTCGCGATGTCCTCGGCGTAGTTGAGGCACTGCACGCCCAGTGCGACGTCGAAGCGCCGGGCGAAGGGCCGCAGTTCGGCGACGTCCCCGACCTCGTACCGCACGCCCATCGGCTCGCGCCGCTCGAACTCCCGGGCCGCGGCGACCATCTCGACGGAGATGTCGACCCCGAGGACGTCCGTGGCGCCGCGCCGCTTGAGCTCCCTGCTGTAGAAGCCGGTGCCGCAGGCCAGGTCGAGGACCGACCTTCCGCTGACGTCCCCGACCATGCCCAGGAAGCTCGGCACCTCGCCGTACCGCATCAACGGCAGGGACTTGAACCCCTCGAACGCCTCACCGATCTCGTCGTACTGCTGCACACCCACCGTGTGGTCCTCCCGTCGCGGCCGTGGCTGCGGCTCCGCCCGGAGGGAACTCCCCGGTGCGCCGCAGCCTCTGTCGGGCAGTCAACCCCACGGCCGGCAGGGCGTCGTACTGGCGGAAGCCACAAAGATCCCCGCCGTCCGGGCCCGGCGGACGGAGGGCCGTACGGAGGGCTGCACGGAGGGCTGCACGGAGGGCCGCACGGGCCGCCGGACACGCGACCGGACGGCCCGGTCGGGGTGCCGCCGAAATTCCGGCGAACGATTCCCGTATCCGGGATAGCATCGCGAATATGGGAATCGACACGGCCGCCGACGAGCGGCTGGCACAGCGGCTCGCCGAGCTGAGGCTCGAACGCGGCTGGACGCTGGAGGAGTTGGCGCGACAGGCGGAGGTCAGCCGGTCGACGCTGTCGCGGGTGGAGCGGGCGGAGGTCAGCCCGACGGCCGCGCTGCTCGGCCGACTGTGCGCCGTGTACGGGCGGACGATGTCGCGGCTGCTCGCGGAGGTGGAGGCGGGCCCGGCGCCGCTGGTGCGGGCCGGGGAGCAGCAGGTGTGGCGGGACGGGACGACCGGGTTCGTCCGCCGGTCGGTCTCGCCGCCGCACGGCTCGCTGCGGGCGGAGATCGTCGAGGGCCGGCTGCCGGCCGGCGCCGACATCGCCTACGACCGGGTCTGCGTGCCCGGCCGGGAGCACCACCTCTGGCTGTTCGAAGGGCGGTTGGAGCTGACCGTGGACGGCGAGGCGCAGCGGCTCTGCCCCGGCGACTGCCTGCGCTACGTCTCCGGGGCGAGCCGCTTCCGCAGCCTCGGCCCCGGCGAGGCCCGATACGCGCTGGTGGTGGTCGAGCAGTGAGCGCCGCCACCGGCCCGATGACGAAGGAGCGCTTCGACGCCGCCGGGCGCCGCGTCCTGCTGGTCTGCGTCGCGGGCGGTTTCACCACCCTGCTCGACCAGTCCGTCCTCAACACCTCCGTCCCCGCCCTGCGGGAGAGCCTGCACGCCCGGCCCGCCGACCTCCAGTGGATCGTGGCGGGCTACTCGCTGGCCTTCGGCCTCGCGCTGATCCCCGGCGGCCGGCTCGGCGACGTCAAGGGCCGCAAGTGGTACTTCGTCACCGGGCTCGCCCTCTTCACCCTGGTCAGCCTGGTCTCCGCGACCGCCACCGAGCCCGGGGTGCTGATCGCCGCCCGGCTGCTCCAGGGCGCGGGCGCGGGCCTGGTCAACTCCCAGATGATCGGCACCCTCCAGGACGTCTTCGAGGGCCAACTCCGGGCCCGCGCCCTCGGCATGTACGCCGTCACCGGCGGCCTGGCCTTCGCCCTCGGACCGCCGATCGGCGGCGCGGTGCTCGCGGCGGCGGGCCCCGAGCACGGCTGGCGACTCACCTTCCTGCTCAACGTGCCCTTCGGCCTGGCCACCGTCGCCCTGGCGGCCCGCCACCTCCCCAGGCCCCGCCCCAGGACCAGGCACGCCGACCTCGACCTGGTCGGCCTGCTGCTGGTCGGCGCGCTCACCCTCGCCCTGATGCTGCCCTTCGTCCGGCCGCCCGGCTGGACCGGCTGGCTGGCCTTCGCCGTCGCGGCGCTCCTGCTGCTCGGCGCGCTCGCCTGGTGGCAGCGGCGCTACGCCCGCACCGGCGGCCATCCGCTGATCCACCCGGCGCTCACCCGCTCCGCCCCGTACGCGCTCGGCACGGCGACGGCGATGGCCCAGTTCGGCGCCTCGCTCGCGGCTTCGCTGGTGCTGACCATGTTCCTCCAGGACGGCCTCGGGCTGTCCCCGATGGGCGCCGCGCTGGTCGCGCTGCCCTCGGCCGTGGCCATGGGCGTCGCCTCGGCGCTGGCCTGGCGGGTCGTCCAGCGCTTCGGCCGACGCACCGTCACCGTCGGCATGGCCGGCTCCGCGCTGACCATGCTGGCGAGCGGACTCCTCGCGCACGGGGCGCCCGCCGCCGCGCTGCCCTGGCTGCTGGCGCTGCTGCAGTTCCTCGGCGGCGCCTCGATCGGTCTGATGGGCTCCACCAACCAGGCCTACGTGCTGCGCCACGCACCCGCCGAGGCGGCCGGGGTGAGCGGGGCGATCCTGCAGATGGCGCAGCGGATCGCGGCAGCCGTCGCCGTCTCGGCGCTGTCCGGCGTCTACCTGCGGCAGACCGCCGGCGGCGGCGGGCACCGCTCCGCCTACCTCACCACGAGCCTGGTGTGCGCGGCGGTGGCCGGACTCGCCGTCCTGGCCTCCGTCCTGGCCGGCCGCGCCACGGGCCGGGAGCAGCGCGAGGACGAGCCCGCGGCGCTGAGCCGAGGGCGAACACCCGTCCGCTGACGGGTCGTCGGCGCGTACGGTGGTCACCATGATCGACGTAAAGACCGTGGACCTGCCCGAGACGGTGCTCGCCTACCGCGAGAGCGGATGCCCCGACGGCCCGCCGCTGGTGCTCCTGCACGCCCTCGGCGAGCGCGCCTCCGACTGGGACACCGTGCTCCCCGACCTCGCCCCCGGCCACCGGGTGTACGCCCTCGACCTGCGCGGCCACGGCGACAGCGGCCGGCCCGCCCGGTACGGCCTGGAGGAGATGCGGGACGACGTGCTGGCCTTCCTCGACGCCCTCGGACTGGACCGCGTCGACCTCGTCGGCCACTCGATGGGCGGCGCCGTCGCCTGCCTCCTCGCCCAGGCCGCACCGCGGCGGATCGGCCGGCTGGTCCTGGAGGAGATCCCCGCGCTGTACCCGCGCCCCGCCAGTGCGGTGCCGGACGACCCGGACGAGGACGTCCACTTCGACTGGGCGATGGTCCGGGCCGTCAAGGCCCAGTTGGACAAC
The DNA here is from genome assembly GCF_055664045.1 of Kitasatospora sp. NPDC023385. Classification (NCBI taxonomy): domain Bacteria; kingdom Bacillati; phylum Actinomycetota; class Actinomycetes; order Kitasatosporales; family Streptomycetaceae; genus Kitasatospora; species Kitasatospora sp. NPDC023385. The sequence continues at coordinate 395 of NZ_JBVOOL010000028.1, read as the reverse complement.
CCCGACCCGGCCTGGCGGGACGGGCTGGCGAGGATCACCGCCCGCACCCTGGCGGTCGCGGGCGGCCCGGCCAGCTCCGTCCCCCAGGAGCGGATCGCCGAACTCGCCCGGCTGATCCCGGACTGCCGCCTGGTCACCGTCGAGGCCGGGCACCTGGTGCACGGTGCCCGGCCCGAGGAGTTCGTCGCCGCGGTGGCGCCGTTCCTGGCGGAGCCCCTGCCGGTGTGACCGGTGGGGCGACGGGCGGAGCCACTGGCCGTGTGACTGGCGGAGCCAGTGCCGCAGCCGCGGCCGGCGTGCCTAGAAGTCTCCTGAAGATCTTGTTGTTGGTGGAGGGGTGTCCCCGGGTGGGGATGCCCCTCTGTCGTTATGCGGTGGTGGGGGTGAGGGTCCAG